>NZ_JAEUMN010000030.1 GCF_016793225.1 Phenylobacterium sp.
CAGGACCTCCCAGAGGCGGGCCTCGGCTTCGGTCTGCTCGCGTCGGAGCCGGCGGGCCCGATCACGCCGCAGCTTGGCGGTGACGGACATGACCTTGCCCACAGGCGTCGCCTCCTGGTCCAACGGCGGCGCGGCGCGCGCGGCTCAGCGCCGCCCTCTCCCGGCCTCTCCCACGGCGCTGCCGCGCCTGGGAGAGGAGGGGCGGAACAATATGGGAACATCAGGAGTGGCGGCAAGCCGTTTCAACGTCCGAAAACCACCTCTTTCGGACGTTCAGGGAGTCCGCCTCAGGGGCTTCCACCTGCTCCCAGCTTATGAGTACACGACCTGGCGGAGCCCCCCGCGTTCAGCCGCCGAAGGCGCGGGCCACGTCCAGCAGGCCGCGCCCATAGACCTCGTCGACGCCCGCCGGTCCCTCGTCGCGGGCGGTGTCCAGAAGCCGGGCGATCAGGTCGCGGCCGCTCGTCTGCGGCCAGGCCTCCATCATCAGGGCGAGGGCGCCCGCCACATAGGACGTGGAGAACGAGGTCCCCGACACCAGCTTGCACTTGCCTCGGCAGTCCGTGAGCACCCACTCGCCGGGGGCGGCGATGAACCAGGGCTTCACCAGGCCCGCACGGTTCGACCAGCTGGTGATCATGCCGTAGTAGCTGGAGGCGCCGGCGACCACGATCGCGCCCTGGAAGCGCGGATCGATCGCGTAGCGCGCCGGCCAGCTGGGGTCCGGGCCGTTGCGGTTGCCGGCGGCGATGACCACGACTGCGCCGGACCCGACCAGGCGCTCCAGCGCCGCCTCGAAGCGCCCGCCCAGCGGCTTTCCGTGCTGCAGCGGCAGGACGACGATGCGCGCCCGCTGCTCGGCGGCGTAGTCCAGCGCGCGGGCCAGGTCGCTGGGCCGGAACGCGCAGGCGCCGTCCAGGCCGCCGCCGTCCACGTCGGCGCGGATCTGCAGCACGGTGGCGTTGTAGGCCACGCCCACCATCCCGCGCCCGTCCAGCGCCGAGGCCAGCGGTCCGGCCACATAGGCGGCGTGGCGGTCGGTCACCGGCGTGGCGCGGCCCTCGACCACGTCGCGCGAGCGGCGGGAGACGTTGCGCATCAGGTCGCGCTGCGCGTCGGCCAGGCCGCAGTCCACCAGCGCCACGGTCACGCCCTTGCCGGTGAGGCCGGCCTCGTAGGCCGCCCGGGCGCCGATGGCTTCGAGGCCCCAGCTCTTCCTGTACTCGTCGGAGTTGACGCGGGGCCCGCGCGCGCCGGCCGCCGCGGGCGCGAACGCCGTCAGCAGCGCCGCCAGCAGCGCGAGGCCCCGCGCCCGCATCAGAGCTGCGCCAGCAGGTAGTCGGCCGCCGAGACGCGGAATTCGCCGCCCTGCTCGACGTTGAGCTCCTTCACCACGCCGTCCTTCACGATCATGGAGTAGCGCTGGGAGCGCTTGCCCATGCCGAACTTGGAGCCGTCCATGCCGAGGCCCACGGCGTCGGTGAAGGCGCCGTTGCCGTCGCCCAGCATGACGATGTCCTCGCCCACGGCCTGGTCCTCGCCCCAGGCGCGCATCACGAAAGCGTCGTTCACGGACAGGCAGGCGATCTCGTCCACGCCCTTGGCCTTCAGGTCGGGCGCGAGCTGCTTGAAGCCGGGCAGGTGCTTGGCCGAACAGGTGGGCGTGAACGCGCCGGGCACGGCGAACAGGGCCACGGTGCGGCCCTTGAAGAATTCGTCGGTCTGCACCGGCTTCGGCCCCTCGGCGGTCGCCTGGGTCAGGGTCACGTTCGGCAGCTTGTCGCCAACCTTGATCGTCATAGGGGTCTCCTTCGAAGGGATCGGAGCCGCAGATAACCGGGAAAGTCGACGGATCGTAAGCCGCATTTCGCAGATGCCGACGATGCACCCTTGAAGTCGCCACGTTCCGGCCGAATCTTGCGGGGAATGGAAAGCGCGTTCCTGTCGGGCCAGCTGCTGATCGCGATGCCGGGCATCGGCGACCCGCGCTTCGAGCGCGCGCTGATCCTGGTCTGCGCCCACGATTCCGATCACGCCATGGGCATCGCCGTGAATCGCCCGGTGGAGGGGCTGACGGTGCCCGAGCTGCTGGAGCGGCTGGAGATCGAGGTCACCGCGCAGATGGACGACGACCCGGTGCTGATGGGCGGACCGGTGGAGGTCGAGCGCGGCTTCGTGCTGCACACCGACGACTACCGCGCCCAGTACAGCCTGGGCGTGGACGGCGGCCTCGCCCTCACCACCACGCGCGAGGTGCTGGAGGCCATGGCGAGCCACAACCGCCACCCGCGCAGGGCGATCCTGGCGCTGGGCTACGCGGGCTGGGGCGCCGGGCAGCTGGAGAACGAGATCCGGCACAACGTCTGGCTGACCGTCGAGGCCGACGAGACGCTGGTGTTCGGCGAGGACCACGAGACCAAGTGGGCCCGGGCGCTCGAGAAGCTGGGCGTCGATCCCAAGTTCCTGTCGGCGGAGGCCGGGCGGGCGTAGGGCCCCTCCCGCCTCGCGAACTCACCCAGGGAAGCGTCTCCGGGCGGCCCGGGTCAGCCGCGGGCCTTCACCGGGGCGGCGCCGTCGACGTAGCTTTCGTTGAGGTAGACCTCGGCTTCCTGGGCGCTGAGCGCGGGGGCGTAGCCGAAGCCCTGGCCGTAGTCGCAGCCGAGGCTCAGCAGATGCCGGGCCATGCCGGCGTTCTCGACGCCCTCGGCCACCACCTCCATGGCCAGGTCCTGCCCCAGCTTCACCACCGACGAGACGATCTTCGCCGAACCTTCGTTGGTGGCCATGGTGCGCACGAAGTAGCGGTCGATCTTCAGGGTGTCGAACGGCAGCCGCGTCAGGTAGCTCAGCGACGAGAAGCCGGTGCCGAAGTCGTCCAGGGCCAGGGCGGCGCCGGCGGCGCGGAGCTCGCTCAGGATCACGGCGGCGCGGTCCGGGTCGCGCATGACGTCGCCCTCGGTGACCTCCAGCTTCAGCGCGCCGGGCGGGAGGCCGGTCTCGGCCCGGATCGCGGCCACGTCGGCGACGAGGTCGGCGCGATCGATCTCGCCGGTCGAGAGGTTCACGGCCACGGTCAGTTCGCCCGCCGCGCGGTGGCGCTTGCGCCAGACGGCGAGCTGCCGCGCGGCCTCGCGCATCATCATGGCGCCCAGCTCGGGCATCAGCCCCATCTCGTCGAGCAGCGGCAGGAACTGCTCGGGCATCAGGAGGCCGCGCCGGGGGTGGCGCCAGCGCACCAGGGCCTCGAAGCCGGAAAGGGCGCCCGTCGAGAGCCGCACGATGGGCTGGTAGAACGGCGTCAGCTCGCCCCGGCGCATGGCGCCCTTGAGGTCGCCCTCGAGCGCCAGGCGCGACAGCCCGTCGGTCTCCAGGCCGCGGCCGTAGGCGGCGGCGCCGCCGCGGCCGTTGGACTTGGCGGCCTCGACGGCCAGCTCGGCGCGGCGCAGGAGCTCGGCGGCGTCGGGGGCGTCTTCGCCGCCCGTGGCCTCGACCGCCCCGATGGACAGGGTCGGGTGGATGTCGAAGCCCGCCACGCGCAGCGGCTGCTCCAGGGCGCGGCGCAGGCTCTCGGCGCCCGGCGAGACGCCCACGGGCGCGAAGGCGGCGAACTCGTCCTCGCCGATGCGGGCGAGCACCGCGCCGGGCGGAAAGGCGGCGGCCAGCCGCGAGCCCAGCGCGGCCAGCACCAAGTCGGCGCGCTCGTGGCCCAGGGCCTCGTTCAGGCGGCGCAGGCGGTCGAGGTCGGCGACGATCAGCTCGTGCTGGCCGGGCGTCGCCAGACGCTCGCGGGCCAGGGTGATGAAGCTCTTGCGGTCGCAGAGACCGGTCAGGTGGTCGATCCCGGAGGCGGCGAAGCGGACCTCGGCGGCGACGACGCCCGCCGCGCGGACGCCCTCCTCCAGCCAGACGCCGCGCCAGATGCACGGCGACCCGCCGCGCATGCGCAGCCGCACGGCCACCTCGGTCCCGGGCGGCTGGACGCGCAGCACGTCGTCGGCGAGGGCGCGGTCCTGGGGCAGGGCGAGCGCGCGCAGGGCGGCCGAGGAGCAGTCGGGCGCAAGGGGGCCGAGGCCGAGGGCGCGGGTGGCGCCCATCAGCCGCACGCGATCCTTCTCCGGCTCCCAGACCCAGAGCGCGACCTCAGCCGCGCCCAGGGCCTCGAGGGTGGCCGTGGCGTCCCACATCCAGCGGTCGTTGGCCATTCGGTCCTAGAGTTGCGCCTGTCCGTGTCCCAGGCGCCGGCCGGCTAGACCGACACCCCGTCGTCCGGCCCCTCGTGGCCCCGGTAGGGGGTGAGGCGGCCGAACAGCACATGGTCTCGCCAGACGCCGTTAATTTTAAGATAAGCCTGAGCGAAACCCTCCTCCGAGAAGCCCGCCTTCTGCAGCAGCGTGCGCGAGGGCGTGTTCTCCGGGATACAGGCGGCCTCGAGCCGGTGGAGCGCCAGGGTGCGGAAGGCGAACTCGCAGAGGGCCTTCACGGCGCTCAGGGTCATGCCCTGGCGGGTGAAGGGGCGGCCGCACCAATAGCCCACCGAGCCCATCTGGGCGACGCCGCGGCGGACATTGGAGAGCGTGATGCCGCCCGTCAGGGCGTCGTCCGAGGCGCGGAAGACGAAGAAGGGATAGGCGACGCCCGCCTCGCGGTCGCGGGCGTACGCCAGCAGCCGGCGTCGGAACGCGGCGCGCGAGAGATCGTCGGCCGGCCAGGTGGGCTCCCACGGCTGCAGGAAGGCCCGGCTGACGGCGCGCAGCTCGCGCCATTCGGCATAGTCGGCGGCCCGGGGCGGCCGCAGCCAGACCCCCTCGCCCTCGACGCGAAGGCCGCTTTCCGGCGCGATCCAGTCCAGCAGGGCCATGGCGGGAGGGTCGCGCAATTTGCCCGCGGGTCAAGAGTGTCCAGCTCTCGACAAACTAGTTTACGATATAGACTAGTTGATGTACCCCTGACCTCACGATGGCTCCCAAGCCCCATCGTTCACACTCGCCGGGCGCGGCGGTCCGCGCCCGGCGCCTTCTGGGAGGACGGCGATGACCACCGGCACGGAACGTCTGCACGGCCTGGACGCGGTTCGCGGCTACGCCCTCATGCTGGGCGTGGTCTTCCACGCGACCATGTCCTTCCTGCCGGGCCCGCAGGTGTGGGTGGTGGAGGACAACCAGGCCTCGCCCGCGCTCTCGGCCCTGTTCTTCGTGGCCCACATCTTCCGGATGACCACCTTCTTCCTGATCGCCGGTTTCTTCGCGCACATGACCTTCCATCGGCGCGGCGCGAAGGGGTTCATCGTCGACCGTCTCAAGCGGATCGCCCTGCCCCTGGTCGTGTTCTGGCCGCTGGTCATCGCAGGGATCGTGATCGGCATAGGCTACGGGGTCTACGTGGCCACCGGGACCTTCCCCACCGAGGCGCCGCCGGCGCCGTCGGCGGGGCCGCCGCCGGCGCTGGCCTTCCCGTTGACGCACCTGTGGTTCCTGTACGTGCTGCTGATCCTCTACGCCGCGGTCCTGCTGGCGCGGAGCGTGGTCGCCAGGCTGGACGCGGCGGGGCGGCTGCGGCGCGCGCTCGACCGCGTCGTCGCGGCGGTGATCGCGAGCCCTGTCGCGCCGGCTCTCCTGGCCGCACCGGCGGCGGCCCTCTTCTACCTCCAGCCAGGCTGGCTGGCGTTCTTCGGCGTGCCGACGCCGGACCAGAGCCTGATCCCCAACGCGGTCGCCGCGACGCAGTTCGGCCTCGCCTTCGGCCTGGGCTGGCTGCTGCACCGGCAGCCGTCGCTTCTCTCCGGACTGCAGGCCCGCTGGCCGCTGAACCTCTCGATCGCCCTGGTCCTGTCGGCGGCGCTGCTCGCCCGCCTGGGCCTGACGCCGGTGACGGCGCCGGAACCGCCGGGTCTGGAGAAGGCGCTGCAGGCCGCCGCCTATGCCGTGGCGATCTGGACCTGGACCTTCGCCGTGATCGGCCTGGCCCTGCGGTTCCTGTCGGACCACAGCCCCGTGCGGCGCTACATCGCCGACTCGTCCTATTGGATCTACGTGATCCACCTGCCGATCGTGATCGTCCTCCAGGCCTGGCTGTCGCGCCACGACTGGCCGGCGCTGGCGAAGTTCGGCGTCGTCCTCGGGGTCGGGTTCGCGGTGATGTTCGCCAGCTACGAACTGCTCGTGCGCCACACGGTCCTGGGCGCCTGGCTGAACGGCCGGCGGGTCCCCTGGCGCGCGCCGAAGTCCACCGGCCTGCTGGAGACCGCCCGATGAGCCCCGCCGACACCGCCCGGGACGACCTCGCCTACATGCGGGCGCTGGTCGAGACGCCCGGCGCATTCCAGCGCTCGTTCGGCCAGGCCTACTTCACCGCCGGCCTCTGCTACGGCCTGCAGATGATCCTGCATGCGGCGCAGGCCTTGGGCTGGATCGCGGAGAGCGGCCTGCCCGCCCTGCTGATCGGGCTCGGGCCCACCGTCGTGTTCCTGGTCCTGCTCGCCTGGATCATCGCGGCCGACCGCGCGACGCGCAAACCCCTCGCCGGCGCGACGGCCAAGGCGATCGGCGCGGTGCTGGGCGCCATCGGCATCGCGAACCTGGTGCTGGTCTTCGTGGTGGGCGTGGTGGCGTGGCGCGAAGCCAGCCTCACCGTCTGGCTGATCTATCCCTGCACCGTCATGGTGCTGCAGGGGACGGCCTGGCTGGTGATCTACGCCCTGCGGCGGCGCGCCTGGTTCGGCGTCGTCGCCCTGGGTTGGTTCGTGACGGCCGCAGCCATGGCCGTCGGGGTCGCCTACCAGAACTTCCCGCTGTTCATCGGGGCGGCCGGCGTCGGCTTCCTCGTGTTCATGCTCGCCCCGGGCTGGATCATGATGCGCAATGCGAGGATCGGCTGAGCCGATGGCGCCGCGCTTCGACATCGGCAAGATCGACGATGTCATCCACGGCCGCCTGCGGCTGGGGGTCATGGCCTATCTGGCCAACGCCGAGGTGGCCGACTTCAACGAGCTGAAGGCGGTGCTCGAGGTCACCCAGGGCAACCTGTCGGTCCAGCTGCGCAAGCTGGAGGACGCCGGCTACGTCACCATCGAGAAGGGCTTTCTCGGCCGCAAGCCGCGCACCCAGGTGCGCCTCACCGCCGAGGGACGCGCCGCCTTCGCCCAGTACCTGGACGCCCTGGGGCGCCTGATCGGCCAGCCGCCCGCCGCCTGAGCTCGCCGGCGGCCTGGGGTCCGGACCCAGTACCCGGTCATCCCGGCGAAGGCCGGGATCCAGATGGAATAGCTCAGATGGGGTTCCGTGGGTTCGGAGCCCTTCCCATCACGATCCCGCACGTGGATCTGGGTCCCGGCATTCGCCGGGACGGCCGGAAGCTGTCGAATCTCCTGAACCTAGCGGGAAAGCGAGGCCTGGAAGGTCTCGGCCGCGCCCAGGGCGGCCTTGGGACCCAGGATCGCCACGGCGGCCTTGCCGGGCGCCAGGATCTTCCGCGTCAGGTCCGCCAGCTGATCGGCCGTCACGGCGTCGACCTCGGCCGCCACGGCCTCCGGGTCCAGGGCGCGGCCGAACAGCAGCACCTGGCCCGCGGCGTGCTCTGCGCGGGCGAGCGCCGACTCGCGCCCCATGAACATGCCGCCCTTGAGCTGCGCCTTGGCGCGCGCGAGCTCGGCGGCGCCCACGGGCTCGAGCATGCCGCGCAGCTCGCCCACCGTGACCTCGGCGAGCTCGGCCGCGTCGCGCGCGTCGCACCCGGCGAAGACGCCCAGGACGCCCACATCGGCGTAGGTCTCGCTGTAGGCGTCGATGGCGTAGGCCAGCCCGCGCTTCTCCCGCGCCTCCTGGAACAGCCTCGAGGCCATGCCGCCGCCGAGGATCTCGGCGAGCAGGCGCAGGGCGAAGTAGTCGGGGTCCATCACCCCCACCGCCGGCAGCAGCAGGACGACGTTCGCCTGCTCCAGCGGCTTGGCCACGGTGCGCACGCCGCCCACGAAGGCGCCTGCGGCGGGCGGCGGCAGGCCCGCGGCGCCGGCCGCGCCGAAGTCGCGCTCGGCGAGCCGCAGGAGGTCGTCCTCGTCGACGGCGCCGGCCGCGCTGATCACGAGCCTGTCCGGCGCGTAGAGCGCGGCGCGCCAGCCGCCGAGCGTCTCCGGCGTGGCGCCCTTGATGGAGCCGGTCGTCCCCAGGATCGACCGGCCCAGCGGCTGGCCGTCGAAGGCCGCGGCCTGGGCCAGTTCGAAGACGAGATCGTCCGGCGTGTCGGCCGCCTCGGCGATCTCCTGGCCCACCACCTGCTTCTCACGGGCGAGGTCGCCGGCGTCCATGGCGGGCCGCTGGACCAGGTCGGCGATCACGGCCGAGCCCAGGTCCAGGCCGTGGGCCAGGGCGCGGACCTGGAAGCTGGTGCGCTCGTAGCCGGTGGAGGCGTTGATGTGGCCGCCCTCGGCCTCGATCACCTCGACGATGTCCTTCGCCGAGCGGCCGCCGGCGCCCTTGAACACCATGTGCTCCAGGAGGTGCGACCAGCCCGACCGGGCCTCGTCCTCGAACCGCGCGCCGCGGCCCGCCACGACGGACAGCGCCACCGTCTGCCAGCCGGGCAGCGGATCGCAGACGACACGGACACCGTTGGAGAGGGTGTGGACCCTGGGCGGCAAGCGCTCAGCTTTCGGCGAAGGCGCGGACGTACGCCTTGATGGTGTCCGGATCGGCGGGCAGCCGGTCGAACCGCTCGGGCCGGTCCGCGAGGCTCGAGGCGCCGCGCGGCAGGGCCGGCGCCGCGCCCGACGCCTTCAGCACGTCTTCCGCGAACTTGGCCGGGTGGGCGGTCGAGAGCACCACCGTCGGGCCCTCGAGCGGCGCGTGGCTCAGCGCCGCCACGGCCACGGCCGTGTGCGGGTCGATGAGTTCGCCGGTCTCGTTCAGCGTTGAGACGATGGTCTTGAAGGCCTCGTCGTCGCCGATCGCCACGCCGGTGAAGACCTGCTGCATGGCGGCCAGCGCCGCGGGCGGGATGTCGATGGCGCCGGTCCTGGCGAAGGCCTCGAAGGCGCGGGTCGTCTCGACGGCGTCGCGCTGGACGCATTCGAAGTAGAGCCGCTCGAAGTTCGAGGCCGACTGGATGTCCATGGCGGGCGAGATGGTCGCCTGCACCGCGCCGCGGGCGTAGCGCCCGGTGGCGAACGCGCGCGCCAGGATGTCGTTGGCGTTGGTGGCCACGACGATCCGCTTGATGGGCAGTCCCATCTTCATGGCGACGAAGCCGGCGAAGGCGTCGCCGAAGTTGCCCGAGGGCACGACGAAGTTGATCGGACGGTCCGGGGCGCCCAGGGCCGCCGCGCTCGTGAAGTAGTAGACCGCCTGGGCGGCGATCCGGGCGAAGTTGATCGAGTTGACCGCCGCCAGGTCCACGGCCTGCCGCAGCGCCTTGTCCTGGAACGCGTCCTTCAGGATCGCCTGGCAGTCATCGAACGTCCCCTGCACCGACAGGCAGGCGATGTTGGCCTCGGGCGCGGTGGTCATGAACCGCCGCTGGACCTCGCTGATGCGGCCTTCCGGGAACATCGCCACGACGCGGACATTGCGCGCGCCGCGGAACGCCTCGACGGCGGCGCCGCCGGTGTCGCCCGAGGTGGCGCAGAGGATGGTCTGGCTGCGCCGCTGTTGGCCCAGGAAGTGGTCGTAGAGCCGGGCCAGGATCTGCATGGCCACGTCCTTGAAGGCCAGACTGGGACCGTGGAACAGCTCGAGGATGAAGGTCTGCGGGCCGATCTGGGTCATCGGCGTCACGGCCTTGTGGCTGAACGTCCCGTAGGCCTCCTCGCACATCCGCAGCAGTTCGGCGGGTTCGACCTCGTCCCCGGCGAAGCGGCCCAGCACGGCCGCGGCGACCTCGGCGTAGGGCCGGCCGGCGAACGCCGCCAGCTCGGCCTTGGTGAAGGTGGGCCAGGTCTCGGGGACATAGAGCCCGCCGTCGGGCGCGAGCCCGCCGAGGACGGCGTCGGTGAAGCCCACGGCCGGTGACTGTCCGCGGGTGGAAACGTAGCGCATCAGCTCTTCCGCCGTTTTGCGAGCAGGGCGGCATAGACGGCGAGCAGCACCCCGGCAAGGCCGTACCAGGTGACCGCGTACTCCAGATGCCGATTGGCGATCTCGGCCGGGATGGGCGCGGGCGTCAGGGCCTTCCAGTCGGGATTGGTGGAGGTCTCGGCCATCAGCGTTACGGGCGCGGGCTGGGGCGCGTTCAGGGCCGCGGCCATGGCCGGCAGGTCGCGCACGTACCACTGGCGAGGCGTGTTGGCCGGCGAGAAGAGGTTGGCCGGATCCGGCCGGCGCAGCACGCCGACCACGGTCACCGGCGCCGTGTTCGCGGCGTCCACGGGCGGTCGGGCCGACACGGTGTCGGCAACGAAACCGCGATCCACCAGCACGCTGCGATAGGCGACGCTGTCCACGCGGCAGGCCGACACCAGCCGCACGCCCGCCTGCCCTTCCCTCAGCCCGTAGAGCTCGAGGAAGGGCGCGGACGCCAGGCCGGGGCAGGTCGCGGTGACGCGCGTGAAGTCCGCCTCGGCCCCCCGCGCGGCCGCATCCAGCACGGCGCCCACGGGCTGGGCGGGAGCGGCCTGCAGCGCGGCCACGCGGGCCAGCAGGGCTTCCTTCCAGTGCAGGCGCTGCACCTGCCAGGTTCCCAGCGCCAGGAGGATGGCGAAGGCGACCGCCACCGCGACGGTCAGGCCGACAGGAAAACCCCGCCGGGCGTCAGCCGTCATGGCGCGCTTCGGAGGCCTTGTTCATGAACTGCGCGGCCAGCATCGCGCCCTTGAGGGGGCGCATCAGGCCCAGTGACAGCACCAGGGTGAGGGGCAGCCACAGCAGCAGGTGGACCCAGATGGGGGGATGGACCGCGAACTCGGTGAAGACCGCGGCGAAGGCCACGATGAAGCCGGCGATGAGGATCACGAACACCGCCGGCCCGTCGCCCGAGTCCGCCTTGGCGAAGTCGTAGCCGCAGGCCTCGCACGCCGGCGCCACCTTGAGGAAGCCGTCGAAGAGGTAGCCCTCGCCGCAGTTGGGGCAGCGTCCGCGAACCCCCGACAGAACCGGATTGGGCTTGCTCAACGCCTCAGGCCTAGTGCCCCGACGCCCCGAAGATCACGTAGACGAACGCGAACAGGAAGAGCCAGACCACGTCGACGAAGTGCCAGTACCAGGCCGCCGCCTCGAAGCCGAAGTGCTGCTTCGGCGAGAAGCCGGTCCCCATCAGCCGGATCAGGCAGACGATGAGGAAGATGGTGCCGACCAGCACGTGGAAGCCGTGGAAGCCGGTGGCCATGACGAAGGACGAGCCGTAGAGGCCGGAGTTCTCCTTGCCCTCGCCGAAGAAGTAGTGGTGGCCGAAGATGTGGCTGTACTCGTAGGCCTGGATCGCGGTGAACAGGATCCCCAGCGCGATCGTCAGCGCCAGGCCGATCTTGGCGCTGCGGCGGTCGCCCTGCTGCAGCGCGTGGTGGGCCCAGGTCACGGTCGTGCCGGACAGCAGCAGCGTCAGCGTGTTCACGAGCGGCAGTTGGAAGGCGGGGACCGTCTCGACGCCGGCGGGCGGGAAGGTCTTCCAGGCCTCGGCCACCTCGGAGATCGGCGCCATGGTCCGGTTGCCGTGGAACAGGGCCATCTCGAAGAAGATCCAGAACCAGGCGACGAAGAACATCACCTCCGAGGCGATGAACAGCACCATGCCGTAGCGCAGGCCGATCGAGACCACCGGGGTGTGATCGCCCTGGTTGGCCTCTTTCACCACGTCGGCCCACCAGCCCACCATGGTGAAGAGCACGCCCGCGAGGCCCGCGTAGAACAGCCAGGACGTGCCTTCCGGCAGCCCGAACAGGCCCTTCATCCAGGCGACGCCGCCCAGCGCCATGACCGTGGCCGCCATCGAGCCCACGAGAGGCCACGGGCTCGGATTGACCAGGTGGTAGTCGTGCTTCACGCCAGCGGCCATCGCGCTCTCAGCCCCTCAGAAATTCCCCCGCGGCGACAGAGTCGCGCGCAGTCCAAGTTGCGGGACGCTATAGCCCCGGCCTGAACGGTTCGCCAAGGGGGAAAGGACGCCGTGTCACGCCCTGGACCACTGCATCACCCAGTTGTCGTCCCAAGTCCGGCCGCCGTCGCGCGACACCGACTGGCTCCAGCGGTGCGAACCGGGGCGGATCTGGTCCCAGAGACCGCGGTACTTCACCGGCTTTCCGTCCTCCTCGTCGTCGGCGGTGAACACCCCGTCGCCATCGACGAAGACGCCGCTCATGCCCGGGAGGGCGAGCACCCCGCTCTTCGCATTGACCCAATGGTCGACCCAAACCTGCTGCTTCACGTCCAGCAGGCGCAGCCCCAGACCCGAGAAATCCCGCGACGGGATCCGCAGCTCCTCCACGCTGCCCACGCCGCCCAGGATCGTCCAGCAGGTCGCCTCGCCGTCGAACTCGTCCCACTGGCCGGGACCCTTGAGGCGGCGCTGGCGGATCTTCCACTCGCCGGCGAGGAAGTCGAAGTCTCCCGGCCTGGCCGCGGGCTTCTCCCCGGCCTGCGGGCGCGACGGGGCGGCCGCCACCAGAGCGGCCGCGGCCCCGACGATCAGGCGACGATCCAGGTCCATGGGTTTCCCTCCTCGTGATCCTTCAGGAGGGAGGGTGCCGAACGGCTGCTGCCAACCTTGGCAGCAGCGGCGGGATCAGCTCTTCGCCGGCGGGGTCAGCTTCTTCGCCGCGGGGTTCGGGGCCTGCTGCGACGCGGCGGTCGTGGACGGGAAGAAGGTGTAGCTCAGCGTCACCTCGGGCTTGCCCTTGGTGTTGATGTCCTCGGCGTACTTCGGGTCGATGAAGTAGAGGACCGGCACGTCGACCGTGGTCTTCGGCGGGATCGTCTGGTCGGTGAAGCAGAAGCACTGGAGCTTCTGGAAGTAGGGCCCGGCCTGCTCCGGCACGACGTTGTAGATGGCCCGCCCCGTGATCGGCCTGTCCGAGTTGTTGGTGACCTTGAAGAAGGCGAGCTTGGTCTCGCCGATCTTGGCCGTCTGCGAGGTCTGGTCGGCGGTGAACGACCACGGCAGGTCGCGCACATTGGCGTCGAAGCGCACGACGATGGTCTTGCGCAGCACCGTGTCGGACGCCTTGTCGGCCCGACGCGTGGCGCCGTCGAAGCCGGTGATCTGGCAGAACGCCCGGTAGAGCGGCACCGAGCCGAACGCGGCGCCGACCATGCCGAAGAACACGCAGGCGCAGATGATGGCGACCCGGCGGTTGCGGGCGTTGGGATCAGATCGGTCGGTCGATGACATTGGCGCCCATGCGGACAACGGTGACGACGTAGACGAGGACGATGAAGACCACGAGGCCGATCGCGATGGCGATGTTGCGCCCGCGCCGCGCCTTGGCGAAGTCCTCGTCCTCGCGGTTGGGATCGCTCATCTAGAGGAGCTCCAGCGGCTTCAGGCCGGCCAGGTGCTCGCCCAGCAGGGTGGCGAACAGCAGGGCCAGGTAGAGGATGGAGAAGGCGAACAGGTTGCGGGCGTCGCGCGCGCCGGCCCGGACGTCGTACAGGCCGTCGTCATTGCGCGGATCGGCCGCCTCGCCGGCCTGGCTGCGGAACAGCCGCCAGGCCAGGAGCAGGAAGACCAGGCCGCCCAGCGCCGAGACCGCCAGGTAGACGGGCCCGCCCAGGCCGGTGAACGCGGGCGCCACGCAGACGGGGATCAGCAGCAGGCTGTAGGCGAGGATCTGCGCGCGGGTCGACTTCGCGCCCTTGACGACCGGCATCATCGGCACGCCGGCCTTGGCGTAGTCCTCGGAGGTGTAGAGCGACAGCGCCCAGAAGTGCGGGGGCGTCCACATGAAGATGATGGCGCAGAGCAGCCAGGCGTTCAGCGGCGCCGTCCCGGTCGCGGCCGCCCAGCCGATCACCGGCGGCAGCGCGCCCGCCAGCCCGCCGATGACGATGTTCTGGGCCGTCCAGCGCTTCAGCCACATCGTGTAGACGACGGCGTAGAAGAGGATGGTGAAGGCGAGGAGGCCGGCCGCCAGCCAGTTGGTGGCCACGCCCATCATCATCACCGACAGCAGCGACAGGGTCACGCCCAGGCCGAGCGCGTCGGCGCCCTGCACCTTGCCCGCGGGCACGGGGCGGCCGCGGGTGCGGCGCATCTTGGCGTCGATGTCGGCGTCGAACCACATGTTCAGGGCCGCGCTCGCGCCGGCGCCCACGGCGATGCAGAGGATCGCCACGGCCGCGAGGATCGGGTTCATCGGCGCGCCCGCGCACACCAGTCCCGTCAGCGCGGTGAAGATCACCAGCGACATCACGCGCGGCTTCAGCAGCTGGAGGTAGTCCTGCCAGCGGGCCGGGGCGCGAACGTTTGTCTGGGCCGATGCCATGGCCATTCAGGATTACACCTTGCGACGGGGCGCGCCTCTCTATCCCGATATGGGCTCGCGACGGAAGGCGTCGAAGAGGGCCGCGACGAAAAACAGCTGTCCGGCGAGCACGGCGACGTAGCCCGCGCTGGCCACGCCGTTGAACAGGAAGAAGCCGCCGAGGCCGTCGGCGCCCGCCGCGAGGCCGGGCGCCAGCCCCAGCACGGTCTGCGGCAGGAAGATCGCGTTCACGCCGGCGAAGGTGGCGGCGAAGTGCAGGCCGCCCAGCAGGCGCCGGCGGCGCCCGCGGCGCGCCCGTTCGAGGGCCATGTAGATGAGAGCGAAGGCCAGGAAGGCGCCGCCCGCCAGCAGCAGATAGTGGATGTGCGCCGCCACGTAGTACGCCGCCGCGTCACCGTCCTGGGCGGCCCCGGCCGGGAAGCGGCGTCCGGACAGCCGTCCGCTGGCCCAGGTGGCCGCGCCCAGAACGGCGAAGCCCGCCGCCCAGAGGAAGGATGTCCTTCCCCAGAGCGACGGGCTCCAGAACCGGGCCAGGGCGATCGGCCCCTTAGTGGGCGTCCGGCTTGACCACCGGCAGTTCGTTGAACTGGTGGAACGGCGGCGGCGACGGCAGCGTCCACTCCAGCGTCGTGGCGCCTTCGCCCCACGGATTGGCTTCGGCCTTGCGGCGGCGGATCGCAGCCTCGGCCAGCACCAGCAGGAACACCACCACGCCCCCGGCGGTGATCATGTAGCCCACCGTCGAGACCTGGTTCCAGTACGTGAAGGCGTCCGGATAGTCGACGTAGCGGCGCGGCATGCCCTGCAGGCCGAGGAAGTGCTGCGGGAAGAAGATCAGGTTCACGCCGACGAAGGTGATCCAGAAGTGCACCGCGCCGAGGAACTCGTTGTACTTCACGCCCCACATCTTCTCGAACCAGTAGTAGAAGCCGGCGAAGATCGCGAAGACCGCGCCCAGGCTGAGCACGTAGTGGAAGTGCGCCACGACGTAGTAGGTGTCGTGCAGGCTGTAGTCGATGCCGGCGTTGGCCAGCACCACGCCCGTCACCCCGCCCACCGTGAAGAGGAAGATGAAGCCGATCGCCCAGAGCATGGGCGTCTTGAAGTCGATGGACCCGCCCCACATCGTTGCGATCCACGAGAACACCTTCACGCCCGTGGGCACCGCGATGACCATCGTGGCCGCCACGAAGTAGGCGCGCAGCTCGATGCCCATGCCGACCGTGTACATGTGGTGGGCCCACACGACGAAGCCGATGAAGCCGATGGCGACCATGGCGTAGGCCATGGCGAGGTAGCCGAAGACGGGCTTGCGGCTGAAGGTGGAGACGATGTGGCTGATCATGCCGAAGCCGGGCAGGATCAGGATGTACACTTCCGGGTGCCCGAAGAACCAGAACAGGTGCTGGAACATGACGGGGTCGCCGCCGCCGGCGGCGTCGAAGAAGTGCGTGTTGAAGTTGCGGTCCGTGAGCAGCATCGTGATCGCGCCGGCCAGCACGGGCAGCGAGAGCAGCAGCAGGAACACGGTCACCAGGATCGACCAGACGAACAGCGGCATCCGGTGCAGGGTCATGCCCGGCGCGCGCATGTTGAAGATCGTGGTGATGAAGTTGATGGCGCCCAGGATCGAGCTGGCGCCCGCGAGGTGGACCGACAGGATCGCGCAGTCCATGGCCGGCCCGGTGTGGCCCGACGTGGAGAGCGGCGGATAGAGCGTCCAGCCGCCGCCGAAGCCCTTACCGGGCCCGCCGTCGACGAACATCGACACCACTAGAAGGATCCAGGCGGCGACCAGCAGCCAGAACGAGATGTTGTTCATCCGCGGGAAGGCCATGTCGGGCGCGCCGATCATCAGCGGCACGAACCAGTTCCCGAACCCGCCGATCATCGCGGGCATGACCATGAAGAAGATCATGATCAGCGCGTGGCCGGTGACGACCACGTTGTAGCCGTGCTTCGTGGCCTCGATCAGGCCGGTCTGCGCCAGCAGGCTGCCCGGCGCGAACACCTGCAGGCCCGGCTCGGCCAGTTCCCAGCGGATGAGGCCCGACAGCGCGCCGCCCACCAGGCCCGCCATGATGGCGAACAGGATGTACAGCGTGCCGATGTCCTTGTGGTTCGTGGACAGGAACCAGCGGGTGAAGAAGCCCGGCTTGTGGTCGTGATCGTGATGATCGTGAGCGGCTGAGGCTTGTGCCATCTTACGCGTGTCCTGGAGTTAGTTCGCGGCGGCCGGCGCCTTGGGCGCAGGCGTGGCGGCGGCGGGCGCCTTGGGTTCGGGGGTCGCGGGAGCCGGCGCGGCCGGGTTCACCGGCGAGGTCGCGGCGGCGGGCGTTCCGGCGGCGGCGGCGTTCGGGGCGACCGAGGCGGCGGCCGGCGGCGGAGCCGCGGCCGGCGCGGCGCCCGGGACGGTCCCGCCCTTGCTGGCCACCCACGCGTCGAACTCGGGCTGCGTCACCACCTTCACCGCGATGGGCATGAAGGCGTGGTCGACGCCGCAGAGCTCGCGGCAGTTGCCGTAGTAGGTGCCGACCTTCTCGGCCTTGAACCACGTCTCGTTCAGGCGGCCGGGAATGGCGTCGGTGATGATGCCGAACGCCGGCACGGCGAAGGCGTGGATCACGTCGGCGCCCGTCACCTGCACCCGCACCACCTTGTTGACCGGCACCACGATCGGGTCGGTCACCGCCAGGCGGAAGGGCACGCCCTGCGCCTTGGCCTTATCCTCGGGCAGGATGTTGGAGACGTACTCGCCGATCTTGTGGTCGGGATACTCGTAGCCCCAATACCACTGGTAGCCGACGGCTTTGATCGTCACGTCCGGCTTGGGCATGTCGTTGTAGGCGAACAGAAGCCGGAACGAGAAGATCGAGATGAACACGAGGATCAGGACCGGGATCAGTGTCCAGGCCACCTCGAGCGTCGTGTTGTGGCTGAACTTGGCCGGCACCGGGTTCGCGCGCTTGTTGAAGCGCACCATCACGATGACCAGCAGGATCAGGACGAAGATCGTGATCAGCGTGATGATCGGCAGCAGGATCACGTTGTGGAAGAAGATCGCCTCGTGGCGCAGCGGGCTGACGCCCGGCTGCAGGTCGATCCCGCCCGGCGTCGGCTCGCCCAAGCGGTCGCTGGCCCAGGCCGCCGCGCCCATGAGCGCCGTCGACAGGCCCGCGAGGGCTCCGCCCGCCCGCGCCCGCCATCCCTGAAAGCTCGACTTCATGTCCCCTCGGTCTGCTTGAGCCGGCGACGCCCCCCAGGACGGGCGGGAAACCTCCGCCGGCTCCCAAAGTGGGGACGCACGAGCGTCGTCTTGCGCCGCCCGGATCGCCCCTTCGCGGGGGTCCATACGCGCATCGCTTGGGCTTGCCAAGGCGTTCGCAGCGCGGAAGGGCGCGCGGAGAGCGAACCCCTGTTCGGCGAGGAGCCCGCGACGGGCCGTTCCGCGACTCGGCTCCGCGCCGTGGCGCGCCGTCGCGACGCCCGGCCGCGCTGGCTTCGGCGCCCGGCGGCGCCTATGTTCGGGGGCATGAACGCGCCTCTCCCCGCCGCCTCGCTCCTCGACGCCGCCGGCGTCGACCCCGCCCGCGCCCAGGACATCCTCGCCGACGCCCTGGCGGGCGCCGACGACGGCGAACTGTTCGTCGAGCACTCCGAGAGCGAATCGTTTCTGTTCGACGACGGGCGGCTGAAGTCGGCCGCCTACGACGCCACCGAGGGCTTCGGCCTTCGCGTGGTGGCGGGCGAGACCGTCGGCTACGCCCACGCCTCGGAGGTCTCGGAAGCGGCGATCCGCCGCGCCGCCGACTCGGCCAGGCTGGCCAAGCGCGGCTACGCCGGCGTCGCGGCCGAGGCGCCGCGCGCGACCAACGCCCGCCTCTACGGCGAGGACAATCCGCTGGCCTCGCCCGGCTTCTCCGACAAGGTCGCCCTGCTGCAGGAGATCGACGCCTGGGCCCGGGCCCGCGACCCCCGGGTGGTGCAGGTCATGGCCTCCATCGCGGGCGAACGCCGGACCGTGGAGATCCTGCGGGCCGACGGCCGGCTGATCCGCGACGTGCGTCCGCTCTGCCGCATCAACGTGCAGGTCACCGTCGAGCGCGACGGCCGCCGCGAGCAGGGGTCCACGGGCGCGGGCGGCCGCGCGGGCTTCGAGGCCTGGATCAGCGCCGACAAGTGGCAGGCGCAGGTGGACGAGGCCCTCCGCCAGGCGCTGACCAACCTGGACGCCATCCCCTGCCCCGCCGGCGAGATGGACGTGGTGCTGGGCCCCGGCTGGAACGGCGTGCTGCTGCACGAGGCGGTGGGCCACGGCCTGGAGGGCGACTTCAACCGCAAGGGCACCTCGGCCTTCTCCGGGCGGATCGGCGAACGGGTGGCCGCGCCAGGCGTCACGGTCTTCGACGACGGGACCCTGCCCGGCCGCCGCGGCTCGCTGACCGTCGACGACGAGGGCACGCCGACCGAACGCACCATCCTGATCGAGGACGGCGTCCTGGTGGGCTACATGCACGACCGGATGAGCGCCCGGCTGATGGGCATGGCCGCCACGGGCAACGCCCGCCGCCAGTCCTACGCCCACATGCCGATGCCGCGGATGACCAACACGGCCATGCTGGGCGGCAGCGCCAGCCGCGAGGAGATGATCGCGTCCACGAAGCGGGGGCTCTACTGCGGCAACTTCGGCGGCGGCCAGGTGGACATCACCAACGGCAAGTTCGTCTTCCAGTGCACCGAGGCCTACCTCATCGAGGACGGCCGGTTGGGCGCGCCGGTGAAGGGCGCCACGCTGATCGGCGACGGGCCGTCCGCGCTCACCCGCGTGACGATGATCGGCGACGACTTCGACTTCGACCCCGGCGTGGGCGTCTGCGGCAAGTCGGGCCAGAGCGTGCCGGTGGGCGTGGGCCAGCCGTCGCTCAAGATCACCGGCCTGACCGTGGGCGGCACGGCGGTCTGACCGCCGCCGCCGCCCGGCCCCCGCCTCGCCGCCGCAGGCCGCCCGATCGACCGGCAGCGGTCGCGCGCCGTCCTGGCGCTGCGGAGAACATGTCGATCATTTAATCCACCTTACAGGCATTTAACTCGCCTGCGGCCCACGGCGCGGGGCACGTCTTGCCGCCAAGGGAGAGTTCCATGCTTATCCACGTCCTCGCGCAGGCGGCGGTCGCCGCTGCGCCCGCGCCTGCATCGCAGCAGGGCGTGATCAGCTATCCGGCGTCGTTCTTCGTGGCCTATTCCCCGAGCAACGCCATGGAGATGGTCGATCGCCTGCCCGGCTTCACCTTCGACGGCGGGTCCGGCGTGCGGGGCTACGAAGGCTCGGCCGGCAACGTTCTGATCGACGGGGCGCGCCCGGCCTCGAAGACCGACGACCTGGAGCAGATCCTCCGCCGTCTGCCCGCCGGCGCCGTGGAGCGGATCGACATCATCCGCGGGGGCGCGCCCGGCATCGACATGCAGGGCAAGACCGTGCTGGCCAATGTGATCAAGCGGCCCGGCGGCGCCGCCCGGCTGCTGACGGCGTTCTCCCAGAACCATACGCAGGACGGCCGGACGCTGATGGCCACGCGCGTCGAGGCGTCCGGGTCCTGGGGGCCGCGGCGCTGGGAGCTGGCAGGGTTCGCCGGCAAGGGCAACGACGACGGCATCGGCGACGGCCCGGGCGTCCGGATCAGCCGCACGGGCGTGGTGACGCCGGTGCGCATCCGGGGCGAGGGCGACGTCCTGAACGGCTTCCTGACCGGCGCCTTCGAGACGCCCCTCGCCGGCGGCAAGCTCAAGCTCAACGGCCGGTACTTCCGCGAGAAGTACAAGGGCGAGGAGACCGACATCGTCGGCGTCGTCAATCCGCTGGTCGAGACGTCGCTCGACTACTTCCGGCGCGAGGACAGCGAGGTGGGCGCGAACTTCACGCGCCCGTTCGGTCCCCGCACCACCCTCGAGCTGGTGGGCCTTAGGACCGATCGGAAGCGCCCGATCCTGGCGAGCTTCTCCGACGGCGACAGCAGCACGTTCGAGCTCGACCGGGAGTCGAGCGAGACCATCGCCCGCGCCGTCGGCAAGTACCGCTGGAACGACCGGCTCTCGTTCGAGGCCGGCGGGGAGACGGCGATCAACAAGCTGGACAGCCGCACCAGCGTCACCAGCAACGGCGCCCCCGTGCCGCTGCCCGCGGCCAACGTCGAGGTCGAGGAAGACCGCCGGGAAGTCTTCGCCAAGAGCGCCTGGCGGCCGCTCCCCGGCTGGGCGATCGACGCCAGCCTCCGCTGGGAGCACACGACGATCTCGTCGGACGGCGACGTCCAGCTCGAGAAGACGCTCCGCTACCTGAAGCCGCGCCTGGCCGTCGCTTGGGACGTGCGGCCGCAGACCCAGGTGCGCGCGCGGATCGAACGCGAGGTCGGGCAGCTCAACTTCGACGACTTCGTCGCCGACTCCCGCCTGAACAGCGACGCGGGCGTCTCGGCCGGCAACCCGGACCTCAATCCCGAGCAGGCCTGGGTCGGCGAGGTCGCCCTCGAGCAGCGCTTCTGGGACAAGGGCTCGGTGACGCTGACCTACCGGCGGTTCGAGCTGAAGGACGCCATCGACCGGGGCCCGGTGACGGCGTCGGATGGCCGAATCTTCGACCGGCCCGCCAACATCGGCGACGGGACGAAGGACGAGCTGGCGGTCGAATACAACCTGCCCCTGGACCGCATCGGCCTGCGCGGCGCGACGCTCAAGGGCGACGTGACCCGCCGATGGACGAAGGTCACCGACCCGACGACCCTCGTCTCGCGCGAGATCTCGAACCTCCACCCCATCGACTGGAACCTCAACTTCACCCAGGACGTCACCGCCTGGAACCTGAGCTGGGGGGTCAATGCGTTCGGCGGGTGGCGCGAGACGTCCTATCGCTACAACCTGATCCAGACGACCAAGCTGCGCACCTTCGTCCAGCCGTTCGCCGAGTGGCGGCCCCGGCCGGACCTGAACATCCGCGTCGAGCTGGAGAACTTCAC
>NZ_JAEUMN010000090.1 GCF_016793225.1 Phenylobacterium sp.
CGAGCGTGTGCTCGGAGCCATGCTTCCCAAGAGCGCTGATCGACCGCAGTGGTGGGCGAATGTCTCTGATCGGAGAACGTCGCACGTCCAGCGGGAAGCCTGGCGGTCCGCCGGGTACGACGCATTCTTGATCGCGGGCAGGGATCGCGTTCGCTTCCGCCGATCCGATCGCTAGCTCGTCGGTCTTCAGGCGTGCTGCGCAGCGCTCGAAGGCCGGGCAGCGCGGCTGACGCCAGTCCGTTAGCGGCTTCGCAGCGCCAGCACCACGACACGCCGGCGCCGGCGGTTGGTTTCCTAATCGCGTTCGCAATCGCTTCGACTGCGAAACGGAGCCCGCGCAAACGTCAGCAATTTCAAGCGCCCCTGTGTCAGAGGCATTGGGAACCTGGCTCCGCATTGGGAACCCGGGGTGCTCGAGCAGCGGAAGCGCGACTTCCGACAATTGCAGAGGGCGCAAACTGACAAATCGTAAGAGCAGCCCCACCAATGCCCGTCCGCGTCACGCGCGGGAACATCTTGTGAACGCGGGCGTCAGTCGCTACCACTTCCGGCGAGCTTCGGGAGATGTCGCATGGCTGACGCGGCAGGGCGGATCCGCTGCGGGATCGGGGGGTGGACGTTCGAGCCCTGGCGCGGGGTCTTCTACCCGCCGAAGTGGCCCCATGCGCGGGAGCTGGAGTACGCCTCGCGCCGGCTGACCGCGATCGAGATCAACGGAACCTACTACTCGTCGTTCAAGCCGGACAGCTGGGCGAAATGGCGCGCGGCGACGCCCGAGGGCTTCAAGTTCTCGGTCAAGGCCAGCCGGTTCTGCACGAACCGCAAGGTGCTGGCCGACGGCAAGGCCAGCCTGGACATCTTCCTGAACCAGGGGCTGACCGAGCTGGGGGATCGGCTGGGACCGATCCTGTGGCAGTTCATGCCCACCAAGAAGTTCGACTACGACGACTTCGCCGGCTTCATGGACCTGATGCCCGAGCGGATCGGCGACACCCGGGCCCAGCACGTGTTCGAGGTGCGCAACGGGACCTTCAACGACCCGAAGTTCATCGGTCTCTGCCGCGACCGCGGCATCGCGATCTGCAACTCGGACAACGAGAACTACCCCTTCATCCCCGACATCACGGCCGACTTCGTCTACCTGCGCCTGCTGTCGGCCGACGACGAGATCCCCACGGGCTACGAGGCCAAGGACCTCGACCTGTGGGCCGGCCGCTTCCGCGCCTACGCCGAGGGGCGCGTGCCGGGCGACTTCACGCCGGTGGACCGGACCGGACCGCCCGAGGGCCCGCGGGACGTCTACGCGTTCGTCATCCACGAAGGGAAGGTGCGCGCGCCCGCCGCGGCCATGGCGTTCATCTGCCGGGTCGATCCCGAGTTCCAGCCGCCGGAGCCGGCCTGAACCGGCGCTACTGACGCAGCTCGGCCTCGCCGGCGTGCGCCATGAAGACCGGGTCGTCCAGCGGCTCCTCGGGCGGCGCGGCCTCGGGCTGGAACGGCGCGCTGAGGCGGCAGCGGACGCCCGCCGGCTCGAACAGGATCCGCACCTCGCCGCCCAGTTCGCCGGCGAGCCCCCGCTCGAGCAGCCGCGAGCCGAAGCCGCGGGCCTTGGGCGGCGCCACGGGGGGCCCGCCCTCCTCCTGCCATTCGAGGATGAGGCGCGGCGGCTCGGTCTCGGGATCCAGCCGCCAGCGCACCGCGAGCCGCCCCACGTCGTTGGAGAGCGCGCCGTACTTCACGGCGTTGGTGGCCAGCTCGTGGGCGCCCATGGCGAGCGCGAGGGCCATCTTGGGCGAGACCCGCAGGTCGGGGCCCGCGAACTCGACCCGGTGCGCGGCGGCGTGGGGCGAAAGGGTGCGTTCGAGCACCGCCCGCAGCGACGCGCCCGCCCAGCGCTCCCGCGTCAGGATGTCGTGGGCCCAGGCGAGCGCCATGAGGCGGTCCTCGAAGTCGGCCAGCGGCCCGCCGCCGCGGGCGCGTCCCAGGCTCTGCCGCGCCACCGACTGCACCGTGGCCAGCATGTTCTTCACCCGGTGGTTCAGCTCGTGGATGAGGAGCTGCTGGCGCCGCTCGGCGCGGTCGCGCTCCGAGACCTCGCGCTCGAGCCGCGCCTCGTGCAGCTTCGAGGCCGTGACGTCGAGCGTGACGCCCGCCACGCGCACCGGCAGGCCGTCGCGCCGCTCGACGACCGCGGCGCTGGACCGCAGCCAGCGATGCCCCCCGTCCGCGGCCGACACGCGATACTCGAACGCCACCTCGTCGGCGTCCCGCAGCGTCGCCAGGCTGGCCCCCACGCCGGCCAGGTCGTCGTCGAACACGAAGCTGCGCCAGTCGGCGATGGACTCGTCGGGGCCGGCGGTGAGGCCGATCAGGGCGCGGGCGGCCTCCGGGTCCAGCCAGCGCAGGCCGCGCCCCGTCCGCCATTCCCAGGTGGCGGCGCGGGCAGCCTGATGCGCCAGCCGCAGGCTCTCGGTGGTGGAGCGCAGCCGCCGCTCGCTGCGGCGCAGGGTGCGTTCGCTGCGCTCGCGGGCGGTCACGTCGCGCAGGAAGAAGGCGATGCCGCCGGTCACCGGCAGGCCGCGCACCTCGACCCACTCGTCCGCCGCGCCCGGCCGCGCCACCACGAACTCCACGGCGGACGCGTCGCGGACGGCGGCCAGGAACCGCAGCTCGAGGGTCTCGACGCCCAGCCGTTCCAGGATGGGCTTGAGCGCCTTGCCGATCGAGCTGGTGCGGAACGTCTGCAGGAACGCCGCGCCGGCGGCGTTGCAGTAGGTGATGCGCCCGCCGCTGTCGCAGGCGAAGAGCCCGTCCGCGCCCGCGAGCTCGAGCAGGGCTTCGCCCAACTCCACCGCAAGATCGGCGGGCTGTGACCGGTCACGCCTCATGGCCGCCATTCGAGTCCCTCGATGCGGCCCCCCGCGACTCAGAATGCCACAACTGCGCCGTATGCGCCCCGGCGATTGGTCGCAGGGGCGCTTGACCGACCCGGCGTCAGGACGGCCTGCTCACGGACACAACGATGGAGGCGCCCCGATGACCGAGTTCACCCAGGACGACATCATGTTCAAGCCGGGCCTGATGAAGGGCCAGCGCATCCTGATCACCGGCGGGGGCACCGGCCTGGGCAAGGTGATGGCCGAGGCCTGCGTCCTGCTGGGCGCCGACGTGGTCATCTGGGGCCGGCGCGGCGAGGTGGTGAAGGCCGCGGCCCAGGAGCTGACCGACGCCCACGGCGGGCTGGCCGGTGGACGCTGCACCGGCATGGCGGTGGACATCCGCGTGCCGGAGGCGATCCACGACGCCATGGACGAGGTGTGGGCCGGCGGGCCGCTGACGGGCCTCGTCAACAACGCCGCGGGCAACTTCATCAGCCGGACCGAGGACCTGTCGCCGCGGGCCTTCGACGCCATCGCCAACATCGTCTTCCGCGGCTCGTTCTTCGTGACGCTGGACGCCGGCAAGCGCTGGCTGGCCGAGGGCCGGCACGCCTCGGTGATCTCGATCCTCACCACCTGGGTCTGGCACGGCGGGCCCTTCACGGTGCCCAGCGCCATGTCGAAGGCGGGCCTGAACGTGATGACGCAGTCCCTGGCGGTGGAGTGGGGCAACCGCGGCATCCGCTTCAACGCCATCGCCCCCGGCCCCTTCCCGACCGAAGGCGCCTGGGCCCGGCTGAACCCCGGCTCGACGGAGGCGACCGGCGGGGCGCGCCCGAAGGCCGACCCCGGGATCCCGCTCGGGCGGAACGGCGAGATGCGCGAGCTGGCGAACCTGGCCGTCTACCTGCTGGACCCGGGCTCGGCCTATGTGAACGGCCAGACCATCGCCATCGACGGCGGCGGGCACCTGCAGGGCGGCGGCGGCTTCACCCGCCTGGCGGCGTGGGGCGACAAGGAGTGGGAGGCGGCCCGCAACTCGATCCGGGCCAGCAACGAGAAGGACCGCGCCCAGCGCACGGTCTGACCCTCTGCGGACAGGGGGCGCCGCGGTGGAAGGCGGCGTCCGATTTGTCTTTACCTGCGCGTAAACCCGCTTGGCTGAGCCGTACGGCGCATTCTAATGTGACACCCGTCACCTTCGGGGGAGTGGGTGAGGAGTTCCATGTCACAAGTCGCGTATCTTCCCGTGGGCAAGCGGGAGCAGACCAAGGTCCAGAACCGCCAGGCGATCCTGGACGCCGCGCGCGAGGTGTTCGGCGAGCTGGGCTATGACGCATCGACCGTGCGCGACATCATCCGCCGCACGGGGCTCGCGGCCGGCACGTTCTACAACTACTACCGCTCGAAGGAGGAGGTGTTCGCCGCCCTCGCCGACGACGGCGCCCGGCGGTTCGCGCCGATCCTCAAGGGCCTGCGGACCAAGGGCGGCGCCTTCGAGGAGTTCGTCCGCGAGGCGATCGTCGCCTACTTCGAGTTCATGGCCGACGAGCATGTGAGCTGGGTGGCGCGCCGCCCCGCCGGCGAGGCGCATCCCCACATCCAGGGCGAGACCCCGGAGATGGCCGCCGTGTTCGCCGAGGTGAAGGACGCCATCGAGGACGCCATCGCCCAGGGCAAGGGGCCGGCGGCGGACTCGGAGTACATGGCCGCCGCCTGCATCGGCATCGCCCGCGAGGTGGGCGAGAAGATGCTGACGCGGCGCCCCATCGACGTGGCGGCCGCCGCCGACTTCGCCGCGGCCATGATCCTGGGCGGCGTGAAGGGCCTCCCGGCGGGCGGTGGGGCTTAGGCTTCCATTCCCATGCGGCGCCGCTGCTAGGACGCGGCGATCCAAGCGGAGACCCCGGATGCGCGCCCTGGTCGTCGAAGAACTGCTGCCCGACTACGCGGGCGTCCACGTCCGCGACCTGCCGCTGCCGCAGCCTGGGCCGGGCGAGGTGCGGATCAGGGTGCGCGCGGCGGCGGTGAACTTCCCGGACCTGATGCAGACCCGCGGGGAGCACCAGCACAAGCCGCCGATCCCGTTCGTGGGCGGCATGGAACTCGCGGGCGAGATCGACGCCCTGGGCGAGGGCGTCGCGGGCTTCGCGGTGGGCGACGCGGTCTGCAGCGGCGGCCGGGGCGGTTTCGCCGAGTACGCCATCCTGCCCGCGGCGACCCTGCGCCGGAAGCCGGAAGGCCTGAGCTTCAGCGCGGCGGCGGGCTATCCGGTGGCCTACCTCACGGCCTATGTGGCCTTCAGCCGCATCGGCATGGTGCAGCCCGGCGAGTGGGTGCTGGTGCACGGCGCGGCCGGCGGCGTGGGCCTGGCGGCGGTGGACTACGCCAAGGTGCTGGGCGCGAAGGTGATCGCGGCCTCGGCGTCGGACGAAAAGCTGGCGATCATCGCCAAGGAGTACGACGTCGACGCCACGGTGAACGTCACCGGCGGCTTCCGCGAACGGGTGAAGGCGATCACCGGCGGGCGCGGGGCGGATGTGATCTACGACCCCGTCGGCGGCGACGTGTTCGACGAGTCGATCCGCTGCATCGCGTTCGGCGGCCGGATCCTGTCCATAGGCTTCACCAGCGGCCGGCTGCCCGTGCTGCCGGTCAACATCGCGCTGATCAAGGGCTTCTCGGTCATGGGCGTGCGCGCCGGCGAGTACGGCCGCCAGAACCCGGAGAAAGGCCGCGAGAACAACGAGGCCATCTGGCGCCTGGCCGAGGAGGGTCGCGTCAAGCCGCGGGTCGACCGCGAGTACCCGCTCGCGGACTGGCGCGAGGCCTTCGAGACGCTCGCCCAGCGCAAGGTCGTGGGAAAGACCATCATCCGGCCCGACCTGTGATGTAATGGGGCTCCCTGACCCGGGACGCAGCGGAGCTGGACGCCATGACCATCGGCAGCGAAGACGACCTCGAGAAGCTCAAGGCGGCAGGCCGCCTCGTGGCGCGGACCCTGAAGGCGATGGGCGATGCGCTGGAGCCCGGGATCACGACGCGCGAACTGGACGACCTGGGCCGGCGGATGCTCGAGTCCGAAGGCGCGCGCCCGGCGCCGGAGCTGACGTACGGCTTCCCAGGCGCCACGTGCATCTCGGTGGGCCCCGACGTGGCGCACGGCATTCCCGACGACACCCGGGTGCAGGCGGGCGACCTGATCAACATCGACGTCTCGGCCGAGCTGGACGGCTTCTTCGCCGACACCGGCGCCTCGTTCGCCGTGCCTCCGGTGGCGGCGCGCGTGGAGCGCCTCTGCCGGGACGGCCGGCGCGCGCTGTGGACCGGCATCCGCGCGGTGCGGCCGGGGGCGTCCCTGGCGGCGCCCGGACGCGACATCGAGGCGTTCGCGCGCCGCAACGGGTATTCGCTGGTCAGGACCCTCGCCAGCCATGGCGTGGGCGCGTCGCTGCATGAGGAGCCCACCGAGATCCCGACCTGGGCCGACCGGTCGGAGCGGCGGACCATCCGCGAGGGCCTCGTGTTCACCCTGGAGCCGTTTCTCTCGCTGGGCGCCGACTGGGTGGACGAGACGCGGGAAGACGGCTGGACGCTCGGACCGCCCGGCGGCGAACCCACCGTCCAGTACGAGCACACGCTGGTCGCAACCCGCCGGGGACCGGTGGTGGTGACGCTGCCCTGATCGGCCCGGGGTGGAAACGCTGAGGTCGCCCGGTTGACAGGCCCGGCCCGTTCCACTATCCACCGCCGCTCGAATTTTCGACCCGGAGCCTTCCCGTGAAGCGGACCTTTCAGCCGTCCCGACTCGTGCGCAAGCGCCGTCACGGCTTCCGCCTGCGCATGTCCACCAAGAATGGGCAGAAGGTGCTGGCTCGCCGCCGCGCCAAGGGCCGCAAGCGCCTGAGCGCCTAGCGACCTCGCACTTTTCCCGGCCTTGGGGAGACCCGGACCGGGGGACCTGCAGGCATCGAAGTTCCAGAAGGCCCGCGGCGGCGACGCCGCGGGCCTTCTTGACGAGTCGGCGTCTATGCGCCCCGGTCTTCCCCTTCGAAACCGGGATGGCGGCACGATCTTGGACACACCCCCCATCACCCGCCTGACCAAGCGCAGCGAGTTCCTGGCCTGCGCCCAGGCGCCGTCGTGCGCGAAGGGCGCCGTGGTCGTCCAGGCGCGGGCGCGCGGCGACGACGACCCCGCCGTCCGCGTGGGGTTCACGGCGACGAAACGCATCGGCGGGGCGGTCCAGCGCAACCGCGCCAAGCGGCGCATGCGCGAAGCGGCGCGGCGCGTCCTGCCCGATCACGCCCGACCGGGCCACGACTACGTGCTGATCGCGCGCGGCGGCGTGATCACCCGGCCGTGGGACCGTTTGCTTGACGATGTGAAAACTGCGCTGGTAAGGCTCGCCGCCGACCGGCCGGCTCCCCAAATCCGATAGGCCCGCCCACCTTTCCTCGACGGACCGCGTCCCCCTTATGCAAGACGAGAACCAACGCAACACGATCATCTTCGTCGTGTGCGCGTTCCTGATCCTCATCGGCTACCAGTTCTTCGTCATCGAGCCGTCGAACCAGAAGAAGGTCGCCGAGGAGAAGGCCCGCGCCGCCGCCGCCAAGACCCTGTCGCCCTCGCGGCCGGCCGTGGCGCCGGGCCCGCAGGTGGTGAACCGGCAGGCGGCGGTGTCGGCCAGCCCGCGGGTGCCCATCGAAACGCCCGCGCTCCGGGGATCGCTCTCGCTGCGCGGCGCGCGCATCGACGACCTGTGGCTGAGCAACTACCGCCAGACGCTCAAGAAGGACTCGCCGCCGGTCGAGCTGCTGCGGCCCGAGGGCACGCAGTACGCCTGGTTCGCCGATGTGGGCTGGGCCGGCCTGAACGTGCCCGGACTGCCGAACGCCCAGACGCTGTGGACGCTGTCGAGCGGTTCGGTGCTGGCGCCCGGCAAGCCCGTGACGCTCACCTACGCCAACGGCCAGGGGCTGACGTTCACCCGCACCATCGCCGTGGACGACCAGTACATGTTCACGGTCACCGACGCGGTGGCGAACACCACCGGGGCGCCGATCACGCTCGCACCGTACGGCTCGGTCCAGCGCCAGGGCGTCCCGCCGACGCTCGGTCGCAACAGCATCGTGCACGAAGGCGGCATGGGCTGGTTCGACGGCAAGCGCCGACCGATCAAGTACGCCAAGTGGCAGAAGGAGGGCGGCGGTCCGTCCCACGCGTCCACCGGCGGCTGGATCGGCATCACCGACCACTACTGGCTGGCGGCCCTGATCCCGGACCAGAAGCAGGGCTTCGAGGCGCAGTACAAGCTGACCAAGGCCCCGGGGCTCAACCTGCTCGCCGCCACCTTCACCGGCCAGGCCCGCACCATCCAGCCCGGCCGGCAGGTCGAGTCCACCGTGCGCGTCTTCGCCGGCGCCAAGCGGATGCCGGTGCTCGAGGCCTACCAGGAGAAGCTCGGCGTCCAGCACCTCGACGAGGCGGTGGACTGGGGCATGTTCTGGTTCCTGACGCGGCCGGTCTACCAGCTGCTCAACTTCCTCTTCGGACTCGTGGGCAACTTCGGCGTCGCGATCCTGATCCTGACCGTCATCGTGCGCCTGCTGCTGTTCCCCATGGCGAACAAGCAGTACGAGTCCATGACCAAGATGAAGAAGGTGCAGCCCGCGATGGAGGAGCTGCGCAAGAAGTTCAAGGACGACCCGCAGCGCCAGCAGCAGGAGCTGCTCGCCCTCTACCAGCGCGAGAAGGTGAACCCGCTGGCCGGCTGCCTGCCGCTGCTGCTGACGATTCCGATCTTCTTCGCGCTGTTCAAGGTGCTGACCGTCACGATCGAGATGCGGCACGCGCCGTTCGTGGGCTTCATCAAGGACCTCTCGGCGCCCGATCCGACCACCATCTTCAACCTGTTCGGCCTGATCCCGTGGGATCCCGGCACGGCGCCGCTCATCGGCGGGCTCCTGGCCTACGGCAACCCGCCCGGCTTCCTGCACATCGGCATCATGGCGATCCTCTACGGGTTCACCACCTGGCTCACCACGGCCATGAGCCCGCCGGCGCCCGATCCGATGCAGCAGCGCATCTTCCAGCTGATGCCGATCCTGTTCACCTTCATCATGGCGCAGTTCGCGATCGGCCTGCTGCTCTACTACACCTGGTCGAACATCCTGACCGCCCTGCAGCAGTACGTGATCATGCGGCGGTTCAAGGTGGACAACCCGATCGACCAGCTGATCGCGCGGCTGTCGGGCAAGCCCAGGACCACGGGGTGAGCGCGGCGCCCGACGCCCCGTTCGACGCCGAGGCGCTGGAGGCGGCGCGGGTCTTCTTTGCCCACCCGGTGACGTTCCTGATGGGGGCCGTCTCGATCCAGGGACTGCCGCCGGCCGACCTGCCGGAGGTGGCCTTCGCCGGCCGATCCAACGTGGGCAAGAGCTCGCTGATCAACGCCGTGACCGGGCGCAAGGACCTGGCCCGGGCCTCCACGGCGCCGGGCCGCACGCGCGAGCTCAACTTCTTCGTCGCCGACGAGCGGCTGAGGCTGGTCGACCTGCCCGGCTACGGCTTCGCCAAGGTGAGCCGCAGCGCGGCGAACAAGTTCCAGAACCTGGGCCGCAGCTACCTGCGCGGCCGTCCCAACCTGAAGCGGGCCTACCTGCTGATCGACAGCCGCCATGGCCTGAAGGACGTCGATCGCGAGGCGATGGACGCGTTCGACACCGCGGCCGTGAGCTATCAGGTCGTCCTCACCAAGGCCGACAAGCTGCGCAGCGCGCGCGAGGTCGAGGCGGTCAAGGCCGATACGCTCGCGAAGGTCGCCAAGCGGCCCGCGGCGTTCCCGCGGGTGATCGCCACCTCGGCGGAAAAGGGCGACGGCGTCGCACAGCTGCGGGCCGAGATCCTGGCCGCCTGCGAGCTGGCGGGTGGCTGAGGCGCGAGACGCGCTGGCGCAGGGCGTGGCCCATCTCGAAGCCGGGCGAAGCGACGCGGCGATGGCAGCTTTCCGCGCCGCGCTCGCCGCCGATCCGGTCCAGCCGCTGGCGGTGCGGAACCTCGGGGTCCTGCTGATCGAGCGGGCGCGCTTCGACGAGGCGCTGGGCGTGGCCGACGCCGCGCTCGCGCATGCGCCCGGCCACGGCGAGGCGCTGCTGCTGCGCGGCGAGGGCCTGGCGGGGCTGGCGCGGCACGCCGAGGCGGCCCAGGCCTACGAGGCGGTGCTGGCGGCCGGCGGTCCGGCCTACGAGGCGCTCTGCCAGCTGGGCCTCGCCCGCTCGGCCATGGGCCGCCACGACGAGGCGCTGGAGGCCCTCGACGCCGCCGTCGCCCTGCGCCCCGAGGACGCCCTCGCCCGGCACCGCCGCGCGATCGTGCGCCTGCAGCTGCGCGACTTCGCCGGCGGCTGGGCCGACTACGAAGCCCGGCTGGACCTGAAGCGCTTCCTGCCGGTGGCGGGGGGCATCGTGAACGCCCGCACGCGGCCGCTGCTGACGCCGACGACGCGCCCCGACGCCCTCGCCGGCAAGCGCGTGCTGCTGCTGGGGGAGCAGGGCGTGGGCGACCAGATCATGTTCGCCAGCATGATCCCCGACCTGGTCCGGCTGGGCGCCCGCGTGGGCTGCGTGTGCGACCCGCGGCTGGTCGGCCTGTTCGCGGCGTCCTTCCCGCAGGCCGGATTCGTCGGCCCCGAGGCCGCGCGCCTGGACCTCTCGGCGGTGGACGCCGTGCTGGCGATGGGGAGCCTGGGCGGCCTCTTCCGGCCCGATGCGGCGGCCTTTCCAGGGTCGCCCTACCTGCGCCCGAGCCCGGCGTCTGAGGCGCGCTGGGCGCAGCGCCTGGGTCCGCGCACGGCGCGGCTGCGGGTGGGCCTCTCGTGGCGCGGCGGCTCGCCGAATACCCGGCAGGACCAGCGCTCGCTGTCGCTGGGCGCGCTGGGGCCCGTCCTCGACCTGCCCGGCTGCGAGTTCGTCAGCCTGCAGTACGGCGACGTGGAGTCCGAGGTCGCGGCGGCGAACCATGGCCGGGCGCAGCCGATCCGCATCTTCCCCGCCGCGGACATCGACGACTTCGACGATCTGGCGGGCCTCGTGGCCAACCTCGACCTGGTGGTGTCGGTGCAGACGACCCTGGTCCACCTGACCGGCGCCCTGGGCCGGACCTGCCTGACCCTCATTCCGCACGTGGCCGAGTGGCGCTACACAGCCGCCGGGCCCGCGATGCCCTGGTACCGCTCGGTCCGGCTGTTCCGGCAGGCGGCCCCGGGCGACTGGGCCCCCGTCCTGGCGGAGGTCGCCGCCGCCGTCGCCGCCCGCCTGGAGTCCTGAGCGCCCGTGCCGCCGTTCGAACCGCTGGACATCTACATCGGCTACGATCGCCAGGAGATCGTGGCCTACCACGTGCTGGCCCAGAGCATCCTCGAGCGCAGCTCTCGCCCGGTGCGGCTGACGCCCATCGCGCTCTCCACCATCCGGCCGATCTTCGACCGCCCGCCGGTCTCGGCGCAGTCTACCGACTTCTCGTTCTCGCGGTTCCTGACCCCCTATCTGTCGGGCTACGCCGGCTGGTCGCTGTTCATGGACTGCGACATGCTTCTGCGCACCGACGTGGCCGAGCTGTTCGCCCTGGCGGACGACCGCTATGCGGTGATGGTGGCGCAGCACGACTACACCCCGCGCGACGAGGTGAAGTTCCTGAACCATCCGCAGGCCCGCTACGCCAAGAAGAACTGGTCGAGCGTGATGCTGATGAACAACGCCCGCTGCCGGGCGCTGACGCCCGAGTTCGTGCAGACGGCGTCGGGGCTGGAGCTCCACCAGTTCAAGTGGCTCGCGGACGAGGCCGAGATCGGCGCGCTGCCCCTGGAATGGAACTGGCTGGTGGGCGAGTACGACATGAACCCGGACGCCCGGATCGCCCACTTCACCCGCGGCGGGCCGTACTTCGCGGACTATGCCGACTGCGACTACGCCGACGAGTGGCGCGCGGCGCTGAACCGCACCACCTCCGTCGCCACGGGGCGCTAGCGGTTTCAGGGACCTTCGCCGGGGCGCAAGCTACCGCCTCGGTCCTCCCCTGCAAGTCGCTCGCGCTGGAGGCAGCCCCCCTCCACCGCCTTCGGCGGTCCCCCTCCCTCTGCGGGGGAGGACCGGGGGCGGTCTTCAGCTCCGATGGCCCGGACGCCGCGAGCTAGGCGCCCGTTGCGTCAGGCGGCTAACTGGCGGTCGAACGTTCCGAGGATGCCGCCGATGATCGACATGTCCGCCCGCCCCATCTTCGACGAGGAGCTGAACCTGTTCCGCGACCAGGTGCGGAAGTTCTACGAGAAGGCGCTGATCCCCAACCTCGACCGCTGGGAGGAGGAGGGCATCATCGGCCGCGACTTCTGGCTGGCGTGCGGCGAGGCGGGCCTGCTGTGCCCCGGCGTGCCCGCGGAGTACGGCGGGCTGGGGCTCGACTTCCGGTACAACGCCGTGATCAGCGAGGAGCTGTTCTACGCCGGCTCGACCTCCGGCATCACGCTGCAGAGCGACATCGTCGCGGACTACATCGTCAACTACGGGTCGGAAGCGCAGAAGCGCGAATGGCTGCCGAAGATGGTCTCGGGCGAGGCCGTCACCGCGATCGCCATGACCGAGCCGGGCACGGGCTCGGACCTGCAGGCCGTGCGCACGACCGCCCTCCGCGACGGCGACCACTACGTGGTCAACGGCAGCAAGACCTACATCACCAACGGCCAGAGCGCCGACCTGGTGATCGTGGTCGCCAAGACCGATCCCACCCAGGGCGGCAAGGGCATCTCGCTGGTCCTGGTGGAGGCCACCCGCGAGGGCTTCAAGCGCGGCCGGAACCTGGACAAGATCGGCCAGAACTCGGCCGACACCTCGGAGCTGTTCTTCGAGGACGTGCGCGTGCCGGCAGCCAACATCCTGGGCGAGGAGGGCCGCGGCTTCGCCCAGCTGATGACCCAGCTGCCGCAGGAGCGGCTGGGGATCGCGGCGCAGGCGCAGGCGGCGGCGCAGCGCGCCTTCGACGAAGGCGTGAAGTTCACCAAGGAACGCAAGGCGTTCGGCCAGACGGTGTTCGACTTCCAGAACACGCGGTTCACGCTGGCGGGACTGAAGGCCAAGATGCAGGCGGGCTGGGCGCACCTGGACTGGGCGATCGCGCGCCACCTGGACGGCAAGCTCACCGCCGCCGAGGCCTCGGCCGCGAAGCTGTTCCACACCGAGCTGCAGTGGGAGGTCTGCGACGCGGCCCTGCAGCTGCACGGCGGCGCGGGCTACATGAACGAGTACCCGATCGCGCGGCTGTGGCGCGACGCCCGCGTGCAGCGGATCTACGGCGGCACGTCCGAGATCATGAAGGAAGTGGTCGCCCGTACCATCTAGGGCCCATCCGGCCGGCGCCGGATGCAACAAGCGCCGCCTTGCCGCGTTGACTCCCGGCCAGTGTGTCGGGGGCCAGCATGAGTGCATCCGGGTTCGTGCCGTCCATCGCCGATGCCCGGCCCCGTGTCGACCGCCGTGGAAACCGGCTGCTCGGCGCCCTCTCGGGCCGGGATTTCGCGGTCCTGGAGCCGCACCTGGAGCCGGTTCGGCTCGAACGCGGCCAGGTGCTGTTCGAGCCGGGCGACGACGTCGCCACGACGCACTTCCCCTGCCACCGCACCATGGCCTCGCTGCTGGTCGTCACGCGCGACGGGCGCGAGGTCGAGGCGGCGACGATCGGGCGCGAAGGCGCCGTGGGCGGCATCGTGTCCGAAGGCCACAAACCCGCGTTCGGGCGCGCCGTGGTGCAGATCGGCGGCGAGGCGCTGGCGATCCCCACCAGTCACCTCGAGGCGGCCAAGACCGGTTCGCCCCGCTTCGGCGACCTGTTCTCGCGCTACGCCGACGCGCTGCTCGCCCAGATGATGCAGTCGGTAGCCTGCAACGCCCTCCACAGCGCCGAGGAGCGGGCCAGCCGCTGGCTGCTGGCCACCCACGACCGGGCCGGCGACAGGATGATCCAGCTGACGCAGGAGAGCCTGGCCGAGATGCTGGGCCTGCAGCGCACGACGGTGACCGCCGTGACCGCCGGCCTGCAAGCGCGGGGCCTGATCCGCACGCACCGCGGCCGCGTGGAGATCGTGGACAGGCCCGGGCTCGAGCGCGCGTCGTGCGAGTGCTACCGCGCGGTGGAGGACCACTTCGCGGCCCTGTTGCCCGAGGTGGACGTCTAGCGGGCGCGCGTGAGCCCCCTCCCCCGCCCGGAGACCTCGCGGCGCCGCAGGGCGCTAGCGCCGGACCACCTCGCCGCCCTTCATGACGAACACCGGCCGCTCCAGCAGGGTGACGTCGGCGAGCGGGTCGCCCCTGACGCCCACCATGTCGCCCCAGAAGCCGGGGGCCACCTGGCCCACGTCCTTGTCCCAGGCCAGCGCAGCGGCGGCGTTGACGGTGGCCGACTGGATCGCCTGCAGGGGCGTCGCGCCGTAGCGGACCATCACGGCGAACTGCTTCGCGTTCCAGCCGTGCGGGAAGATGCCGGCGTCGGTGGAGTAAATCATCCGCGCGCCGGCCCGGAGCGCCTTGCGGAAGTTCTCCCGCTGGATGTCGCCGATGTCGCGGTCCTTCTTGAGGTTCTCCTCCAGCACGCCGTTCTTCCGGCCCTCGGCCTGGGTGTAGTCGGTGTTGTAGATGTCGAAGCCCAGCCAGGTCTTCTTCTCCACGGCCAGCCTGACGCCCTCGTCGTCGATCAGGCTCACGTGCTCGATGGTGTCCACGCCGGCCTGGATGGCGGCCCTGATGCCGGGCGCGCCGTGGGCGTGGGCGGCGACCGTCATGCCGGCCATGTGCGCCTCCTCGACCACCGCCTTCATCTCCTCCAGCGACAGCTCCTGCGACCCCGGCGCGGTGCCGCGGGAGAAGACGCCGCCCGTGGCGCAGATCTTGATCATGCGCGCGCCGTATTTGCGCTGGGCGCGCACCAGCCGCCGGGCCTCCTCCGGGCCGTCCATGACGCCGGGGCTCTTCTGCTGCATCGAGGGCGGGAAGAAGGTCTCGTCGCAGTGGCCGCCCGTGGCGCTGAGCGCGTAGCCCGCCGCCATGATCCGCGGACCGGGAACCCACCCCTCGTCGATCGCCTCGCGCACGCCGACGTCGGCGTAGAAGGCCGAGCCGACGTTGCGCACGGTGGTGAACCCGGCCTCCAGCGTGGCGCGGGCGTTGGCGACGGCCAGCGCGGTCCAGAAGGTGTCGGTGAACTGGTAGGCGGAGTAGCCGCCGTACCGGCCGGTGCTCGTCAGGTGCACGTGCATGTCGATGAGGCCCGGCAGCAGGGTGACGCCGGGCAGGTCGACCTGCCGCGCGCCGGGAGGCGGCGCGTCCCCCGCCTGACCGACGGAGACCACGCGGCCGTCGGTGACGACGATCAGGGGACGCTCCACATACTTCCCCGTCCGCACGTCCAGCAGCCGGTCCGCCGTGACGGCCACGGTGTCGGCCTGGGCGGCGCCGGCCGCCAGGAGTCCGGCCAGCATCGCTCCCAGCAGCTTGCGCATCGCAGGTCCCTCTGTTCCAGCCCTGGCTTAGCACGCCCGGGGATGCGGGGAAGTCCCGCCCCTGCGCCCGCTCAGGGGCCGTGACAGCCGGGCGACCGTCCGCTATCGGGACGCCGCGGGCGTGAGGACGGTGAGTTGAGCGAAGACACCCAAGGGCAGCAGGGCTGGGCCACGGCGAAGACGCTGGCGGAGGCGTTGCCCTTCATCCAGATCTACGACCGCGAGACCGTGGTCATCAAGTACGGCGGCCACGCCATGGGCGAGGAGAGCGTCGCCAAGCTGTTCGCCGCCGACGTGGTGCTGCTGAAGATGCTGGGCGTCCATCCGGTGGTCGTGCACGGCGGCGCCCGCAGATCTCGGCCTGGCTCGGGAAGGCGGGGGTGAAGTCCACCTTCGTCGACGGCCTGCGCGTCACCGACCAGGCGACCATGGAAGTGGCCGAGATGGTGCTGTCCGGCGCCATCAACAAGGAGATCGCCAGCTGGATAACCCAGGCGGGCGCCGAGGCCGACGTGCGCGGCGTGGGCCTGTCGGGCAAGGACGCCAAGCTGATCACCGTGGAGAAGGTGAAGCGCACCAAGCGGGCGCCGGACAGCGT
>NZ_JAEUMN010000115.1 GCF_016793225.1 Phenylobacterium sp.
ACATGTGTGCGCCTCCTAGTGGCCGTGCTCGGCCTCGCCCTTGGCCATCTCGGCCTTGAGCAGGAAGGCGTTGGTCGAAGCGATGCGTTCGGCGCCGGTCAGGCCTCGCAGGATCTCCGTGCGGCCGCCGGCCTGGCGTCCCGCCAGGATCTGGACGGCACGGAAGCCGCCCTGGACCTGCACAAAGACGACCGAGTTGCCCTCCACGGTCTGTACCGCGTCGCTTGGAACGGAGAGACCGCCGGCCTCGCCGCCCGTCACGAGAGCCCCGGTGACGGGCGAGCCGGCAGGCGGCGCCGACGCACCTTCCGGCCGTGCACGGATCACCGTTGCGCCGCTATTCTGGGCGCCGGCGTCCGCCGCCACCCCGGTCACGACCGCGGAGAAGTCGCCGTTCGATCCCGTCACCCGCATGCGCGCGCCGGGCTGCGCCTGGGCGGCGAGCTGCGGCGGCGCGTTGAACACCAGTTCGACCCGGGCCGGATTGGTGACTTCAGCCACAACCCCGCCCTGGGCGACGAAGCCGCCAGGACCCACCTGGACGCTGGTGACAACGCCTGCGATCGGGCTGGTGACATTCAGGCGCCCCGAGGCGCTGGGCCCGCCGGCGGCCGCGGCGCGCGCGCGGGCCGCCCTGGCCGTCGCCTGCGCGCTCAGCGCCTGAGCGTGCGACACTTCCGCCTCACGCTTCGCGACTACGCCGAGCTTGGCCAGGTTTTCGTCCCGGCCATGCGCCTGCTCGGCGGCCACATAGGCGGCTTGGGCGGCGTCAGATTCCGCGCGCAGGCTGGCGGCGTCGCCGCTGACCAGGACCGCGAGGGCCTGGCCAGCGGCGATCCGCTGGCCAGGCGCGACCAGCACCCGTTCGACGCGGCCGCTGACCATCGCGCCGACGCTCGCCTTGGCGTCGATCACCGGGGCGACGCGGCCCGAAAGCCGTACTTCCGAACCGCCGCCGCGCGAGACCTGCGCGATACGGATGCCCGTGGCCTGCGCCTGCGCCGGCGTGAGCGCGATCACGCCCTCCGCCTCGGCAGCGGCGCCGCCCGCCTCGCCGGCATGTTCTCCGCCCGTCTCTCCGGCGTGCTCGCCGCCCTCTTCGGCGTGCTTCTCCTCGGCATGCCCGGCCTCAGCGCCCGCGGCGACCGGGCGGTTGGTCAACATCGAGAGCCCGTAGCCGCCCAACCCGGCCAGAACGGCTGCAGCCGCGACCGCGCCGTAGAGGCGTGCATTGTCCCTTTTCATTTCTGCTCTCCGAAGATGGCGAAGCCACCGAGCCGCGCCTGCGCGGCCTGTGCGCCGATCCGCTCCACGGCGGCGGCGATGGATTGGGTCCGCGCGTCCGCGAGGGCGCGGCGGGCGCTGACGAGTTCGACGAGCGGCAGCTTGCCGGCCTCGTAGCCGATGCGCGCCAGGCGATAGGCTTCCTCGGCGGTTCGCTCGCCTTCCCTTGCTGCGGCCAGCCGGGTCTCCGACGCCGCGATACGCGTGGCGCTGGTGCGAACCGCAGCTTCCGCTTCGAGGCGGGCCGCGTTGAGGCGAGCCTCGGCGATGGAGATATCCGCCCGCGCTGCGGCGATGTTGCCCCGATTGCGGTCGAACAGCGGCAGGGGGACGGAGACCCCGGCGATCATCGCCGTGGCGTCGTCCTGCTCGAAGCGGCGGAAGCCCAGCGAGACCGTCACGTCCGGAACCGCGCGGCGCCGTTCGACCTGGAGCCGGCGCGCGGCAGCCTCGCGTTCGGCCTGGGCCGCCAGCAACGCCGTGGCCGAGATCGAGGCCGGCGTGAGACCAGGGAAGGGCGCCGCCCGGCTGTCGAGCAGGCTCACGTCCACGGACGTCAGCGGAGCCGGCGACCCGGTAAGAACGGTCAGATTGCCGAATGCGACGGCGCGAGCCGCCTTGGCCTCGTCAAGACCGGCGCGCGCCGCCTGGACCGCGGACTGCGCCTGCAGCCGGCGGAGCTCAGCCTCGCGGCCGGCGTCCACCAGCGCCGAGGCGATGCGCGCATCCTCCTGGGCGAGCGTGAGGGTCTCCTGAGCCAAGATGAGCCGGCGATCCGACGCTTCGGCATCTGCAAACGCCAGGGCGAGGTCGAAGGCGTAGCCGACCTGCACGTTGCGGGCGCGGGCTTCCGCGGCGGTCACTTCGGCGCGCCCCGCCGCCCTGCGAGCGCCTCGCTTTCCGCCCAGTTCCAGCGGCTGCTGGATCGAGGCGGTGGTCTCCGACAGGGTCGTGCCACGGTACGGTCCGGAGCCGGAGAAGTTCTCCACCTCCACGCCGACCGTAGGATTGGGGATCGCCGCGGCCTGCCGGGCGAGCCCCTGCGCCCGGGCAATGTCGGCGCGCGCTTCGGCGAGCCGGGGGGCGGTCTCTTGCGACCGGGTGAGGAGCTCGGCGAACGAGGGCGCCGGATCGGCGTGGGCTGCGCCCACGCCTGCGCCGAGGGCAGCGAGCCCCAGGCAGACCGCAGACAGCGGTCGTCGAAATGTCAGACGTATCATGGACCTTCTCGCGAATGACGACAGGACACGCGCTCTTGGCGCGCGGCAGGTGGTCAGGCGCGAGGCGGCCGCTTGTTCAGCGAGGGGTCGATCGAGTCCAGGACGAGCGACGCAAGCGGTCGATCAGGGTCCGTGCAGCACATTCCGGCGGCAAGCGTGGCCGTCGGCGTGGCCGTGGCGACCGAGGCATGATGACAGTGACCGTGGACACAGTGCGGCACGCCGCCGGCGTCCGGATGGGCGAGGTCGGCGTTCCCGTCGCTGACGGCGGGCGCGCCCGTGTCGGACGCATGGGTCGCGGCGACAGCTTCGTCGCGGCACACGACCACGTCGAGGAGCGGGGTGGCTACGAACACGGCCAGCAGGCAGGCGACGAGCCAAGCCTTCAAGGTCCGCGAAAATGTCCAAAGTCCCGCCACGCCCGGCCTATACCCCGCCCGCGGCGTCGCGGGAATGCGTTACTAAATCACACGAAGCCGACCAGTGGTCGTGGCCCCGCCGGCGGACGCAGGCGGAAGTTCGAGTCTCGACGAAGGTCGCGGCAGACGCCATATCGACACCGTGCATCCTCTAGCTGCTGGAGGATCAAGGCCTTTCTTTCAAGGAACGAAGATGCTGCAGCGATCCATCGGCAGCCTCGCCAAGGCGACCGGCGTCAAAGTCCCGACGATCCGCTTTTACGAACAGATCGGCCTGCTGCCCGCGCCGCAGCGCACGCTCAGCGACCGGCGGGTCTATGGCGAGGCCGCCGTGGGTCGGCTCGCCTTCATCAAGCACGCGCGCCAGCTGGGCTTTCCTGTCGAGGCGATCCGCGACCTCCTGCGCCTGAGCGACTCGCCCGAGCAGCCCTGCGAGACCGCCAACGCGCTGGCTGCCGAGCAACTGAGCGCGGTCCGGGCCAAGATCGCGCAGCTGCAGGTGCTGGAGCGCGAGCTGCAGCAGATGGTCGACGCCGCCTGCATTGGCGAGGTGGCGAACTGCCGGGTGATCGAGGCGCTGCACGACCACACCCTGTGCGCCGGTGGGCATCAGACCGAGCGCCGCCCGACCTATGCCGGGCTCTGAGCCGCGCCCCGCCCGCGATGTGCCCGCGGCGCTCACAGCGGCGGCCGAGCGCAGCGTGGCGGCCGGCGAACGCTGGACCCCACCGCGCGATCGGGTCCTACAACTTCTCCTCGAAGCGAGGGGGCCGGTCCGCGCCTACGACCTCGTCGCCGCCTTCGCGCCGGGCGCCTACACTCATCCGCCCACTGTCTACCGCGCCCTCGACTTCCTCGCCGCTCACGGGTTCGTCCATCACCTCAAGTCCGTGAACCGCTTCGTCGCCTGCGTGGCGCCGTTGGGGGCGCACGACGCCCAGTTCCTGATCTGCGACGGTTGCGGCGGCGTGGCGGAGCGCCCCTTTGAACTCGCTCCGGCCCTGACCGGCCTGGCGGCGGCGCACGGCTTCGTGGCGAGCAGCTGGGTTGTGGAGCTGCAGGGCCGCTGCCCCGGTTGCGCAGGTGCGTCGGCATGACCGGCCGCCCGCCCTTGCGCGTCCGTCGCCTCCTGGCCCCTGGCGCCGAGGGCGCGCCGTGGACCCGATACGATGCGTCAGCCGGCGCAACAGCGGCCGGGGGCTGCCAGGTCCTCAAGGATCACGCAGTCCGGTCCGGGGCCGCCGGCGCAGCGCGCCTCGCAGTCCGCGACCAGCAGGCCGAGGCTGGCCTCCAGCTCGCGCAGCTCCGCCATCCGCGCACGGACGGACGCCAGCTGGTCGCGGGCCAGGTCGCGCACCTCGGTGCAGGAACGGTCGACGTCCTCAATCACCGAAACGAGGTCCCGGACCTGCTCGATGGGAAATCCGAAATCGCGGCAGCGGCGGATGAACGTCAGACGCTTCAGGTCCGCCTCGCCATACACCCGATGGCCGCCGTCACGCCGGTCGGGCCGGCGCAACAGGCCGATCTGCTCGTAGTAGCGGATGGTCGGCGGCGTGGCCCCACTGTGGCGGGCCAGCGCGCCGATCGACAAGGCGCGATCCAAACGGTCGTCTCCTGCAAATGAGCCCTTGAAGCTCAAGTAGCTTCAACTCTTATGTCCTTGTCTCCCCGGCGCCAAGAGCGCGCCAGCCCGGAGACCTCCCATGTCCGAAGCCATCCCCATCGCCTGCACCCTGGGCGCGGGTGACCTGCAGCAGCGCCAGGCGTGGATCGCCGATCTCAACCGGCGGCAGCTGAAGCGCCACACGCGGAACGACCTCACCCTGACCCTCGTCTACCATCGCAAGGCGCGCCGTGACGTGGCCCGGCTGGCCGCCCAGGAACGCGCGTGCTGCGCCTTCTTAACCTTCGAGGTCGCCGACAGCCCGGAAGGGACCGTGCTGACGGTCACCGCGCCGGAGACGGCGCGCCTGGCGGCCGAGACGCTGTTCGCGGGCTTCACGGCCGGTCAGGCGCGCAGCGCTTGCGGGTGCTGCTGAGATGGCCGTTCAATCCGAAGACGCGCCGGCCGTGCAAGGCAAGGCCGCCGGGGTCACCGCCGTGCTGGCGACCACCGGCGCGGTTGGTGCCTGTGTGCTCTGCTGCACGCTTCCGGTCGCATTCCCCGCCGCCGCACTCGCCCTGCTGGGCGGCGGCGTCGCGTTCCTGGGCATCGCGCACAAGGCCATGACCCTGGCCGGGCTGGTGGCCGTGCTCGCCGCATGGGGCTGGGTCTGGCGGCAAAGCCGGCGGACCGGTCGCAGGCCGGCGCGCGCGACCCTGCGGCTGATGGGCCTGGCCACGGCCTTGCTGATGCTGGCGCTGGCGTGGCCCCTGGTCGAAGGCCCGCTCCTGGCCTTGATCCGCTAGGCGCTTGCCGCCGGGCGGGCCGACCGCCTAGGTGCTTGTCCTTGCCCCGTCACAGAGAGATGAACCGTGTCCTGGGTCTACTTCGCGCTGGCCGCCGTGGCCGAGATCGCCGGCTGCTTCGCGTTCTGGGCGTGGCTGCGGCTGGGCAAGTCGCCGCTGTGGCTGGCGCCGGGCATGCTCAGCCTGGCGCTCTTCGCCTACTTGCTGACCCGGGTGGACAGCGACGCCGCCGGCCGCGCCTACGCGACCTACGGCGGCGTCTACATCCTGGCCTCGGTGCTCTGGATGTGGGCGATCGAGCAGCGTGTCCCCGACCGCTGGGACGTGATCGGCGTGGGGGTCTGCCTCGCCGGCGCCGGCATCATCCTGCTCGGGCCGCGAACGGCCTAGATCGGAAATCCTGAACCGCCATGCCGCGGCCCAACGCCCGCCCGGTCCAGGGTCCCGGACCGTTGGGTCGCGCTCACGCCCTGGTGGCGATCAGGAGCAGAGGCTCGCCACCTTGCGCCGGCTGGCCCTCCAGCCTGAACCCGGCGCGCTCAGCCGCGCTCTCGACCTCGAGCAGAGCGCGAAAGCGGTAGACCTCGCTTGGGAAGCTCTCGACCGCCGGGGTGTCGGCGCTGGTCCGGAAGACCAGCGCCATCCGGCCGCCCGGCTTGATCACCCGCGCCAGCTCACGGAGGGCTGCGTCCAGGTCCGGCCAGAAGTAGACGACGTGGACGCAGAGCACCTTGTCGAAGCACGCCGCGGCGAACGGCAGCGCCGCGACCTCTGCGATCGCCACCTCCACGCGGCCGGAACGGACGAGACCGCGGTTCCGCGCCAGCGCGACCTCGGCCATCACCTCCGAAGGATCGGCGCCGACGACGCGCCCACGCGGCGCCTTCGCCGCCAGGGTGGCGAGGGCGCGACCCGGCCCGCAGCCGACATCGAGCACCTGGTCGTCCTCGCGCACATGCAGGGCCGCAATGGCCCGCAGGTTCTGGGCCCAGGTCTCGCGCGCCATGATGAAGGCGATCAGCCGGCCGAGCCATCCGCGCGCGTCGCGCGCCTGCTCGGCGATGAAGCGGGGCCGGCGCACGGTCAGGGCGCCCGCGACGCGGCCAGCACGTCTTGAGGCCGCCGCCAGGTCTGGCTCTTGCAGACGATACTGAGGGCGCAGCCGCGCAACTCGAGCTGGCCGTCGCCGAGGCGCACTGCGCCGGTGTAGGTCCGCCCGTCGTCGGGATTGTAGAGACGCCCGCCGGTCCAGGCGCCGGCGCCGGCCGGCCGCAGGCCGCGGATGATCTCGACGCCCACCAGGGAGCGCGTCCGGAACGCGGGGTCCGGATTGTGCTGATCGACCCGGAGCCGCCCGCCCGGCGAGGGCGCCCAGAGCCAGACGATCCGGCCGCACATCTCCGCAGGCGCCGCGGCGCACGGTCGGACCTCGACGATGGAGCCGAAGCCTTCGGTCGCCCAGCGGCCGGCGAGGTCGGACCGGGCTTCAGCGCTCGCGGCGGGAAAGGCCGTCGCGAGGCCGAGCATGCAGGCGACCAGGCTTGCGATGCGGCGCATCACGCCGCCTCCGACACCGGACGGCCTACGCCCTTGGCTGCGGCGAACCGGGCCAGGTACTCGGGGTGCTCGGTGCCCATCAGTCGGTCCCACCAGGTGAACCAAAGGCCGTAGTTCCAGCCGGCCTGCGCGTGATGCAGGTCGTGGTGGGTGACGCTCGTGAGCCAGCCGATGAGCGGCTCGCCGTCGCGGCCGGCCGGATAGAGTTCGTAGCCGCTGTGGCCCAGCGTGTTGCGGGCGATCTGGTGCAGCATGAAGAGCCCGACGACCGCCCAGGTGGTCGGCACGACCAGCATCCAGAGCGCGACGAAGCCCGCCTGCACGCCGGCCTCGGCGATGTCGAAGCTGTAGGCCGAGAACGGCGAGGGGTTGTGCGAGCGGTGGTGGCGGCGATGGAAGGCGCGGAACAGCCGCGGGTCATGCATCGCCCGGTGGGTCCAGTAGAAGTAGGCGTCCTGGGCGATGATCATCAGCACCAGAGAGGCGAAGGTCCAGGCCGGTCCCCACTGCGCGGCCAGCGCCGGTCCCGGCAGGTGGCCGGCGCGCTCCAGGGCGAACAGCAGCACGCCCACCGTCGAGAAGACCGCCAACGACCGCAGCGAGATCGCGAACTCGATCAGCAGCTGACGCGCGGGCGGCGTCTCGTCGCGGATCTTGATGCTGCGTAGCGGGCGGGCGAGCAGCACCCAGAGGATGAACCAGGTGGCGATCGCGAAGATCGCGTAGTTCCTGAGATCGACCGAGATGTTGAGCAGCCA
>NZ_JAEUMN010000135.1 GCF_016793225.1 Phenylobacterium sp.
GGTGACGGACATGACCTTGCCCACAGGCGTCGCCTCCTGGTCCAACGGCGGCGCGGCGCGCGCTGCTCAGCGCCGCCCTCTCCCGGCCTCTCCCACGGCGCTGCCGCGCCTGGGAGAGGAGGAGTGGAACAATATCGGAACCTCAGGAGGGGCGGCAAGCCGTTTCAACGCCCGCGATCCACCCCTTGCGGACGTTCAGGGAGTCCGCATCAGGGCGCTTCCACTCGCGCAAGGATCTGGGTCCCGGCGTTCGCCGGGACGGTCGGAAGCTGTCGAGATCGCTGACAGCTCGTGGACGTCCGGACCCTAGACCGGCGCGGGCGCCAGGCCCTGGATGGGCGCGGTCAGGATGGCGCGCGCCCCGGGCCGGTTGTCGCTGTAGGTCAGCTCGCCGCCGAGCTGGCGCACCATCGCCGTCATCATTCGGCTGCCGAAGCCCTCCCCGGGCGTGTGCTTGCCGCGGCCATGGTCGGCGACGACGACCTTCAGGTCGGCGTTGTGCTCCTCCAGCCGCACCTCGATCGGCCCCGGCGCGCCGCCGTAGGCATACTTGTTGGCGTTGATCACCAGCTCGGTCACGACCAGGCCCAGCGACACGGCGCGGTCGGTCGGCACGATGACCGGCGCCGCTTCGACGCTGACCTTGCCGGCCCACTCGGCGCCCATGGAGGCGTTCATGTCGCCGATCAGGTCCTCGAGATAGCGCCCGAGATCCACCGTCTCGATCTGGTCCGCCCGGTAGAGCCGCCGGTGCACCAGCGCGACGGCCTGCAGCCGCCGGCGCGCCTCCTCGAAGGCCTCGTGCAGGTTCGGGTCGCCGACGGCGCGCGCCTGCAGGCCGAGGAAGCTGGAGACGAGCTGAAGGCTGTTCTGGATCCGGTGGTTCACCTCCTTCAGCAACATCGCCTTCTGCTGCAGGAGGCCGTCCTTCTCGCTCAGGGCGCTGCTCAGGCGCGCGTTCAGCTCCAGCTGGCGCCGGTGGCTGCGCGCCTCCAGCAGCGTCTCGCGCAGGCGCTGGGCGGCGTCGGCCTCGGCCAGGGTCCAGCGCCGCGAGCGCCCGCGCACCTGTTCGCGCCAGGCCTCGAAGGAGGCGCGCGGCGTCAGGGTCTCGCCCGGGCCAAGCGCCACGGCCTTGTGCGGATTGCCGGCCCAGTTCACGACCTCCGGCGCCTCGGCCCGGAACCAGAGGACGACGAACGGCTCGTCGGACGCCACCACCAGCCCCAGGAGTCCGCTGGCCTCGGCCATGAACGCCGCGGCGGGCGGATAGCGCTCGGAAAGCCGGTCCGTCACGACGGGATCCGCCGCGCCCGCCTCGACCCAGGCGGCGAGCTCCCGGATGGCGTCGGCCGGAGGGCAGACGCCGTCGGTGAAGGTCTCCCGTCCCCGCACGGCGGCCACGCCGTCGGCGTCCAGCATGCGGCGCAGCTCGGCCATCCCCACCGCGAGGTTCGCGTCCAGGCCGCCGGCCCGCGACAGGCGCGACGTCAGTTCGTCCTCAAGGCCGCGCAGACGCAGCCGTTCGCGATAGGCCTCGGCCTCCTGCTTGGCCCGGATCTGGCGCGCCAAGGCGCCGGCCAGCGCCCGGGCCGCCGCGCGGACGTCGTAGGGCATCAGCCTGGGCTCGCGATGGTGGCAGGCCACCAGCCCCCAGAGCACGCCGTCCTTCACGATGGAGACGGACGCCGACGCACCCACGCCCATGTTGCGCAGGTACTGCATGTGCACTGGCGAGACCGAGCGGAGCGCGCAGTCGCTCATGTCGAGCGGGGTCGGATCCGTCCAGGCCGGCAGCAGCGGCGCGGGCTCGTAGGTCACGTCGGGGATCACGCGCACCAGGTTGCGGACGTACAGCTCCCGCGCCTGGGCCGGGATGTCCGAGCCCGGGAAGTGGTGGTTGAGGAAGCTGGGCATCCCTTCCGCCAGCGCCTCGGAAAGGACGGCGCCGGCGCCCTCCTCCAGGAACCGATAGATCATGACGCGATCGAAGCCGGTCAGGCGCCGGAACTCGATGGCGGCCCGGTCGCACAGCAGCTTCACCGTCGTGGCGCGCTCGAAGGCGGCGCTGGCCGACTCCAGCTGGGCGAGGAGCATCACGGCCGGCAGGGGAGCTCCGACCGTGGGCTCGACCTCGACGATCAGGCGTTCGCGATCCAGGTGGGCCGAGACGTCGTATGCGCCTCCGCCGTTGCCGCTGACGTGCCCGGCGAAGCCGCCCTGCGCGCCGGATTGGGTCACCTGGGCGATGCGCTGGGCCAGCGGATCGCCCAGCACCTCCCCCAGCGTGCGGCCCAGCCACGCCTCGCGGCCGAGGATGCGCGGGACGTCGCCCGCCGCGCGGCTCACCTCCTGGGTCGTGCGGTCGGCGACCAGCATGACGCCGTGGGGCTGGATCGAGCCCGGGATGTGGATCGGCTCGCGCGCGCAGGCGTCGAGATCGAGGGCCGGGTCCGTCATGCGTCGGCTCGTCCGCAGAGCCGCCGCTCCACATGCTCGAAGCCGGCCACGCTGCCCGCCACGACGTCGTCGGCCTGGGGCGCCGCCGAGAGCACCGAGAGGAACCCGCGCCAGCGCTCGCCCGCGCGGCGCCCGTAAGGGTCCAGAAAGCTGAGCCCCGTGAGATCGCCGCCGGCGCCCTCGACGTGACGCCGGATCACCCGGCCGCCAAGGGTGGAGCCTTCCAGCACGTACATCAGGCCCAGGGCTTCGCCGACGTTGCGCAGCCGGATCGGTTCGCCGCCCCCCGAGGGCGCGCGGAGACCGAGGACCGCCATGTCCCGGGCCAGGCGCGGGGAGCGGCGGCGCGCTTCGAAGTCGAGCTCCGCCATCCCCGAGAGCCAGGGGGCGAGCGCCGTCTCGGCGTCGACGTGAAGCGCGCCGAAGCGGCCCACGAGTTCGCGACGCTGGTCCGCGCAGGCGATCCGCCGAAGGATGTCGAGGCGTCGCTCGAGGCGCTGATGTGGCTCGCGCGTCGCGTCCCGCACGCGCCGGAGGGTGTCACAGGTCATCGGGTCTCTTGCGGCGCGGCCCCCACGTCACCCATAGGTACTCGTGCGAGCCGCATCAGTTGGGAACCCGACAGAACCGGCAGTTTCCAGCAGACGCGAACTCTCCATGAGCCGAACGACGCCCGCCACCAACGCACTGAGCCGCGCAAGCGTTGCATTCGAACTGCACGCCTACGACTACGACCCGACGGCCGAGCGTGTGGGTCTGCAGGCGGCCGAGGCGCTGGGCGCGCCGGCGCGCGAGGTGCTGAAGACCCTGATGGTGCGCGCCGACGGCAAGCCCGCCTGCGTCGTGCTTGCGTCGGACCGTGAGGTCTCGATGAAGAAGCTGGCCGCCGCGCTGGGGGCGAAGTCGGCCGAGATGATGAAGCCGGCCGACGCCGAGCGCCTGACGGGCTATCGCGTGGGCGGGGTCAGCCCCTTCGGCCAGAAACGGGCCGTCCCCACCGTCATCGACGCCGACGCGGCGGCGCTGCCGCAGGCCTTCGTCAACGCCGGCCAGAGGGGGCTGCAGGCGCGACTGTCCCCCGCCGACCTCGTACGCGTGCTGGGCGCCGTCGTGGCGCCCGTGACCTGAAGGTTCAGGCCCTGATCCGCGGCGCGCCCATGAAGTCGCGCTTGCCCAGGGGCGCGCCCTTGGCGCGGAGGATGTCGTAGCCCGTGGTGGCGTGGAAGTAGAAGTTGGGCAGGGAGAACGACAGCAGGAAGTCCCCGCCGCGGAACGGCATCTGGCGCGGGCCGAGTTCGAAGATCAGGTCCTTGTCCTCCAGCGCGTTCACCTCGTCCGGCGACAGAGCCGAAAGCTCGGCGACGGCGTCCGCCACCAGCTTCTGCAGGCCGGCGTAGTCGAACTGGCCGTCCCAGAGCGGCGGCCGGAACAGCCCGGCCTTGACGCCCGCGATGGCGCCCCGGGCGTGGTGGACGGTCGAGATCACCTGGCTGCGCAGCGGCCACTGGTCGTCGCAGAGGCGCGCCTCCACGAGGCTTTCCGGATCGCGGCCCGTCTCCACGGCGTGGGCGCGCGCCTTCTCCAGGTACCCGCCCACCGCGGGCAGGATCTGCAGGTAGGTGCGGACGGAAGCGTCGTAGAGCGTGATGGCCATGTCGGTGTCTCCCCTCGATGGCGCGTGATAGCAGGCCTGACCCTACGGCGCCGACCGGCTCATCGGGCGCCCAGGCGGACCAGCACTTCGCGGGGGATCTGGTAGTGGGCGATGACCGCGTTGCGGTCGCGCAGGCCCATGATCTCGCGCTGGACGAAGAAGCCCCACACGGCGTCGGCCGCCGTCTTGAGCAGCGCGGCGCGGCCGTCGCCGCCCGGGTGCTCGCGCAGCGCCGTCAGCGCCGCCTCGACCCTGCGCCCGGCGCGTCCGAGCGAATGGGCCTGCTCCTCCAGCAGCTCGTAGCGCAGGACCGCCTCGCCGGTCTCGACCTTGAGGCGGCTGGCGAGCGACTGGGGCATCCGGAGCGACGACATGGCCGCCCATGTTGGCGGCCCGCGCCGGGAACGCAACCTCGGCCGCGGAGCCGACACGCCGCCGCGCCTGTCGCGCGGCGGCGGTCGCTCATCCGAACACCTCGGCGAGGTCCTCGTCGATGGACGGCAGGGGCCAGTCGCGGCCGACGCCAGGCGTCAGCGCCCGCTCGAGCTTCCACGAGTTGCGCCCCACGTAGACGCCCATGGCGGTGAGCTCGCCGACAAGGGCCGCGCGGGCGTCCTTGTCGAGCGGCTCGTTCTTCGGCCCCTTGGCTTCGCTGAGACGCCATCCGTGGATCGCGTCGCGCGTCACCTCGGCGATCGCGCCCTCGTCCTCGGTCCACTCGTAGTAGGCCGACCAGCCGGCCGCGGCGTGCTCGACGCGGTCGGCCAGGCAGTTGCCGAAGCGCCGCGCCGCCTCGCGCATCGCAGCCTTGGTGGCCAGCGGCTTCAGGCGCTCGGTTCCCGCGAACGGGAGCGGCGGCAGCTCGGGATAGAGGTCGACCTTCACCGCGGCGAACAGCCCCTCCTCCGTCTCGGCCTCCGCCCAGCGCCCCGCGGCGGCATCGGCGGCGTCCGGACCGTCGCGGAAGGCGATGGCGTCGGCCGCCTCGCACACGGCGCGCGCGCCGTCGTCCGCGATCAGCAGCGCCAGGGCCAGCGCCCGCCCCATGGGAGCCGGGAGCCGCCCGAGGCGCTCGATGGCCGCGCGGTCGATGACCCCGGCGTGCCGCAGGATCTTCCCGGCCTTCGGATCGGCCAGCAGGTCGATCAGCCGCCGGTAGGCGTCGGCGCTCCACGCCGTTTCGCCCAGCCGCCCCAGCGCGCGCTCGAGCCCCGGCGGGTGGCGGCCCAGCGCCACGCGGATCACGTCGCGCGTGCGCGCCTCGCCCAGCACGCCCGCCAGGCGCGCGACGTCGCCGCCCAGCGCCAGCGCCACGCAGGCCAGGTGCCTCCGCGCCGCGGGCGCGGTGAGGAAGCCGCAGTGCGGCTCGGGCCACGCCCGGGCGATCGCCGGCGCGAACTCGCCCGCGATCATCTTCAGAAGGGCCGTCGGCTCGGTCCTGGACGGGACCGGGGCGCGACCCGCGATCAGCTTGAACATGGTCAGCTCCAGGGTTCGCCGCCGCGCGGACGCGGCGGCTGCAGTCTCTGTTGAATTGGGACCGGGCGCGGGGGCCGGAGCCCGCGCCCGCCGGAGCGGACGCGAGACCCCTATCCCTTCACGCAGACGACCTGCCGGAGGGTGTGGACGATCTCGACCAGGTCGGCCTGGGCCGCCATCACCGCGTCGATGTCCTTGTAGGCCATCGGGGTTTCGTCGATCACGTCCGCGTCCTTCCGGCATTCGACGCCCGCGGTCGCGGCCGCGTGGTCGTCGAGCGTGAAGCGCCGCTTGGCCTCGGCCCGGCTCATCGCCCGCCCGGCGCCGTGCGAGCAGGTGCAGAACGACTCCGGGTTGCCCTTGCCGCGCACGATGTAGGACCGCGCCCCCATCGATCCCGGGATGATCCCGAGCTCGCCGAGGCCCGCCCGCACCGCACCCTTGCGGGTCAGCCAGACGTCCTTGCCGAAGTGCCGCTCCTGGGTGACGTAGTTGTGGTGGCAGTTCACCGCCACGTCCGTCGTCACGAGGTCCGGGAAGGCCTCACGCAGCACTGCGAGGACCTGGTCCATCATCACTTCGCGGTTGGCCAGGGCGTACTTCTGCGCCCAGCTGACCGCGCGGATGTAGGACACGAAGCCCTCCGACCCTTCCGGGAAGTAGGCCAGGTCCTTGTCGGGGAGGTGGATGAACCACCGCTCCATGTCCCGCTTCGCCCGTTCGACGAAGTACGACCCGAAGCGGTTGCCCACGCCGCGCGACCCGGAGTGCAGCATGACCCAGAGGGCGCCGTCCTCGTCGAGGCAGAGCTCGATGAAGTGGTTTCCCGTCCCGAGGGTCCCGAGGTGGCCGAGGCCGCGCGGGTGCGCCGCCTTCGGATCGCGCTCGACGATGGCCTTGTAGCCGTCCTCGAGCGCCGCCCACTTCCGGGTCGCCAGCGCCGGCGGGTCGCCCCGGTGGGCGCCCACGTCGTTGCGGCCGCCGTTGTCGGTCCGCCCGTGCGGCACCGCGGCCTCGATGGCGCCCCGCAGGTCGGCCAGCGAGTCCGGCAGGCGCTCGGCCCGGATCGACGTCTTCACCGCCATCATCCCGCAGCCGATGTCCACGCCCACCGCCGCCGGGATGATCGCCCCGACGGTGGGGATCACAGACCCCACGGTGGCGCCCATTCCCCAGTGCACGTCCGGCATCACCGCGATGTGCTTGTGGATGAACGGCAGGCTCGCGACGTTGCGCAACTGCGCCCTGGCGCTGTCCTCGACCTGGACGCCGCGCGTCCACGCCTTGATCAGCCCCGCATCGCTTTCGATCACTTCAAATCCGCTCATCGGACACTCTCCTGGAACCCTCTGGTCCCTCCCGGCCCCCCGCGGCGGTCGAAGCGTCCTTCCGAAACGAAGAACCCCTCCGCGGCCGGGCCGGGAGGGGTTCTTCGTACGAGCCTCAAAGATGCTGAGACCTAAGCCGAACCGACCTCCCGCGCGCACGTCCCCAGACCCTCGACCTGGCGGTCGGTGGTGCAGGCGAGCGGCGAATTGACGGGCCGGTTGAACACGGGTCTCTCCTTCGAGGTCGGCGCGGATACACCCGGTTCGGGGCCGCGGGAAGCACTCGTTTCGATTGCAACCAACCTTGGCCGGACGGTGTGGCCCGGGAGCCACGCTAGCCCGGCGCGGCGCTGATCCCGCCGTCGACGGTGAACACCGCGCCCGTCGTGTAGGCCGAACGGTCGGACGCCAGGAACACCATCAGGTCGGCGATCTCCCGCGGCCGGGCCGGGCGGCCCAGCGGGTAGTTCGCCATCAGCTCGCGATAGCGGCTCTCGTCGCCGAAGCGCCGCTGGGCGGCGGTCTTCATGAGGGTGACGATGCGGTCGGTCTCCACGGGGCCCGGACTGACGCCGACCACGCGGACGCCGTCGCGCAGCGACTTGCCGCCCAGGGCCCGGGTGAAGGCGTAGAGCGCCGCGTTGCCGGCCGAGCCCGCGATGTAGCCTGCGTCCATCCGCTCGCCGGCCGCGCCGATGTCGTTGATGATCACGCCGGAGCCGCGGGCCTTCATGTGCGCGTAGATGGCGCGCGTGAGGTTGATGTAGCCGAAGACCTTCAGCTCCCAGGCGTGGCGCCAGCGCGCCTCGTCGACCGCTTCCAGCGTGCCGCCCGGAATGTCGCCGGCGTTGTTGACCAGGATGTCGGCGTCCCGGCCCGCCTCGGCGAGCGCGGAGAGCTGCGCCGGGTCACGCAGGTCGGTGGGGACCGCGCGGGCCTGGATCTGATGCTGGCTGCGCAGCCGGACACAGAGCGCCTCCAGCGCCTCCGCCGAGCGCGCCGCGAGGATCAGGTCGCACCCCTCCTCGGCGAACGCCTCGGCCGCCGCCGCGCCGATGCCCTTGGACGCGCCGGTGATCAGCACGGTGCGGCCGCGAAGGTTCAGGTCCATGCAAGGTTCCTCCCCCGTCAGGAGACATGCTCACGGCGGGCAGCTCAAGGGTTGACTGCGCGCGAACCGTTCTTGAATTGTTCACGGCGAGGGAGAAAAATCGATGTTCACTCGCCTTCGCGCCGAATGGCACATGCGGAACACGGAACGCCGCATCCGCAAGCACGGCTGGACCGCGATCTACGTCGGCGATTTTCGAACGGCGCCGACCTGGGTCTACACCGTCGGGTTCGACGACACCCTGAACCAGCCCGAGATCATCGTCTTCGACATCTCGCAGGCCGACGCGAACGTCATGCTCTGGCAGGCCTTCGAGGAGCTCAAGGCGGGCGACCTCGTGTTGGAAGACGGCAAGCTCTGGGTGGAGGACGAGCAGGCCCGGATGGTCTGGCGCAAGGTCGATCCGTCGCAGATCGACGGCGCGGACGGCTGGTTCGCGTTCGCGGTCGAGCGGCGGAGGCGTCGGACGGGCCGCGCGTTCGGCCTCGAGGCGTTCCAGCTCGTGCTGGCCGACCAGCAGCGCCGCCTGCCGTGGGATGACGGCTACGACGAGCGGCTGCGGCCCCTCCAGCCGGCGCTGTGGCTTCCCGCCAGGGACGCCGCCGGCGCGCCCGCAGCGCAGGCCGGGCGGTAACCCCTGGGACGAAGGGTGCGACAGGGCGCTGGCACACCTGCAGCCTGAGCTTCCCTTCCGCTGGACGTGGAGCCGAATACGCAGCGTGTGCTTGCGGCCAGCGCCGCCCTGTGACACCTCACCCGTCTCCGCCGGGGACCTTCGCCGATGACCGACCAGCAGCCCGCCTCCGTCTACGACCTCGCGCACAAGGAGCAGGACGAAAGCCGGGCCACCTTCGCCGTGCTGGTGGACAATGAGCCGGGCGTGCTGCACCGCGTGGTCGGCCTCTTCGCCGCGCGCGGCTACAACATCGACAGCCTGACGGTGGCCGAGACCGACGGGAACGCCCACACCAGCCGCATCACCATCGTCACCCGCGGCACGACCCAGGTGCTGGCCCAGATCGAGGCCCAGCTGCAGAAGATGGTCTCGACGCGGCACGTGCAGGACGTGACGCGCGATCCCAACGGCATCGAGCGCGAACTGGCGCTGGTCAAGGTGCGCGGCACCGGCGTCGAGCGGGTCGAGGCGCTGCGCGTCTCGGACATCTTCCGCGCCAAGGTGATCGACACCACCCACGAGAGCTTCGTGTTCGAGCTCACGGGCGCGTCGTCGAAGATCGACAAGTTCGTGGACCTGATGCGGCCGCTGGGCCTCGTCGAAGTGTCCCGGACGGGCGTCCTGTCGCTGTCCCGCGGCGTCGAGGTCTTCTAGAGCCACGCTTCGCCACGGAACCGCCGCGCGCGGGCGCCACTTTCCGGGGCGTGTTCAAGCCATTCCTGATCGCGGCGAGCCTCGCGGCCCTGGCGGCGCCCGCCGACGCGCAGCTGCTGGGCCGGCAGAAGGCCGCAGGCCCGCCCGAGGGCGCGCCGGTCACCGAAGTCGAAGCCTGGCCCTATCCCGCGCCCGACCCGAAAAGCTGGTGGGACGACAAGCGGCTGAAGGTCCCGGAGGAGGCCGACCCGCTGGGCGGGCGCCGCATCCGCAGCGTGGAACAGCTCGTGAAACCCGACAACGGCGTCGACGCCTCGACCTATCGGCTTTGGGGCCTGATGCCGCTGCAGTGGCAGTTCGTGCGCGGCGACGAGATGATCCTCGAGGTCTGGACCCGCCCCTCCAGCAGCGTGCGCCAGACGGTGACGCGGGTGACCGTCCGCGGAGACGGCGACACGTTCGTGCAGGGCCGCGCGGGCCTCGCCTGCTGCGAGGCCGGCATCGCGCGGCGCATGGGCTTCGACCGCAAGCTGCCCGCGGGCGCGGGGGCGCGCTTCCAGGCGCTGAAGGACCTGCCCCTCTGGCGCTCGCCGCGCGACGTCCGGGTCGCCGAAGCCGGTGCCGCCGAGGCGCTCTGCGTGGAAGGCACCGCCTACGACATCACCCTCGTGACGCCCGGCCGCTCCGTCACCCTGCACCGGGCCTGCGACCCCGCCGAGGTGGGCGAGGCCGCCGACGTGCTGGAGGCGGTGCTGGGCGCGGCCCTGGGTCACGACCCGCGCTTCGACGTGCTGTTCCCCGGCGGCGCGCAGTTCGCCGCCGCCCGCGACGCGCACCGCGAGCTGCTGGCGGCGAACGGGCGGCTGAAGCCCAACCCCGACGCGCGGCCCCGCCCGCCCGGCCCGGCCCCGGCCCCGTCCGCCGAGGTTGAAGGCGCTGCGCCGACGCGCGAAGCTGCGCCGGTCACACCGCAAAGCTGATCCTCATGAAGACCTTCACCGCCGCCGCCCTCGCCGTGTCGCTGGCCGGGAGCGCACAGGCCGCCGACCTCTCGCGGCAGGCCGCTGACGAGGCCCTGGCCGCCGACCGCGCCTTCTTCGCCCGCGCCCAGCAGGTCCATCCGGCGCAGGCGTTCCGGGAGTACATGGACGAGGCGGAGGGCCTGCTCTACGGGACCGGCGGCGAGCCCGCGAAGGGCGGCGAGGCCATCTACCGCCTCATGGGCGGCGGCGCGCCGCAGCGGATGAAGGTGGAATGGACGCCGAAGCAGGCGTGGGGCGCGGCCTCGGGCGACATGGCCGTCACGATCGGGGACTGGAAGCGCACCTGGCTCGACGGCTCCCGCGTGCTGACCGGCAACTACGTGACCGTCTGGCGCAAGACCCCCGCCGGCTGGCGGGGGCTGATCGACATCGGCGAGGTGGACGAGCCCCCTACCCCGCCGAAGCCGGCCGCGCCTGCGCCATAGCCGCGATCACCCGGGGCCGGACCACCGCACGGATGTGCGCGTACTGCACGGCGAAGAGCGCGAGCTTCGAGGCGATCGGGAAGACCGCCTTGTAGAGCGGCCATTGGGCCGGGAAGCCGATGGCGAACACGAGGTTCAGGGCGGCGGACAGCAGCATCAGGCCCGCCCAGACATAGCCATAGGCGATCATCATCCGCTCGCCGTGGCCGGCGGCGATGGGCGGCATGTACCGCAGCATCCAGCCGCGCTTCAGCATCACCGTGGCGACGATCAGGTAGATGATCGTGGGCTTGGCCATCAGGAAGCGCGGATCGTGCAGGAACAGGCTCGCCGTGCCGAACACCAGCACCAGGCCCAGGCTCGCCCATTGCAGCGGCGCGACCGGCTTTCGGAGCACAATCCAGAGCAGGACGTGCCCGGCCCCCGCCGCCATGGCGATGACGGTCGCGACGATCGCGTCGACGCCCGCAGCCAGCAGGCCCGCGAACAGGAGGCTGGAGAACAGGTCGTTCACAAGCGGGCGGAAGGCGTGGGCGAGATTCGTCATGGGAGCTCCGGGGAAAACGTCGACCGGGAGGGTAGGCGTGGCGGTCCGGAGGCCGTGAGTCCGCTCGCGAAGCCGGCGCGGCGGTTCGCGAAACGGCGACCGCCATTGGCGCTTCGCGAGCCGCGCGCGACCGCGCGGTCCTTTGTTTTTCCACCCCGAGCGCCTATATGTGAGCCGTCGGGTTCGCCCGACTATGGAGATAAACGCGCGCGAAATAAGCGGACTGGACCCGGGTGCGATTCCCGGCGGCTCCACCAAATCCTTCCGGGTTATCGCCGGGAAGCACGGGGCCGATCAGCATCGACAGACGTGTAAAGGCGTTGCTTTCTCTCGGCCTGACCCACCGATCCGGGTCTTTAAACTAAATGCGAACGATAACTTCGCTGAGGAAGTTCGCCTGGCTGCGTAATGCGGTCCGGTAACATCCGAACCAAGTCCTAGAGGTTCAGATCTCTAGGCGGGGCCCGAGGGGCGCCTGGCAACAGAAGCCCCTCACCTTTCCCTTTTTGGCGGCGCCCCTCGGATTTCCCCGGCCGTCATCCCGCGGCTTGTCCGCGGGATCCATGCCGGCGGCCGTGCGGATGGCTGCCGGGCGGGCGCGGCCTCGCTCCTGCGAGAGCGGCGGGCTCACAGCCGGTGGACGCATGGGTCCCGCGGACAAGCCGCGGGATGACGGGGGTGTGTCGTCGCTGGCGCCGCGGCCAGACCCCCTCTCGCTTCGCGAGCTCCCCCAGGGGGGGGGAGCATCGATCGCCCCCTCACGGCTGTCATCCCGGTTTCGCCGCAGGCGAAGACCGGGACCCATGCGCGCCCGTTGTGGGGACGGCCCGCTGGCGGCGCCGACGCGCTTCATCCGGAACCGCGGAGTCTATGGGTCCCGGTGTTCCGCTGCGCGGAAACCGGGATGACAGGTGGTTGGGCCAGGGGCGGACCTGAGGAATGCGCCTGAAACGCGCGGCGGGGCCTGGCCCGAAACCTCCACTGGTCTTGTCTTCCCTTGCGCCACACCCGGCACACGTCACCTTTCAGGCGTTCGGTTGTCGGAGTGGGTATGGCTCAGGATCCGCCGGTCCAGGATCTGATGAACTACGAGGCCCTGGCGCAGGACGCGCTGCGGGGCGTCGCCAAGGCTGCGCTGAAGCGCGCCGCCGCGCCCGAGGG
>NZ_JAEUMN010000183.1 GCF_016793225.1 Phenylobacterium sp.
TCCTCCTGGCCGCAAGCCTCTCCCTCGGCGCCTGTGCGACGCTCGATCCCGAGGCCGTCTCCGACTCGCGGGGTCAGGCGGTCGGGGCCGGCACGCCCGTGCTCGCCACCGCCGAGACGCCGGCGATCGGGGGCGGGGGCCGTGACGCCGCCGACGACCCGGCGATCTGGGTGGATTCCAGGGACCGCCGCCGCGGCGTGATCATCGGGACCGACAAGGGGGCCGGTCTCCATGTCTACGACCTGGCCGGGCGGCCGCTCCAGTTCCTGCCCGGCGGGCGGCCCAACAACGTCGACATCCGCGACGGCTTCCCGACGCCGGCGGGGCAGAGGGTGCTGGTGGCGGCGTCGGACCGGGGCCGCCCGGGCGCCGGCGCGGCGCTGTTCTTCCTCGATCCCGACAGCCTGAAGCTCACCCTGTGGAGCGCCGTGCCGGTGGATCTGGCCGAACCCTACGGCCTGTGCCTGGCCCGGAGGGGCGAGGCGTTCCTCATGATCGTCAACGGCACGGACGGCCAGGTGCGCCAGCTGCGGGTCTCGGCGCGCGCCGACGGGTCTGCGCAGGTGGTCGAGGAGCGCCGCTTCGCCGTCGCGTCCCAGCCGGAAGGCTGCGTCGCCGACGACGCGCGCGGCCAGCTCTACCTGGGCGAGGAAGCCAGGGGCGTGTGGCGCTTCGACCTGGGCCTGGGCCAGCCAGAGCCGGAGCTGATCGCCGAGGCGCCTTCCCAGATGCTGATGCCCGACGTCGAGGGACTCGCCCTGCTCGAGGATGACGCCGGCGCCTGGCTGATCGCCTCCAGCCAGGGCGACTCGGCCTTCGCGGTCTGGAACGTCGGCGAGGCGCAGACCGTCTATCACGGCCGCTTCAGCGTGGTCGCCGGCAACGGGGTCGACGCGGTGACCGGCACGGACGGGGTCGCCGCTCAGGGCCGCCTCGCGGGCGCCTTCGCCAACGGTCTCATCGTCATGCAGGACGACGTCGACGACGGGACGCCCGGGGCGAAGCAGAACTTCAAGCTCGTGGCGTGGGACGCCGTGAAGGCCGCTCTGGGCCTCTAGCCCGAGGGGGCTCGGAAGCCTCGGCCGAGACCGCGAGGCAGAGCGCGGCAGCGTTACTGTTGAGCCGTCCGCATTTCCTTGGCGGCGCCTGCGAAAATCCCCTTAGGCGAAGCTCGATCCAGTTCCGACTCAATGTATGCGGTTAACACTCGATTAAGGGTGTCGGCGCGTACTTAACGCATCGTTACTCCGGGTGCGCCGGGCGAGGGGTGCCGGGCGCGCTAGACCGCAAAACTGGGGAAGGACGAAGCGTCCCATGACCATCTCACTGTCCGCGCCGCGCGCGACCGAGTTGAAGCCTCGAATTGTCGTGTTCGGCATCGGTGGGGCGGGCGGCAACGCCGTCAACAACATGATCGACGCCGGCCTCGAGGGCGTCGAGTTCGTCGTGGCCAACACCGACGCCCAGCAGCTCCAGTTCGCCAAGACCGAGCGCCGCATCCAGCTCGGCGTGCAGGTCACCCAGGGCCTCGGCGCCGGCGCGCACCCGGAAGTGGGCATGAGCGCGGCCGAGGAGAGCATCCCCGAGATCGGCGAGCACCTGGACGGCGCGCACATGGTGTTCATCACTGCCGGCATGGGCGGCGGCACGGGCACGGGCGCGGCCCCGATCATCGCCAAGTGCGCGCGCGAGCGCGGCATCCTGACGGTCGGCGTGGTGACCAAGCCCTTCCACTTCGAAGGCCGCCACCGGATGCGCCTGGCCGACGCCGGCATCGGCGAGCTGCAGCGCTACGTCGACACCCTGATCGTCATCCCCAACCAGAACCTGTTCCGCGTCGCCAACGAGCGGACGACCTTCGCCGAGGCCTTCGGCATGGCCGACCAGGTCCTGCACTCGGGCGTGCGCTCGATCACCGACCTGATGGTGCTGCCGGGCCTGATCAACCTCGACTTCGCCGACGTCCGCACGGTCATGACCGAGATGGGCAAGGCGATGATGGGCACGGGCGAGGCGAACGGCGAGGACCGCGCGCTGATGGCCGCCCAGAACGCCATCCAGAACCCGCTCCTCGACGAGGTGTCGCTGAAGGGCGCGAAGGCCGTCCTGGTGAACGTCACCGGCGGCCTCGACATGACCCTGCTGGAAGTGGACGAGGCGGCCAACGCCATCTCCGAGCAGGTGGACCCCGAGGCCAACATCATCTTCGGCGCCGCCTTCGACCCCACGCTGGAAGGCAAGGTCCGCGTGTCGGTGGTCGCCACGGGAATGGACGGCGCCTCGATCGCCGCCATCGAGCCCAAGATCGAGCGCCGCTCGCTGTCGGTGGAGCCGCTGCGCGCCACCGTGACGCCCAGGCCCGAGCCGGTCGCCGAGGCGCCGGTCCTGGAACCGGTCGCCGCCGTGTCCGCGTTCGAGGCCGAGGCCGCGCGCGAAGAGGAGCAGCCCGATATCTTCGCACCGCCGCCGGCGGCCGAAACCCGCAGCGAGCCCCTGGTCGCGGCCAGCGAGCCCGCGCCGCTCACGCGGATCGTCGACCCCGCCGCGGCCGAGGACAAGGACACCGACGATGCGCCGCTCTTCGCGGAGCCGGCGTTCGAGCCGCGCAAGCCGCGCGGCGGGTTCCTCTCGATCTTCGGCGGTCGTCCGCGCTTCGACGCCCCGCCGGCTCCGGCCGCGCGCGAGGCCGCCCCCGCGCCGCGCCCGGCCCCCGCGCCGAGCCGCGGCGGCGCGCAGCCGCTCGAAGCCCAGGCGCCCGAGGACGTGGCCGACCAGAACGAGGACCTCGAGATCCCGTCGTTCCTCCGCCGACTGGCGAACTAGAAACGGTCGCGAAATCGTCACTCCGCTGAAAAGCGGGGTCTGCTAGAACCTCCCGGAGCCCACTCCGGGAGGTTTCGCATGTCGAGCCGCATCATCTGGGTGTCGCCGCTGGCCGAGGGGTGGGCGGTGCTGTGCACCGGCCTCGAGCCTCTGGTGTTCAGGTCGGGCGCGCGGGCCGAGGCGTATGCGAAGCGCCTGGCCGACCGCATCGCGCCGCTGGGACGCGCCGTGCAGGTGCGGGTTCTCGACCGGTCGCGCAACCTCGTGGGCACGCAACTCTACCCGGCGGTCTGAGCGGTCCGCGAAGGGGGCTGCCGACGTTCGTCCCGCCGCCGATTTGCGCAGTAGAATCAAGGGCCCGGTGGCGAGGGCGTTAAGGCTCGGTTCACCGAAACATTGCGAAACACGAAGTGCTTTGCTGCGGTGCATCAACCAGCTTAGCCAGCGCGTTGGGGGCAAAGGTCGGCTTCGCGCCGCGTTGTTGCAGGAAGGTCCGCCTTGGCCGCGTTCCAACATACCGTCCGGTCGCCGGCGCTGTTCGCCGGGATCGGCGTCCACACCGGGGAGTACACCCGCGTCTCCGTTCGCCCGGCGCCGGCCGACAGCGGCGTCGTGTTCGTGCGCACCGACGTGAGGGACCGCGACAACGCGATCCCGGTGACGGGCGACGCCGTCTGCAAGACCCAGCTGGGCACCGTGATCGGCAACGCCGCCGGCGTGACCGTCTCGACCATCGAGCATCTGATGGCCGCGCTGGCCATGCTGGGCGTCGACAACGCCGTGGTCGAGGTCGACGGGCCCGAAATGCCGATCATGGACGGCTCGGCCGCGCCCTTCGTGCGGGTGCTGGACCGCGCCGGGCTGCGGACCCAGGAGGCGCCGCGCCGCTACATCGAGATCCTCGACACGATCGAGGTGACCGAAGGCGACAAGCGCGCCAGCCTCTCTCCGGCGGACGGCTTCGAGGTGGCGTTCACGATCGTGTTCGACAGCGCGGCCATCGGCCGGCAGAGCGTCGACCTCCCCATGGACGAGGCCGCCTTCCGCGCCGAACTCGCCGACTGCCGGACCTTCGGCTTCCTCAGCGACGTGGAAGCGTTGCGCGCCATGGGCCTCGCCCGCGGCGGGAGCCTGGAGAACTGCGTCGTCCTGGACGGCGATGTGATCCTGAACCCCGAGGGGCTGCGCCGGCCCGACGAGTTCGTGCGCCACAAGGCGCTGGACGCCATCGGGGACCTCTACGTCCTCGGCGGCCCGGTCCTAGGCCGTTTCGAGGGCGTCTGCGCGGGGCACGGCCTCAACAACGCCCTGGTCCGCGCGCTGCTGGCCCGGCCCGATGCGTGGCGTGTCCGCACCCTGGTCGAGGACCTCCGCGAAGCGGTCTGATCGGCGGACGTCGTCGTCGGCGACGCCCTGCCAGCTATCTCTTGCGAGCGGTTCGCAACTGGGGCCTAATGCGCGCCGGAGGTGCGCCATGCCCGATGATGCGAGCGCCGCGCTCGACGAGCTCTACAAGCCGCCCCATCCGCTGACCGTGGCCAAGGACATCGGCTGGATCGACAAGCACGGCCGCCGGTTCATCGAGCTCTCGCCCTTCGTCGCCCTGGCGACCGTGGGCGCGAACGGCGCCGTCGACGT
>NZ_JAEUMN010000061.1 GCF_016793225.1 Phenylobacterium sp.
GGAGCATGACCGCCGGCGCATCATGCCCGACCAGGAATGCCATGACCCGCGGCACGAGGTCATGATGATGGTCGACGGCGACGCGGCGCGCGCGCTGGGCGACCACTTCCGGATGCGCTGGCGGATAGGGACCAAGGGCGAGGAGATCGCCCCGCCCGAGGACGCCGGCGGCGATCCCTGGCCGGACCACGTTCCAGTGCACATGACGCGCCCTCGCGTTGCGATCTCCCGCACCCATCCCGATTGGCGCGATCAGCCGAGGATCGAGGAAATTCGCTGCCTCGCACTGGCCTCCATCGCCCGGGCGCGGGAGACGATCTATCTCGAGAACCAGTACTTCACCTCGCCTGTGATCACCGAGGCGCTGGCGCGGCGGCTCGCCGAGCCCGACGGTCCCGAGGTCGTCGTCGTCACCACGGGCCACTCGCCCAGCTACTTCGACCAGATGACGATGGACCACGCCCGCGGGGTGATGATCTGGCGGCTGCGGGCGGCGGACGTCTTCGGCAGGTTCCGCGCCCTTTATCCGACCACCTCGGGCGGCTCGAACATCATCGTGCACTCGAAGGTCAGCATCCTGGACGACCAGATCATCCGCGTGGGCTCGGCCAACCTCAACAACCGCTCTTTCGGCTACGACACCGAGATCGAACTGGCGGTGGAGGCGGCCGACGACGAGGCCCGGATGACCATCTCGGCCATGCGCGACCGCCTCGTGGGCCACTTCATGGGCGTGACCGGCGACGCCGTGGGCAAGGCGCGGGCCGAACGCGGGAGCCTGGTGCAGGCCATCGACCACCTGAACCGCGATGGGCGCCTGCAGCCGGTCGATCCCTCACGTCGCAGCCGCCTGGGCGGACTCGTGGCGGCGTTCCACCTGGGCGATCCCGCCGATCCCAGCGACGCCTGGCGCGTCTGGCGCCGGCGCCAGCGGCTGTTCCGGCAGGCGCGCGAGCTCACGTACGAGGGCTGAGCGCCGGTCTTCCGCGGGTCAGGCGAGGTCGAAGTCCATCACCAGCGGCAGGTGGTCGGACGCGGTCCGCGACAGCGGGTCGAACGGCGCGAACACGTCCGCGACCTCGATCCCCGGGCTCACGAAGTGGTGGTCGATGCGCAGGACGGGCAGCGGCGAGGGGAAGGTGGACGAAGGCTGCCGTCGGCGCGCCAGCCGCCGGGCCGGGCGCAGATGCTGCGTGAGGGTGCGATAGACGATCGAGCTTGAGGTGGCGTTGAAGTCGCCGGTGAGGATCGCCGGCCACTGGCACTTCGGATGCTCGAGCCATCGCGCGCCGGCCAGTTCGGCCGCCTGCACCTGCTGCTCGCGCGGGACGAGCCCGAGGTGGGTGTTGATCACCTGCAGCGGGCGGCCTTCCACCTGCACCTCGACCCAGAGCGCGCCGCGCGGCTCCAGGGCCGCGACCCGCGGATGGCCGGGCAGCGGCCCGGTCTTCACCAGCCGCTCGGGCAGCCGGGTGAGGATGGCGTCGCCGTAGCGCTCTTCCTCGACTTCCATGGCGGCGTGGAAGTGGTGGTTCATCGACAGGCGCTGGGCGATCTCGTGCGCCTGGTCCACGCCGCCGGTGCGCCTGCGGCCGACGTCCAGCTCCTGCAGCGCCACGATGTCCGGATCGAGCCGGGCCAGGACCGCGGCGATGCGGCCCACGTCGAGGCGGCGATCGTTCCCGACACAGCGGTGGACGTTGTAGGTGACGATGCGGGGCATTGAGGCGGGGGTTGTGGCGGGTGCGCCGCGCAGTGGCAAGCCATGCAGGGCAAGGTTGCCAACTCCCATGGCCAGGGTTCAGTTTCGGAGAGGTCGCCTTATCGGGGAGCTGGGACATGCCCGCCCTAGTCATCGCGCTCATGCTGCAGGCCGCCGCGCCGCAGCGCCCGCCGCCGTCAACCGCGGACATGCCGGGGTGGAGCAAGACCCCCGGCGCCGAGGAGATGACCAAGGCCTATCCGCCCGAGGCGCTGGCGGCGAACCTCGCCGGCTCGGCGACGATCGAGTGCACGGTCGACGCCGGCGGCGGGCTCAAGGACTGCGTGTCGCTGAGCGAGACCGGCCCCGGCTTCGGCGCCGCCGCACTGGCCGTGAGCGGCCGGTTCCAGATGCCCACCAAGGCGCCGTCCGGCGCCGCCACGGCCGGCCGCACCGTGCGCTTCCCGATCCAGTGGCTGAACCCGGCGAAGGCGAAGCTGCCGGCGATCGTGATCTACGACGACGAGGGCCGGGTGGGGAACGTGGGCTTCAACTGCCGGGTCCGCGACGACCGGAGCCTCGACAACTGCGTCCTGGTCGACTCGCGCCCGCGGAGCCCGAACCTGGTCGCGGCCGCCGGTCCCGCGGCCCTGCGCGCCAAGGCCTCGTCGGGGACCAGGCCGGGCGCGCGGGTGATGGTGCAGGTCGAGTTGCGGGCAAACCGGTAGGACCGTCGCGGCTTAGCCTTGAGTTATGTCCGGGGAGAGGGCGGATGACCACGGCCTTGATGGGCGCGCTGCTTCAGACCGTCGTGGCGACGGCCCCCGGCGAAGCGGCCCCGGTAACATCCTTGGTCGTGAAGCCGATCTGGGATCGGCGTCCCGCCTTCGACGATCAGATGAGGGTCTATCCGAAAGCGGCGGCCGATGCGTTCCTTGTCGGGACAGCCCGCATCGCCTGCACCGTGACGGAGGCCGGGAGCCTCGCCGACTGCGTCGTCGATGGCGAGGAGCCGGCAGGCGCCGGCTTTGGCGCTTCAGCGGTTTCACTTGCGGACAGGTTCCGGATGAGGCCGGTGGATCGCGACGGTGCTCCCGTGGCGGGTCGACGCTTGTATTTGCCGATCCGCTTCGTCAGGCCGGTCGACATCCGGTCAGCACCGCTCACCTACGTCACCAGCACGATCGCGGGTCACGTCGAACTCGATTGCCGATACGAGGGCCATAAACTGGACAACTGCCGGGCCATCGGCGCCGTGAGCGCGGGTGTGGAGGCTGAAGCCCGCAGGCTCGCGGCCGAGATGACGCTTCCCGAGCTGCCGCGCCCCCGCGGCCGAATTGCGATCCCGTTCCACTTCCAATCCCAGGACGCTTCGCGGCCTTCCGAAGCGAGCGTCGTGCCGCCTGAGTGGCTGCGACGCCCCACTGGGGATGACGTCGCGCGCGTCTATCCCCGCCGAGCGTTGCGAAGGGGTCTTTCCGGCGCGGTTGTGACGAGTTGCAGCGTGACGAAGCAGGGGACTCTCGCGGAGTGCCGCACGGTGGACGAGTACCCGACGGGCGAGGGTTTCGGAGACGCCGCGCTCAAGCTCATGCCTCTGTTCCTTATGCGTCTCGCGACGAGGGACGGGCAGCCGGTCGAGGGCGGGACGGTGCGCATCCCGATCCGGTTCGTGCTGCCAAGATGACGTGGGGCCTTCTTCCACATCGGCGATCGCCGGCTGCGCCAAAGCGGCCCGGAAAACGCGACGAGCGGTGCTTCCGGCGCGGCCCCATCAGGTGCAGCGTGGGGCGAGCGGGGCGGAAGCCCGGGAGCGGGGGCGCCCATGACAAACGATCGCCGGGAGTTCCTGCGCATGGCGGCCGCATTGGGCGCGGCGGTGGCGTGGAGTGGGCCGGCGCGCGCTTCACGCCTGGCCTGGCGCGAGCGCGAGGATCTCTATCCCGAGGGCGTCGCCTCCGGCGATCCGGATTCCCATAGCGTCATCCTGTGGACCCGCCGCCCCTATGCCGAGGGCGTGCGGCGCATGCTCTCGGTCGAGGTCGCCGAAGACCGGGAGTTTCGCCGCGTCGTGGCCCGCGCCCGCACCCCCGTCTCGGCGGCGGCGGACTGGACCACGCGGGTGCTGGTCGGAGGGCTGCGGCCATCGCGCGTCTATTGGTACCGCTTCGCCGACGTCGAGGGGAACGGCAGCCGGGTGGGGCGGACCGTCACCGCGCCGCGTGAGGGTGACCCCAGGCCCGTGACCTTCGCCTTCGTGAGCTGCCAGAGCATCAACGAGGGCAAGCTGAACGGCTATCGCCGGATGATCTTCGAGGACGAGCGCGCGAAGCCGGAGGACCAGCTGGGCTTCGTCCTCCACCTGGGGGACTTCATCTACGAGGTGCTGCAGTACCCGGAGGAGGGGGGCAAGCGCTTCGACCGCACGATCTACGAGGTGGCGCGGTTCCCCGACGGCGGCAGGCCCGGAAAACTGCACTATCCGCTGACCCTGGAGGGCTACCGCGCCTGCTATCGGGGCTTCCTGGCTGACCCGGACCTGAAGGACGCGCGGGCGCGCTGGCCGTTCGTGGCCATCTGGGACAACCACGAATTCTCCTGGCAGGGTTGGCAGAGCATCCTGAAGCAGGGCGGTCCCGCCCGTCCCGGCCAGACGCTGAAGGTCGCCGCGAACCAGGCCTGGTGGGAGTATCTGCCGTCCCGCTGCCGGAAGGCCGCGGGCGCGTCGTGGGACACGTTCGACCCGCCCACCGTCCAGAACGTGAAGATCGAGCGCTGGGACGCCGACGGCCTGGGCGACGAGCCGAACAACCTCGCGGCGATCAACAGCCTGATCGGCTACCGCGCCTTCCGCTACGGGCGACACCTGGAGCTGCTCATCACCGACCAGCACAGCTATCGCAGCGCGAGCCCGTTCGAGGACCCCGCCCTCGACAAGCTGACGCCGCCTGAGTTCCTCGGCATGTTCCAGGAGGACGCGGCCCAGACGCTCGACGGCGGCCGGACCTTTGGCGGCGGGCGTCCGCCGGCCGAGCTGACCTACGGCGGCGTCAGCGTGCCCAATCCCCAGAAGGACGCGCCGCCGCAGACCATCCTGGGGGCCGAGCAGAAGGCTTGGTTCAAGGCCCGGCTCAAGGCCTCGCGCGCCACCTGGAAGATCTGGGGCAACTCCAAGGGCACACTGGTTTCGCGCGCCGATCCCCAGAACCTGCCGCCCGGCATGGCCAAGCCCTGGCCCGGCGACTTCGCGATCCTCGCCGCGGGCGACCACAGCACCGCCTATGCCGAGCGCGCCGAGATCTGCGACCTGGTCCGCGACGCCGGCATCACCGGCTTCGCCATCGTCTCGGGCGACCGCCACAGCTTCTGGGCCGGCTACGCGTCGGCGCAGCTCCCGCCCGGCAAGTTCGAGCCCGTGGGGCTGAGCTTCATCGGGGGGTCACTCTCCAGCCCGGGGGGCCTGGAGGCGTACGAACACACGCTCAAGAAGGACCATCCGCTGCGGCCGCTGTTCCTGGCGGACCGGCCGGGCGCGGCCAAACCCGACCCGACCTTCAACATGCTGCTGAAGCACGGGGTGCGGGCCTGCCTCGAGTACGCCCGGAGCTTCGACGCAGGCGCCGCGCGTGCGCTTTCGAACCCCGCGCTCGCGCCGCACCTCGAGTTCGTGGACATGGGCGGGCACGGCTACGCCACGGTCCGGCTGAGCGCCGACGAGATGCGCACCGAGTTCGTCTGCATCCCGCGCCCGATCGCGCGCAGCGAACGGCCGGACGGCGGCGATCTCCGCTATCGCGTGGTCCACACCGCCAGGCTGTGGAAGCCCGGCGAGCGCCCCCGGCTCGTCCAGGAGGTGCTGGAGGGGGATCCGGGGCTGTCGGTCTGAGCGGGAGCGGGCGATGTGACCTTACGTTGACGCAAGCGTCATCTTTCGCGCCGGCATCGCCGCGCGTATAGGGTCGGCCCGAGAGCGGCGCATGTGGCGCCCGACGGAGCAGTGGCCATGAACCTCGACTTCACCCCGGAAGAAAACGCCTTCCGCGAGGAGGTCCGGACCTTCATCGCGGAGAACTACCCCGCCGAGCTGCGCAAGGCGCAGGACGAGGGCCGCCCGCTGACCAAGGACGAGTACCTTCTCTGGCACAAGGTGCTGGCGAAGAAGGGCTGGGTGGCGCCGGGCTGGCCGAAGGAACTGGGCGGCACGGGCTGGACGCCCACGCAGAAGTACATCTGGTCCGAGGAGACCGCCCGCGCCGATTGCCTGGGCCTCCTGCCCTTCGGCCTGTCGATGCTGGCCCCGGTGATCTACACCTTCGGCACGGACGAGCAGAAGAAGCGGTTCCTGCCGGGCATCTACAACGGCGAAGTCTGGTGGTGTCAGGGCTACTCCGAGCCGGGCGCGGGTTCCGACCTGGCCAACCTCAAGACCAAGGCCGAGCGCATCACCGGCGACGACGGCAAGGAGTACTACCTCGTCAACGGCCAGAAGACGTGGACGACCCTGGGCCAGCACGCCGACTGGGGCTTCTTCCTCGTGCGCACCGACCCCGACGCCAAGCCGCAGTCGGGCATCTCGTTCCTGCTGATCGACATGAAGACGCCCGGCATCACCGTGCGCCCGATCATCACCCTGGAAGGCGGCCACGAGGTCAACGACGTCTTCCTCGACAACGTGAAGGTGCCGGTCGAGAACCGCATCTTCCATGAGAACCAGGGCTGGACCTGCGCCAAGGCGCTGCTGGCGCACGAGCGCAGCGGGATCGCCGGCGTGGCCCGCTCGAAGCGCAATCTCGAGAAGCTGCGGACCATCGCGGGCACCGAGCGGAGCGACACGGGCTCGGCGCTGATCGCGGACAGCTTCTTCCGCCGCAAGGTGGCCGAGCTGGAGATCGACCTGACCGCGCTGGAGTTCACCGAGCTGCGCACGCTGGCCGGTGAATCGAGCGGCAAGGGCCCCGGCCCCGAGAGCTCGATCCTCAAGATCAAGGGCACCGAGATCCAGCAGCGCCTGCAGGAGCTGGCGCTGGAGGCGGTGGGCCACTACGGCGCGCCGTTCCTGCGCGACCTGGGCGGCAACGCCGCCGGCGTCGGACCCGAGTACGCCGAAGGCCTCGCGGGCGAGATGTTCAACGGCCGCAAGACGTCGATCTACGGCGGCTCGAACGAGATCCAGCGCAACATCATCGCCAAGGCGGTGCTGGGGCTCTAAAGCTCAAGCCAACCACCCAGAACACACACCAGCGGAAGAGACGGCCCCGTGGATTTCAGCTTCACCGAAGAACAGTCGATGCTTCGCGACACGGTCGCGGCGTACCTCGCGGACAACTACGACTTCGACAAGCGTCGGGCCGTGGTGACCAAGGAGCCGGGCTGGCGGCCGGAGGTCTGGAAGGCCTTCGCCGAGGAACTCGGCATCCTGGGGGCGCCGTTCTCGGAAGAGCTGGGTGGCCTGGGCGGCGGTCCGATCGAGAACATGGTCGTGATGGAGGAGTTCGGTAAGGCGCTGGTCGTCGAGCCCTACCTCGGCACGGTGGTGATCGGCGGCGGCTTCCTGAAGCACTCGGGCCACGCGGGCGCGGCCGACCTGATCGGCGGCATCATCGAGGGCAAGAACATCTTCGCCTTCGCCTACGCCGAGCCCAAGGGCCGCTACAACCTGGCCGCCCTGGAAACGACGGCGAAGAAGGACGGCGCCGGCTGGGTGCTGAACGGGCACAAGGCGGTGGTGCTGGGCGCCCCGTTCGCCACCCACCTGATCGTCACCGCGCGCACCGCCGGCGGCCCCCGCGACGCGCAGGGCGTCTCGGTGTTCCTGGTCGAGAAGGGCGCCAAGGGCGTCACCACGCGCGACTATCCGACGGTCGACGGCAACCGCGCCTCGGAGGTCTACTTCGAGAACGTGAGCCTGGGCGCCGACGCCCTGATCGGCCCGGCCGACAACGGCCTGCCGCTGGTGGAGAAGGTGGTGGACGAGGCGATCTCGGCCACCTGCGCCGAGGCCTGCGGCGTGCTGCGCAAGCTGCACGAGGGCACGCTGGAGTACACCAAGCAGCGCAAGCAGTTCGGCGTGCCGATCAGCTCGTTCCAGGTGCTGCAGCACCGCATGGTCGACATGTTCATCAACGTCGAGCAGGCGGTGTCGATGACCTACATGGCCAACATCAAGGTCACCGACGACGCCGAGCGCGCGAAGGCGGTCTCGGCCGCCAAGGTGCAGATCGGCAAGGCCTGCCGCTTCGTCGGCCAGAACGCCATCCAGCTGCACGGCGGCATGGGCATGACCGACGAGATGGCGATCGGCCACTACTTCAAGCGCGCCACCATGATCGAGACCGCCTTCGGCTCGGTGGATCACCACCTTGCCCGATACGAGTCCCTGAGCCTGGGTCAGGCGGCGTAGGGCGGCTCCGCCAA
>NZ_JAEUMN010000104.1 GCF_016793225.1 Phenylobacterium sp.
GGCGCCATGGAGGCTCGCCAGCTCGAGGCGTTCGCCGACATCTACCTGAGGGCGCGCAAGGGCGAGGCTGCGGCATGAGCGACTACCGGGAGACCGCCCGCGAGATCGAGGCGCTGCTGTTCGCCGCGGCCGGGCCGCTCACCGAGCAGGATCTCGCCGGGCGGCTGCCCGAGGGCGCCGACGTCATGGGCGCGATCGTCGAGCTTGGGCGGATGTACGAAGGTCGGGGCGTGGTGCTGGCGAGCGTGGCCGGCGGCTGGCGCTTCCAGACCGCGGAGGACCTCGCGTGGCTGATGACGGAGGAGCGCGACGAGCCGCGCCGGCTCTCCAAGGCCGCGCAGGAGACGCTGGCCATCATCGCCTACCACCAGCCGGTGACCCGGGCCGAGATCGAGGCCGTGCGCGGCGTGCAGGCCAGCCGGGGCACGCTCGACGTGCTGCTCGAACTGGGCCTCGTGCGGATGCGCGGCCGACGGCGGACGCCGGGCCGGCCGGTGACCTACGGGACCACCGACGCCTTTCTGGAGCACTACGGGCTGGCCACGCTCGGCGACCTGCCGGGCATGGCCGAGATGAAGGCGGCCGGCCTGCTCTCGCTCGACCTGCCGGCCGGCTTCAGCGTTCCGGATCCGAACCTGGCGGGCGGCGACGAGGACCCGCTGGAGGGCGACGCCCCCGAGTTCCATGTCGACTTCCTCGCGGAAGACGAGCCGTCGCAGCCCTGATCGGTCCGATGGGCGTGCGGGTCGCGGACGTCAGCTGACGGCGCGGCGTCCTGGCCGGGAGCGCCGCAGGATGTGACCCGCCGCCGCGAAGCCGAGAATCATCATGGCCCATGTGGACGGCTCCGGCACGCCTCCGGGCGTCACGACGGTCAGCGGCCCGAACGTCAGGTTGTCGATCGGCTGCATGCCGCCAATGGGGCTCGGGATGCGGGTCGTCGTGATCCGGTGGATGCCTGTGAAGCTCAGGCTGGTCTGGAAGACCGCGCGCGCCTGGGCCGGCCCCGCGGGCGCGACCGTGGTCTCGCCGAGCAGATTGCCGTTCAGGTCGAAGGCGCGCGCCGTGAAGCCGCTGTACTCGCCGGCGCTCGCGATGAGGCCGAGATTGTCGAACGAGACGAAGTTGGTCGTGGCGTTCACGGCCGAGTTGGAGGGATCGACGAAGCGGATCGTCTGCGGGGCGCCCAGCCGCATGTAGCCGATGTTGGTTCCGTCGGGATCGCCAGGGAGGATGATGACCCCGCCGAACGTGTCGATGCTCCCGACGCCGGCTTCGAACAGGACGCCGAGATGCGCGAACTGGGTGTTGAGTTCGACCACGGCCCCGGGCGTCGAATAGGGGAGGCTGTCGAAGTCGATCGTCGTCGCCTGAGCCGTCGCGGCGGCCGCCACGCCGACCGTGGCCGCCAGGGTGGTGCGCATGAAGTGGCCGAGCATTTCCCGATCCTCCGATCCGTGCTGTCGCTTGGAAGAACCGTCCCACGCGGCCCCGCGCAGGCACATCGCCATTTGGGGGGGTGTGATCGGGCGGGGGCGGGCGATCGGACGCGCAACGACAAACCCGCGTTGGCGCGCGCCCGGCGGAGCGACTATATATCTCCGCGTGAGACAACGGCGGCGGCGGATGGCGTCGTCCAGGGAGTTTTCAGCGCATGGGCGCATTCAGCATCTGGCACGTTCTGGCGGTCCTCGTGGTCGCGCTCCTGCTGTTCGGCGGGCGCGGCAAGCTCTCGGGCCTGATGGGTGACGCCGCCAAGGGCATCCGGGCCTTCCGCGACGGCCTGAAGGGCGACGACGAGCCTGCGCAGCAGGACGCGAAGAAGCTCGCGCAGGACGAGAAGGACAGCGCGCGGAGCTGATCCGCGAGCATGAGAGACGGAATCCGGCGCCGGTCCGCTTGATGCGGCCGGCGCTTCTCATTAGGCCACCCCCATGCTTCCGGACGTCGGCGGAATTGAATGGCTGATCATCGCGGTGGTCGCGCTGGTCGTGGTCGGCCCCAAGGACCTGCCGATCATGCTGCGGCGTCTCGGCCAGTTCGTGGCCCGGCTCCGCGGCATGGCCGCCGAGTTCCGCGCCAGCTTCGACGAGATGGCGCGCCAGTCCGAGCTCGATGAGCTGCGCAAGGAGGTCGAGGCGATGCGCCGGGGCCAGTTCGCGGACATGGCGAGCCACGAGGAGGCGATGCGCTCGACCGTCGGCGAGATCGAGCAGAGCCTGTCGGACGTGGGCGTTCAGCTGCATCCCCCGATGAGCTATCAGTACGACGCCACCGAGCCGCCGCCGCCGCCGGTGGAGGTGTCCGACGCGCCCGCCAAGCCCGCCCGCAAGCCGCGCGCGAAGAAGAGCGCCGTCCCGCAAGCCGACGCCGCGCCGGACGCGGCGGCCCCGAAGCCCAAGGCGCGGAAGCCCAAGGCCGGGCAACCCAGGGCGCGCAAGACTGTCGAGGCCAAGCCTTGAGCTACGAGAGCGACGAAGCCGACATCGAGGCGTCGCGCGCGCCGCTGCTCGACCACCTGATCGAGCTTCGCAAGCGGCTGATCGTCTGCGTGGCCGCCGTCGTGGTCGCGTTCATCGTGTGCTTCGGCTTCTCCAGCCAGATCTACGAGGTGCTGCTGCACCCCTTCCAGCTGGCGGGGCAGATCTTCGCGGCCCAGAAGGCGGGGCAGGCCAACGGCGCCTTCGACCTCTTCTTCGTGCTGATCGGGCTCAAGACCCTCGCGTCGGTCACCGGCGGCGCGCCCGACCTGATCTTCACCGCGCCGCTGGAGTTCTTCTTCACCAAGCTCAAGCTGGCCGGGTTCGGCGCCGTGGTCGTGGCCTTCCCGATCCTCGCCTGGCAGACCTACGCCTTCGTGGCGCCGGGCCTCTACCGCCGGGAGCGCCGGGCCTTCCTGCCGTTCCTGCTGGCCTCGCCCGTGCTGTTCGCCCTGGGCGCGGCGCTCGTCTACTACATCATCCTGCCATTCGTGCTCTGGTTCTCGCTGAGCCAGCAGATCGTCGGCGCCTCGGGCATCCAGGTCCAGCTGCTGCCCAAGGTGTCGGACTACCTCACCCTGGTGACCACCCTGTTGCTGGCGTTCGGGCTGTGCTTCCAGCTGCCGGTGGTGCTGACGCTGCTGGGCCTGGCGGGCATCGTGAACTCCGAGATGCTGTGGAAGGGCTGGCGCTACGCCGTGCTCGGCGTCGTGATCGTCGCGGCGGTCGTCACCCCGCCGGACCCCATCAGCCAGCTTCTCCTCGCGGGCCCCATCATCGCGCTCTACTTCCTGTCGATCGGCTGCGTGAAGCTCATCGAGCGCCGGCGGGACAGGGAAGACGAGGCCGCCGCGGACGCGGCGTGAGGCCGCCGCGATCCGGCTGAGCCCCCAGGAACTCGTCGGCAGCGTCCGGCGCCGGCCCTAGGGGTTGGCGGCCACCAGTCCCTGCGTGGTCTCGCGGGCGACTTTCAGCGCCTCGCGGACGGCGGCGAGGTCCGAGCCGCGGACGTAGCTGTTCACCGTCACCACGTGGCCCCGGACGGCGGTGGCCCCGATGCCGACCGAGGTCCGGCGGCTGCGCCCGGCGTCGTCCTGCTGCAGGCCGCCGGCCATGTAGTAGCCGGCCTCGTCCTTGGCGACGGGGCGCATTTCCCCGCTGAGCTCGACGTTGCGGCCCGTGGCGCGCCGGGCGGCACCCTTCGCCTGGTCCATGGCCGGGTTGTCGAGCAGGAGGTTCGGCGCGTTCTCGGGCATCGGCCCCATGCGCTCGAAGAGCTGTTCCCGCGTCAGCCGCTCGGACGCGAAGACCTTCGGCGCGCGGAGGAACAGGTAGCGCGAGAGCTCGCGCCCCGCGTTCACCGCCGCGCAGTCCACCAGGGCCAGGTAGGTGATGTTCTCCCGATCCATGGCGTCGGTGAGCTGGGCGATGTTGGCATAGCGGCCTGTGGGCTCGCAGTAGCCCGCCGGAACCGGCATCCGGATCTCGTCTCCGCCGATCCGCACGGCCAGGGCGGCGGCCTCCTCGGCGGCGGCTCCGGCCGGCGCGAGAAGGATCGCAAGCGCCGCCAGAACGCCGCGGCTGAGCATCCGGTACAATATCCACCCCCGCTTCGTGCAGCGCCTCGGCGCCCGCGACATGATCGCCGGCCGTCGGGCGGCCGGCAAGCTTGGCGCCCCCTCCGACGCGCTCTAGAGAGAGCCGCTCAGCCTCCTCACCATCTCCCCAGCGACCCATGCACGACATCCGAGCCATTCGCGACAATCCCGAGCTTTACGAAAAAGCCTGGGCGTCGAAGGGCTCCGCCGGGCGCGTCGCCGAGATCCTCGAACTCGACGCCCGCCTGAGGGCCGCCCAGACCGCCGGGCAGGCGGCGCAGGCGGAACGCAACGAGGCGTCCAAGAAGATCGGCCAGGCGAAGACGCAGAAGAACGAGGCCGAGGCCCAGCGCCTGATGGCCGAGGTCGAGGCGCTCAAGGGCCAGCTCGCCGAGCACGCCGAGGCCGAGCGGGCCGCGGGCGAGGCGCTGCGGGGAATGGTCGCGGCCCTGCCGAACGTCCCGGCCGCCGACGTGCCGGCCGGCGCCGACGAGCACGACAACGTCGAAGTGCGCCGGTGGGGGACCCCGTTCGCCATCTCGAAGCCGCGGGATCACGTCGACCTGGGCGAGGCGGCGCGGCTGATGGACTTCGAGGCGGCCGCCCGCATGAGCGGCGCCCGCTTCGTGGTGCTGAAGGGTGAGCTCGCCCGCCTGGAGCGGGCCATCGGCCAGTTCATGCTCGACCTGCAGACCCGCGAGCACGGCTACCTCGAAGTGGCCCCGCCGCTCCTGGTCCGCAGCGAGACGATGTTCGGCACCGGGCAGTTGCCGAAGTTCTCGGACGACCAGTTCGTCGCCTTTCCCGGCCTCGAGACGGCGCGTGCGGTCGGGGAGGCGGGCGAGGCGCCCGAGCTGCGCTGGCTGATCCCGACCGCCGAGGTCACCCTGACCAACCTGGTGCGCGAGCAGATCACGCCCGAGGAGGAGCTGCCGCTGCGGCTCACGGCGCTGACCCACTGCTTCCGGGCCGAGGCGGGGGCGTCGGGCCGCGACACCCGCGGCATCATCCGCCAGCACCAGTTCCAGAAGGTCGAGCTGGTCTCGATCACCACGCCCGAGCAATCCGAGGACGAGCACGAGCGGATGGTGAGCTGCGCCGAGGCAGTGCTGAAGCGCCTGGAGCTGCCGTTCCGCACCATGCTCCTCTGCTCGGGGGACATGGGCTTCTCGGCCCGCAAGACCTACGACCTCGAGGTCTGGCTGCCGAGCCAGGGTCAGTTCCGCGAGATCAGCTCCTGTTCCAACTGCGGCGACTTCCAGGCCCGGCGCATGGACGCCCGGACCAAGAAGGCCGGCGAGAAGGGCACCCGCTTCGTCCACACCCTGAACGGTTCGGGCCTCGCGGTTGGCCGGACCCTGGTCGCCATCATGGAGAACTACCAGGACGAGGGCGGCCGGATCGCCATCCCGCAGGCTCTGCATCCCTACATGCCCGGCGTGACCCACATCGGGGGCGCAGGGTGAGGATCCTCATCACCAACGATGACGGGATTCACGCCGATGGCCTGGAGGCGCTGGAGCGCATCGCGGCCAGGCTGTCCGACGACGTCTGGGTGGTCGCGCCGGAGTACGAGCAATCGGGCGCCAGCCGGGCGCTGACCCTGGCCGACCCGATCCGCGTGCGCACGCTTTCGGAGCGACGCTTCGCCACGACCGGGACGCCGACCGACTGCGTGATGCTGGGCGTGAACGACCTCATCCAGGGGAAGAAGCCCGACCTCGTGCTGTCGGGCGTGAACCGCGGGGCGAACCTCGCCGAGGACGTGACCATGTCCGGCACGGTCGCCGGGGCCATCGAGGGCATGGCGCTGGGCATTCCCTCGATCGCGCTGTCGCAGATGGGCTTCTACGAGGAAGGGACCAGCTTCGAGCCGGCCGAGACCCATGCGCCCGGCATCATCAAGCGCCTGATGGAAATCGGCTGGCCGCCCGACGTGGTGATGAACATCAATTTCCCGAACGGGAAGGCCGGCGAGATCCGCGAGGTCGAGGTCACCCGGCAGGGATTCCGCGACGTCCAGGTCCGCCACGCCGAGCGGCGCACGGACCTGCGGGGGCGGGAGTACTTCTGGGTCGGCTTCCGCCAGCTTCGCTCGAGCCCGGCCGAGGGGACCGACCTGCGGGCCCTCTACGACGGCAAGATCTCGGTGACGCCCCTGCACATCGACCTGACCCACCTGCCCACCCTCAACGACATGAGGGGACGCCTCGGCGGCGTCCCGCCGAAGCTCTGATGTCCGACGCCGACGACACGCCCGAAACCCGCATGGCGCGCCTGCTGCTGGCGCTGCGCAGCCAGGGCGTGACCGACGCCAAGGTGCTGACGGCGATCGAGACGACGCCGCGTCAGTTGTTCACGCAGGAGCTCTTCAAGGACCGCGCGTTCGAGGATTCGGCCCTGCCGATCGCCTGCGGCCAGACCATCAGCCAGCCCTTCATCGTCGGCCTGATGAGCCAGGCGCTGAAGATCGACCGCCGCGACCGGGTCCTGGAGATCGGGACCGGGTCCGGCTACCAGACCGCGATCCTCTCCAGGCTGGCGCGGCTGGTCTACACGGTCGAGCGGTACCGCACCCTCATGAAGGAGGCCGAGGGCCGCTTCAGGGAGCTGGGCCTCACCAACATCATCACCCGCTTCGGCGATGGCGGGGAGGGTTGGCCCGAGCAGGCGCCGTTTGACCGCATTATGGTCACGGCCGCGGCGCCGGGAGAGCCCAAGGCTCTGCTCGCGCAGCTGAAGCCCACGGGCATCCTGGTGGCGCCGATCGGCAAGGGTCCCGTCCAGACGCTCCGCCGCTACACCGGCGACGGGCAGGGCGGGTTCGAGGTGGAGGACCTGATCGACGTCCGCTTCGTGCCCCTCCTCGAAGGCGTGGCCAAGGAGCTCTGACCTTTTCGTGTTGCGCAGCGTTTGCGGGTTGGCGGGGGCGCCGGCTCGCCGCCATCATTCCCCCTCACGCCCCGATGATTCTCTGTCCTACCCCGGAGCGGCGATGACGCATCTTCTCGGACGAACGGCCCTGATCCTGCTGGCCGGCACGGCCCTCTCCGCCTGCGTCAGCCCTTACGCGGACCATCCGATCCTGACTCAGTCGCGGGCGGCCGGGGCTGCGCCGGTCCCGGTCTCGCAGCCGGCGCCGCCGCCCGCGGCGACGGCGACGGCCGAGGCGGCGGTCGCGGCGCCCACCGCGCCGATCGAGAGCGCCGTGCTGCTGCCCCTGCCGCCCGCCGCCGCGGCGCCGGCCCAGACTGCGGCGATGGCCGAGGCCGAGCGCGCGCCCGTCCTGTCGTTCGAGCCGCCCGCCGTCGACGCCTTCGCCCGCACGCGCCGCGCCGCGACGCCCGACACCTACACGGTCAGGCGCGGCGACACCCTCGCGGAGATCGCCTCACGGCTCGGCGTGGACATGGAGGATCTGGCCCGCGCGAACGACCTGCGCCGTCCCTACCGGCTCCAGCCGGGTCAGGTGCTGAAGAACCCCAAGGCCGAGGCGCCGGCCCCGGCGCGCAGCACGCGGCGGACGTCCGGCTCGACGGCGGGCGAGACCTACACGGTGAAGTCGGGCGACACGCTCTTCGGCATCGCGGTCCGCTTCGGGACCACGGTCGAGGCGCTGAAGGCCGCGAACGGCATGGGCCGCTCCTCGTCCATCTTCCGCGGCCAGAAGATCCAGGTTCCCGGCGCGCAGGCCGCCGCCGCGGCCGAAGAGCCGCCGCCGCCTCGCACCAGCAGCGCGCGCCGCGAGCCTGAGCCCGAGGCGGACCGTCCGCCGGAGGCCCGGTCCGAGTCCGCGGCAGGGCTTGAGGTCACGGGGCGCGTGGTCACGGTCGACACGCCTGGGCGCGCCTATCGGGTCCGCAAGGGCGACACGCTCGAGGAGATCGCCGGCCGCCTCGATTCGTCGGTGCCGGAACTCGCCCGCATCAACAAGCTGAAGCGCCCCTACCGGCTGCAGCCCGGCCAGACGATCCGCGGCCCGGGCGGCTCGGCGAAGGCCTATGTCGTGCAGCGCGGCGACACGCTTGCCGAGATCGCCCAGCGGTTCTCCACCACGGTGGACAAGCTGCGGAGCGCCAACGGCCTGCGTCGCGGCGCGAGCGTGGCCCCGGGCCGCCGCCTGCGGCTGCCGGCGGGCTATCGCGACCGCGGCCCGATCGAGGCCTCCACGCCCGCCGTGGCGCCGACGCCGCCCCGGCCGACGCCGCCTGCGCCGCGTCCGCCGTCATCCTTCGAGACGCCGCCCCCCGTAGGCCAGACGCTGCCGCCGCCCCGCTCGGCCCCGCGTCCGCCCACCGTGCTGCCGAGCTCGCCGCAGCCCTACCGGCCCTCCGGCCCGCCCGTGGGCGCGCCCACGGCCAGCCCGCCCGTCAGCGACGCCCAGATCAGCCAGATGGGCCGCGGCCTGTTCATCTGGCCGGTGCGGGGCGACATCCTGTCGAGCTTCGGCGACCGCGGCGGCGGCCAGCGCAACGACGGCGTCAACGTCCGGGTCCCGGCCGGCGAGCCGGTGCGGGCCGCGGCCGCGGGCGACGTGGTCTATGCCGGCGACCAGGTGCCGGGCTTCGGCAACCTCGTGCTGGTCAAGCACGCGGACGGCTGGGTCACCGCCTACGCCCACCTCGGGCGGGTGGACGTGCGCATGCAGCAGAAGGTCACGCAGGGCCAGCAGATCGGTCAGGCGGGGTCGAGCGGCGGCGTTTCCGAGCCGCAGCTCCACTTCGAGGTCCGCTACGCGCCGACGCCGCAGGAGCGCGCCAGACCCGTCGATCCGAACCTGGTCCTCCCGCGGTAGCCCGGCCTCAGGCTTCCAGGTCGAGCACGCTCTCCGGCACGCCGCCGGGCTCGACCTTCACGCCCAGGTAGCGCATCACGCCGCCCGCGAAGCTGATGTCGGCGACCGGCAGCTCCCGGTCGCGCTTGAGCGCCGTGCAGTCCCCCAGGGTCAGGCGCAGGGTCATGGCGTCGCGGGAGACCCCGCTCGCCTCGGCCTCCTCGATCTCGGCCCGAAAACGGGGCGCCGGCGCCAGCCGCTTCAGCGAGGCGGGCGCAGCGCTACGCGGCATCGAAGTAGCCATGCTCGCCGAAGACCCGGACGACGCAGGACCGGCCGGCGTCGAACGAGGCCCGGGCCCGCTTGTTGGCCGAGGCCTTGGCGACCTCCTTGTCGCGGGTGATGTCCGAGACCTGGCCCTCGTGCTCGACGGCCCAGCCGCCGTCGTGGCGCACCACGGTGAAGACGTCACGGTCGGGAGTTGCGCGCATGATGGAAACCTCCTGGGGGGGCGCCGGGCGCGGTCGGACCGGCCGCCTCGGCTGCTGGCCGGCATTGTAGAGTTAAAATGGCCGGATGTCGCCCGTTGCCGAAGACATTCTTGCGCACGGGCAGAAATACATTATGTTTTGAGCATCGAATTTCGCACTGGCTCGCGAATTTTTCCGGCTGGATTTTCATTGGATCCGCCGCGGATTTACCGACGACCCTATCCGAGAATTTGATGCAAGCGTCGGCACATGACGCCAATTATTTCCCGGAAAGGGCACTCAAATGGCAACTGGAACCGTGAAGTGGTTCAACGCGACCAAGGGCTTCGGCTTCATCCAGCCGGACGATGGCGGGCAGGACGTGTTCGTCCACATCTCGGCCGTCGAGCGCGCGGGCATGTCGGGCCTCAATGAAGGCCAGAAGATCTCCTTCGAGCTGGAGCGCGACAAGCGCAGCGGCAAGATGTCCGCGGGCCAGCTTCAGGCCGCCTGATCCGCGGAGACCTGCTGGATCGAGAAGGCCGGCGCGATGGCGCCGGCCTTTTTCGTGCGCGTCAGAGGGGCAGGGGCTTGCCCAGCTCGCCGGCGAGGTCGCGGATGAACTGCCAGGCGACGCGGCCCGAGCGCGCGCCGCGCAGCTGCGCCCACTGCAGGGCGCGCCGTTCGAGGTCGGGCGCCGCGAGGTCGAACTGTGCGGCGTAGGCCGCGATGGCGGCGAGGTAGGTCGCCTGGTCCATCGGCGGGAAGCCGATCCACAGCCCGAAGCGGTCCGAGACGCTGACCTCCTCCTCGGCGTCCTCGGCGGCGGCGACCAGGCCGCGGTCCTCCTGGTGGCCGCGCGGCATCAGGTGGCGGCGGTTCGAGGTCGCCACGAACAGGACGTTGGCGGGCGGTCCCGAGACGCCGCCCTCGAGCGCCGACTTCAGCGCCTTGGCCGCCGCGGCGCCCTCCTCGAAGGAGAGGTCGTCGCACAGCACGACGAAGCGCTCGGAGCGGCCCCGCAGCACGTCGAACAGCGCAGGCAGCGTCGTGACCTCGTCCCGGTCGACTTCCACCAGCTTCAGGTCCGGCCTCTCGGCGGCGACCGACATGAACGCGGCCTTGGCGAGCGAGCTCTTGCCCGCGCCCCGGACGCCCCAGAGCAGGGCGTGGTTCGAGGGCAGACCCTGGGCGAAGCGCTTCAGGTTCTCGACGAAGCGGTCCTTCTGCCGGTCGACGCCGACGAGGCTCTGGAGCGGCAGAGGATAGTCCGGCGCAGCATGGAACGCGCCGCTGCGCGGATCATGGCGGAAAAGCCTGCCGCCATCGAAGCTTACGGCCGTCGGCGCCGGCGGCGCGAGCCTCTCCAGCGCCTCGGCGATGCGGCTCAAGACCGTCCTGTCGTCACCCTGCATGACCCGCTGCCTAGCACCCGCGCCGCTTCGATTGCAAAAGCGGGTCCTTGCGCATAGCTTCCGCCGACCCGATTTCCGGCCCTACGCCAGGGCAACGCTTCCGGAGCTGAGATGAACGACCCCAATGCCCTGATCCAGGTCATCGGCATGCCGATCCTGCTGATCGTGCTGTTCTATTTCCTGATGATCCGGCCGCAGCAGCGCCGCATGAAGCAGCATCAGGCGATGCTGGCCGCCCTGAAGCGCGGCGACCAGGTGGTGCTTTCGTCCGGCATGATCGGCAAGGTCGTTCGGGTCGAGGACAAGGAAGTCGGTCTCGAGATCGCCACCGGCGTCACCGTGAAGGTGGTGAAGGGCATGATCTCGGACGTCCGGTCGCGCGGCGAGCCCGCGCCGGCCAACGACTCCAAGGCCTAAGCGCCCCTCCAGATGGTTACCCTCTCCCGCTGGAAGGTCGTCCTCGTCATCCTGTCGGTGGTGCTCGGGCTGCTGTTCGCGCTTCCGAACGCCTTGCCGCAGAGCGTGCGCGACGGGCTTCCCGGCTTCATGCCGCGCCAGACCCTGAACCTGGGGCTCGACCTCCAGGGCGGATCCTACCTCCTGCTGGAGGTCGACACGGACGCCCTGCGCAGCGAGCGCCTGACGAACATGGTCGAGGACGTCCGCACGACGCTGCGGGAGGAGCAGATCGCCTTCGCGGACCTCGGGCCCGTGAATGGCGGGGTGAACGTGCGCATCGTCGATCCGGGTCAGGTGGACGCCGCGGCGCGCGTGCTGCGAAACACCATCGGCTCCACGATCCAGGGCGCGGTCGGCGGGCGGGACACGACCGTCCAGGTCCTTCCCGGCCAGACGCTCCGGCTCACCTTCATCGCCGAGGCCTTCGAGGCCGAAGCCAAGCGGGCGGTGGACCAGTCCATCGAGATCATCCGCCGGCGCATCGACGAACTGGGCACCCGCGAGCCGACGATCCAGCGCCAGGGATCCAACCGCATCGTCGTCGCGGCCGCCGGCGAGAGCGATCCCGAACGCCTGAAGGAGGTGCTGGGCAAGACCGCCAAGCTCACCTTCCACCTGGTGGACGAGAACGCCGACGTCGCCGCGGCCATGGCCGGGCGCGTCCCCCCCGGCAAGATGCTGATGCCGGGCGAGGGCGGTCAGCCGCCGCTGGTTGTCGACCGCCGCGCGCTGGTCACGGGCGAGATGCTGACCGACGCCCAGCCGGGCTTCGACCAGATGAAGAACGAGCCGATCGTGAGCTTCCGGTTCAACGGCCTGGGCACGCGCCGCTTCGGCGATGCGACCATCCGCAACGTCGGCCGCCGCTTCGCGATCGTCCTCGACAATCAGTACATCTCGGCGCCGTCCATCAACGAGCCGATCACGGGCGGCAGCGGACAGATCAGCGGCAGCTTCACGGTCGAGAGCGCCAACGACCTGGCCCTGGTGCTGCGCGCGGGCGCCCTGCCGACCCGCCTGAACGTCGAAGAGCAGCGGACCGTCGGCGCCGAGCTCGGCGCGGACGCTATCGCCGCCGGCCAGATCTCGGCCATCGGCGCGTTCGTGCTGGTTCTCGCCTTCATGGTCGTGGCCTACGGCTTCCTGTTCGGCGGCGTCTCGATCCTGGCCCTGCTGGTCAACGGGCTGCTGATCATCGCGGCGATGTCGATCACACAGGCCAGCCTGACGTTGCCGGGCATCGCGGGCCTCATCCTGACGCTGGCCGTCGCCGTCGACGCCAACGTGCTGATCTACGAGCGGATGCGCGAGGAGATGCGGGCCGGGCGAACGGTGATCGCCGCCATCGATGCGGGCTTCAACCGCGCCATGCTGACCATCTTCGACGCCAACATCACCCACCTCGGGGCCGCGCTGATCATGTTCAGCCTCGGCGCGGGTCCGGTGAAGGGCTTCGCTTGGACCCTGGCCATCGGGGTGTTCACCTCGGTGTTCACGGCCGTGCTGATCACGCAGGTGATCCTGGCCCTGTGGCTGCGGACGACGCGGCCCAAGTTCCTTCCGATCCAGTGAGCCGCCGATGAGCAAGACTCCTTCCACGTGGTGGCCGCTCATCAAGCTGCTGCCGGTCAAGACCAACTTCCGCTTCATGCGGTTCGCGAAGGTCTATGCCGGGGTGTCGCTGGTCGCGACGATCGCGGCGGTCTTCCTCACGCTGTTCCCGTTCGAGCCGCCCTGCGCGGGCCTGAACTGCGGCGTCGACTTCCGCGGCGGCACGGTCCTGGAGATCACCTCCAGGCAGCCCATCGACCTGGGACGGGTTCGCGAGACCCTGAACGCCCGCCAGCTCGGCGACGTCCAGGTGCAGGCGTTCGGCAGCCCGCAGGACGCGCTGGTGCGCTTCGAGACCCCGGAAGGCCAGAATCCGGCCGTGACCGTGGAGGGCGCCAAGCGGGCGCTGGTCGCCGCGATCGGACCCCTTGAGTTCAAGCGCACGGAGGTCGTGGGGCCGAAGGTCTCGGGCGAGCTGTTCCGCAACGGCGTGCTGGCGCTGGCGCTCGGGGTCGGGATGATGATGGTCTACATCTGGTTCCGGTTCGGCCTGACGTTCGGCATCGGCGCGGCCGCGGCCCTGATCCACGACGTGCTGCTCACCTTCGGCCTGTTCGCGGTCACGAACATGGAGTTCTCGCTGAACACGGTGGCGGCGATCCTGACCATCATCGGCTACTCGGTGAACGACACCGTCGTCGTGCTCGACCGCGTCCGGGAGAACCTGCGCAAGTACAAGCGGATGCCGCTGTCCGAGGTGATCGACCTCTCGATCAACGAGACGCTGTCGCGGACGGCCATCACCGGCGTCACCGGCCTGATGGCGCTGGGCGTGCTGGCGGCCTTCGGCGGCGAGACCCTGTTCGGCTTCTCCATCGCGATGATCTTCGGCATCGTGGTCGGCACCTACTCGTCGTTCTTCGTGGCCGCCGTGGTGCTGATGTGGCTGGGCGTGAAGCGGGGCGAGGACGCCGAGGTGCTGAAGCCCCTGGACGCGCGGCCCTAGCGCGCGTTCCGGCAGGCCGAGACACCCGCAGGCGATCCCGATGCGCTCCGGCAGCCCGACGACGGACCCCGTCTTCCTGACGGTCTCGATCGAGGCCGGTCGGGGCGGGCGGTAGGAGACGGCCCATGGCCCGCAACGCGCCCGCGATCGACGCCTACGGGGACGGCGGCTTCCGCCTCGACGGCGCCCGCCACGACGGCTCGGTGCTGATCCTCAGGGACGAACCCCGCGCGTGGTCCGTGGCGCGCCTGGACCAGCTGACGCCGGCGGCGCTGCAGCCGGTGCTCGACGCCGGCGCCGCCGAGGTGGAGTTCGTCCTGCTGGGCGTGGGCGCCCGCAACGCCATGCCGCCCCGCGAGGTGCGCGAACGCCTGCGCGCGGCCGGGATCGGGCTGGAGTTCATGGACACGCCCGCCGCCGCCCGGCTCTACAATCTGCTCACGTCGGAAGGCCGGCGGGTTGCGGCCGCCCTGATCGCCGTCTGATGCGTCCTTCCGGCCTGTGACGAAAGGTCCTATACCTCTCGACCTAGGGCAGGGACTCACAAGGGCAAGCTAGATGGCTGGATTACTCGCCAATTTCCGCAACACCGTGATCCTCAGCGTGGTCCTCGCGCTGGTCATGGTCGTCGCGTACTCGCAAGGCCCGCAGGGGACGGACGCCGCCTTCTGGCAGGCGGTCCTGCGCTGGCTGCACACCTTCTTCGGCATCCTGTGGATCGGGCTGCTGTACTACTTCAACTTCGTCCAGATCCGGAAAATGCCGGAAATCCCGGCCGAGCTTAAGCCTGCGGTCTCCAAGTACATCGCCCCCGAGGCGCTGTTCTGGTTCCGCTGGGCGGCGGCCGCGACGGTGCTCATGGGCGTGCTGGTCGCCTACGCTCGCGGCGCGAATTACGCGCACGAGGCGTTCACCTTCGGCCTGTTCGGCGGCCTCGCCCCGAGCGACAAGGGCTTCACGCTGCTCGGCGTGGGCATGTGGCTGGCGATCATCATGTTCCTGAACGTCTGGGTGTTCATCTGGCCGAACCAGAAGATCGCCCTGGGCATCGTGGACGCGGACGCCGACGCCAAGGCCAAGGCGGGCCGTACGGCGATGCTGTTCTCGCGCACGAACCTTCTGCTCAGCATCCCGATGCTGACGTCGATGACCATGACGCAGACGCTGTTCGGATAGCGGCCGGCGAAATGACGGAGAGGCCCGCCCCATCGGCGGGCCTTTTTCGTTGAGGGTGCGATGGACGACGATCTCGACGACCTGGTCCGGCGGGTGGACCCTGACCGCTGGCTCTCCAGCCGGTTCATCGGCGACGCAGGCAAGCGAGCCGACGTGATTGCCGTCTACGCTTACGATCACGAACTGGCGCGGGCCCCGAAGGTCACCTCCAATCCGCTCCTGGGCGAGATCCGCCTCACGTGGTGGCGCGAGGTGCTGGACGAGATCTACGAGGCTCGACCCGTTCGCCGGCATCCGACGGCGCAGGCGCTGGCGGCGGCCGTGGCGCGCCACGCCCTCCAGCGTGCGCCGCTGGAGGCCATGATCGATGCGCGCTACCGCGAGCTCGACGCCACGCCGATGCGGCCCAAGGAGGCCCTGCGCTGGGCCCGGGACACCGGGGGCCGCGCCGCCGAGATCGCGGCCCGAATCCTGGCGCCCGCCGGAGACGCCGGTCCTGCGCGGGCGGCCGGGGCGGCCTGGGCGCTGTCGAAGCGTGGCGAGCCGAGGGTCGCCGCCCTGGCGAGCAAGGCGCTGGCCTCGGCCCGTCGCGCCGTCCGCAAGCTGGAGCCGGCCGCCTTTCCGGCGGCTGCGCACGCGGCCCTGGTCGGCCGGCGACGGTCTCCCCTGGTCGACCGACTGAGGCTGGTCTGGGCGACGGCCTCCGGGCGGATCTGATCGGGGCCTGGATCTACTCGGCCGCCGCCAGCGTCGGCGCAGGATGGCCCGCCCAGGCCGCGAGGTCGGCCAGCGCCCGTTCGCCCACGGCGCGCTTCTTCAGCCGGGTCTTCTCCTTGGCGCCCAGCCGGCGACCGTCGGCGTCGCGCTTCGGCGGCGCCATCGGCGGCAGCAGGCCGTAGTTGATGTTCATCGGCTGGAACGACCCGGGCCCGCCTTCCAGGTGGCCGCCGGTGATGTGGCCGACGAGGGCCCCCAGCGCCGTCGTGGGCGGCGGCGGCGCCAGCGTCCGGCCCAGGCGCTCTGCGGCGGCGAAGCGGCCGGCGAGCAGGCCGACGGCCGCGCTCTCGACATAGCCCTCGACGCCGGTGACCTGGCCCGCGAACCGCAGCCGCGGCTGGGCCTTCAGCCGCAGGGACCCGTCGAGCAGGCGGGGCGAGTTGATGAAGGTGTTCCTGTGCAGGCCGCCCAGGCGCGCGAACACTGCCTTCCCGAGCCCCGGGATCATCCGGAAGATCTCGGTCTGCGCGCCGTGCTTCAGCTTCGTCTGGAAGCCCACCATGTTCCAGAGCGTGCCCAGGGCGTTGTCCTGGCGGAGCTGCACGACGGCGTAGGGCTTCTCGTCGGGCCGGTGCGCGTTGGTGAGGCCCACGGGCTTCATGGGGCCGTGCCGCAGGGTCTCGCGCCCGCGCTCGGCCATCACCTCGATCGGCAGGCAGCCGTCGAAATAGGGCACGTGCTCCCAGTCCTTGAACTCGGACTTGGGCCCGGCCAGCAGGGCGTCGATGAAGGCCTCGTACTGCGTCTGGTCCATGGGGCAGTTGATGTAGGCCGCGGCGTCGCCGCCCGGCCCGGCCTTGTCGTAGCGCGACTGGCGCCAGGCGATGTCCATGTCGATGCTGTCGAAGTTCACGATCGGGGCGATGGCGTCGAAGAAGCTGAGCTGCCCCTCGCCGGTCAGGTCGAGGATCGCGTCGGACAGTGCGGGCGAGGTGAGGGGACCCGTCGCCACGATGACGCTGTCCCAGTCGGCCGGCGGCAGGCCGGCGACCTCCTCGCGGACGATCGTGACCAGCGGGTGCGCCTCGAGCCGATCGGTGACCGCCTGCGCGAAGCCGTCCCGGTCCACGGCGAGCGCGCCGCCGGCCGGGACCTGGTGGGCGTCGCCGGCCGACATGATCAACGAGCCCAGCGCCCGCATCTCGGCGTGCAGCAGGCCCACCGCATTGCCGGCCCAGTCGTCCGCGCGGAACGAGTTGGAGCAGACGAGCTCGGCCAGCCGGTCGGTCTGGTGCGCATCGGTGCCGCGCACGGGCCGCATCTCGTGCAGCACGACAGGCGCGCCCGCGCTTGCGATCTGCCAGGCGGCCTCGGAACCGGCGAGGCCGCCTCCCACGACGTGAACAGGTCTCATGGACATGCGTTGCCTACTAGCAACTGTGCGACTGGATCGCGAGCGGGGCCTTGCACGCCGTTTGCCATGCACGGCAGAGTCTGCGTTCTGGCTCGCGAGCCGAGTCGGGCTCGCGCAGAGGGGTTGAATGGCTCAGTTCTCACCAAGCGATGCGGCGTTGGAAGGCTTCCGGCTGACCAAGGAGCATCCGGGCGTGATGCTGGCCTGGAGCGCCGTCTATTTCGGCGGCATCCTGCTGATCGCGCTCGCCATGATGGCGACCCTGGGGCCGCAGTTCATCGCGCTGGCCCGCAAGGGCGAGCTCTTGAACGCCAACCCGCAGGAAGTCGCCGGATTGCTGGCCAGTTCGTGGCCCGCCTTCCTGCTGGTCATGGTGATGACCGCGCTCCTCATGTCGATCATCGCCGCCGGCGTCATGCGCCTGGTCCTGCGGCCGACCGAGCACGGCTTCGCGCATCTGCGGCTCGGCAAGGACGAGCTACGCCTCACCGTGGCGAACCTCATCTGCATCGTGATCTACGCGCTGTGGGGGATCGTGGGCATCGTGTTCACCGCCGGCGCCAGCCAGAGCGGCGCGGTGGGCGGGTTCGTGGCGGCGCTGATCGCCTTCATCGTGGCGATGTGGATCGGCGTGCGCCTCTCGCTGCTTCTGCCCACGGTCTTCGTCACCGGCCGGATTTCCCTGGGCCTCGCCTGGGAGAAGACCAAAGGGCGCTTCTGGTCGCTGCTCGGCATGATCGTGCTGGCGGTGATCTTCTATGTGATCGTCTACATCCTCTTCAGCGTCATCAGCTTCGCCATCGTCGAACTCTCCGGCGGCCAGGCGGCGATGCAGGATCTCGGCAGCCTGACGCCGGTGGCCGCGATCGCCACCATGCTGACGCTGGTCATGCAGCTCCTGCTCCAGGTCCTGCAGATCGTGATGATCTACGGCCCCTTCGCGACCGCCTACCGGGCGATCGAGGCCGACGCCGCCGAGGCGTCCTGACGCCCGCGCGACGCCGCGCGTCGCCGCGGGACGCGAGCCGGCGCCTCCTGAGTTCCCCGTGGCCTACGCCGCGGCCGAGGGCCGGGCGCTGACGCGGTCGTGCCAGGCCTTGAGGTTGGCGTTCGACTCTTCGAGGGGCAGGCCGATCCAGGTGGCGAAGTCGACCGTGGAGAGCAGGCAGATGTCCGCCATGGTGTAGGCGTCGCCGCAGAGGAAGGGGCGATCCGCGAGTTCGCGGTCCAGCCAGCCCTGGGCGTTGCGGTAGTGCTCCCGGTTGGACTCCCCGAAGTCCTTGAACTGGGTCAGCAGCCGCGCCGTGAACGGGTGGGCGTGGCGCCAGTACATCCCGACCGGGCTCATCACCGTGAACTCCACCCGGCGGCTCCACATGTCGACCTGCGCCTTCTCGACCGGCGTCCTTCCGAACATCGGCGGCTCGGGATGGATCTCGTCGAAGTACCGGCAGATGGCGACCGTTTCGGAGATGCAGGTCCCGTCGTCCAGCTCCAGCGTCGGCACCTGCCCCAGCGAGTTGCGTGCGCGGTGCTCGGCGCTCTTGTGCTCGCGCTGCATCATGTTCACCGGCGTCTCAGGCAGGTCGACGCCCTTCTCGGCCAGGAAGATGCGCACGCGCCTGGGGTTCGGCGCCGGCATCGGCGCGCCATAGAGTTTCATAGGCTGGTCTCCCCTTGTTGAGAGAACCCTAGATGATCCCTCTCCTGCCGGGGAGGGATCAGGAGCCTCACGCGCTGACCTTCTCCCGCCGCTTCGCGCCCCGGCGCTCGCGATGGCGCTCGAGCAGCTCGTGCAGGTACCGCCCCGTCCAGCTGCGCGGGTTGCGCGCCACGTCTTCGGGCGAGCCCTGGGCGACCACCTCGCCGCCGCCGTCGCCGCCCTCGGGGCCGAAGTCGATCAGCCAGTCGGCGGTCTTCACGACGTCGAGGTTGTGCTCGATGACCACCACGGTGTTGCCCTGGTCGGCGAGCTCGTGGAGCACCTCCAGCAGCTTCTTCACGTCCTCGAAGTGGAGACCCGTGGTGGGCTCGTCGAGGATGTAGAGCGTCTTGCCGGTGGCCCGCCGGGAAAGCTCCTTCGACAGCTTAACCCGCTGCGCCTCGCCGCCGGAGAGCGTGGTCGCCTGCTGGCCCACCTTCACGTACCCGAGGCCGACGCGCTTCAACGTCTCCATCTTCTCGCGGATGGGCGGCACGGCCTTGAAGAACTCGGCGGCCTCCTCGACCGTCATGTCCAGGGTGTCGGCGATCGACTTGCCCTTGAACAGGATCTCGAGCGTCTCGCGGTTGTACCGGCGGCCGTGGCAGACGTCGCAGGTCACGTAGACGTCCGGCAGGAAGTGCATCTCGATCTTGATCAGGCCGTCGCCCTGGCAGGCCTCGCAGCGCCCGCCCTTCACGTTGAACGAGAACCGGCCGGGCCCGTAGCCGCGCGCCTTCGCCTCGGGCAGCCCGGCGAACCAGTCGCGAATGGGCTGGAAGGCTCCGGTGTAGGTCGCGGGATTGGACCGCGGCGTCCGGCCGATGGGCGACTGGTCGATGTCGATGACCTTGTCGAAGTGCTCCAGCCCCTCGATCCGCTCGTGCGGCGCCGGCGCGTCCGAGGCGTTGTGCAGCCGCCGGGCCGCGGCCTTGTAGAGCGTCTCGATCGTGAACGTCGACTTGCCGCCGCCGCTGACGCCGGTGATGCAGGTGAACGTGCCCACCGGGATCTCGGCGGTCACGTCCTTGAGGTTGTTGCCCCGCGCGCCCACGACGCGCAGCACCTTCTTCTTCGAAATCGGCCGCCGGTCGTCCGGCACGGCGATCTCGCGCGCTCCGGACAGGTACTGCCCGGTGAGGCTGTCCGGGTTCGCCATGATCTCGGCGGGCTTGCCCTCGGCCACCACGCGTCCGCCGTGGACGCCCGCCGCGGGACCCATGTCGATCACGTGGTCGGCGGTGAGGATGGCCTCCTCGTCGTGTTCCACCACCAGCACGGAGTTGCCGAGGTCGCGCAGGCCCTTGAGGGACTCCAGCAGCCGCGTGTTGTCCCGCTGGTGCAGGCCGATGGACGGCTCGTCCAGCACGTAGAGCACGCCCGTCAGGCCCGAGCCGATCTGGCTGGCCAGCCGGATCCGCTGGCTTTCGCCGCCGGACAGGGTGCCCGACGCGCGGGACAGGTTCAGGTAGTCCAGGCCGACGTTCACGAGGAAGCGCAGGCGGTCGTTGATCTCCTTCAGGATCCGCCGCGCGATCTCCATCTGCTTGTCGGTGAGCTGGCCTTCCAGGCCCTCGAACCAGGCCTTCGCGTGCTTGATCGAGAGGCGCGAAACCGTGCCGATGTGGTCGCCGGCGATGCGGACCGCGAGCGCCTCGGGCTTCAGGCGGTAGCCCTCGCAGGCCTCGCAGGGCGTCTCGGACTGGTAGCGGCCGAGCTCCTCGCGGACCCAGGACGAGTCGGTTTCGCGCCAACGGCGCTCGAGGTTCGGCAGCACGCCCTCGAAGGTCTTGTTGACCTCGTACTTGCGAGCGTTGTCGTCATAGATGAAGCGGATCTTCTCCGCGCCCGAGCCATAGAGGATGACGGTCTTGGCCGGCTCGGGCAGCTTCCAGAACGGCTCGTCCATCGAGAAGTCGTAGTGGCGGCTCAGGGCCTGCAGGGTCTGGGTGTAGAGCGGCGAGGGGCCCTTCGCCCAGGGCGCGATGGCGCCCTTGTGCAGGCTCTTGTCCTTGTCGGGCACGACCATGTCGGCGTCGAAGGCCAGCTTGGCTCCCAGGCCGTCGCACACCGGGCAGGCGCCGTAAGGGTTGTTGAACGAGAACAGTCGGGGCTCGATCTCGCTGATCGTGAAACCCGAGACCGGGCAGGCGAACTTCTCGGAGAACAGCAGCTGCTTCGGCGTCGTCTCGCCCTCGTCAAGGTCGGCCCATTCGGCGACCGCGATGCCTTCGGCCAGCTTCAGCGCGGTGGCCAGGCTGTCGGCGTAGCGCTGCTCCTGGCCCGGCTTGGTGACGATGCGGTCCACGACGATGTCGATGTCGTGCTTGAACTTCTTGTCGAGGACCGGCGCGTCCTCGATCAGCATCAGCTCACCGTTGACCTTGACCCGCTGGAAGCCGGCCTTCTGCCACTCGGCGAACTCCTTGCGGTACTCGCCCTTGCGGCCGCGCACGACGGGGGCCAGCAGG
>NZ_JAEUMN010000195.1 GCF_016793225.1 Phenylobacterium sp.
CGGCGCGAGCTCGGGAGGCGCCGCCGACAGGGCCGTGCGCTCGTTTCGAAGCCACGCCGCCGTCTCCGGCGTGGTCGCGCCCTTGACGAACACATGCTGTCCGTCCGCCAGCGTGACGAGGAAGCGGTGAGCGGCCGAAAGGCCCGTGTCGGGCCGGACCTGGCGCGTCCAGGCGCGCCCCATCGCGCCCTCCACGCGCTCGCGCAGGTCCGCGGGTGGCTCCGGCTGGGCGCTGCTGGGGACGTAGTCGGCCATCGTTCCGCAACTCCGCATCGCCACGCTAGCGCATGGCCCTCCCCGCAGGCGACCCTGGGGACGATAGGCGCCCGCGCCGGCTGGACCCCCGGACGGCCCTGCGCCAAGGTGAGGCCAAGAGCGCGCCAGCAGCGCCGACGACCGAGGAAACCGCCATGAACGCCCCCGTCCTGACCAAGCACGTGCCCATCGAGGGCCTCCGCCGCACCGACTATGGCTCGTTTCAGGTGACCCCGGTGTCGCCGCACATCGGAGCCGAGATCCGCGGCGTCGACCTGGCCCGGCCGATGACGCCCCAACTCCTGGCCGACATCCGCGCCGCCTGGGCCGACTGGTCGGTGCTCGTGTTCCGGGACCAGCGGCTGGACCGCGAAGCGCACAAGGCGTTCGGCCGCCACTTCGGCCGGCTGCACGTGCACCCCATGGCGCATGGCCGTCCGGACCAGGATCCCGAGATCCTGGTGGTCAAGACGACCGCGGCCTCGCCGTACACCGCCGGTGAGGCCTGGCACACGGACGTCAGCTGCGATCCGATCCCGCCCCTGGGCTCGATGCTCTACATCACCGAGACGCCGGCCTGCGGCGGCGGCGACACCCTGTTCGCCAACATGTACATGGCCTTCGAGATGCTCTCGCCGTCGATGCAGGCCTACATGGAGGGCCTGACGGCGGTGCACGACGGGGCGCTGCCCTACATCGGCAACTACAAGTCCCAGGCGCCCGAGGGCGGGTACCCCCGCTCGCGCCACCCGGTGGTCACGCGCCACCCGGACACCGGGCGCAAGGTGCTGTTCGTGAACTCAGGCTTCACCACGCACATCGAGGGTCTGCACCGCTGGGAGAGCCGCGCCCTGCTCGACATGTGCTTCGACCTGCTGAAGCGGGAGCCGAAGCTGCACTGCCGGGTTCGGTGGGAGCCCAACACCCTCACCTTCTGGGACAACCGCTGCACCCAGCATCACTCGGTCTGGGACTACTATCCGCACTCACGATACGGCGAGCGCGTGTCGATCGTGGGGGAAGAGGCTCCGGCGGCCTAAGCTTGGCGGCGTGAGCCCGCCGGCTTGAACTTGGCGGCTGAGCCTGCCCGGCGGAGCCCTCTCGGTTTGAACTCCGGGGCCTCAGCCCCCGGCGCAGACCGGACCGCGGCCGGCCTCCCACGCCAGGGTGGGAGGCGCGACGCGCCGCTTAGAGCGAGCCGTCCTCGTCGTCGGCTTCGCCCTCGGCCGGACCGACCAGGAGCTGCTCCTCGACGGTCTCCTTGGCGCCGCGGACCTGCCGCTCGATCTGCTCGGCGATGTCCGCGTTCTGCTTCAGGAACTCCCGCACGTTGTCGCGGCCCTGGCCGATGCGCTGGCTGTTCCAGGAGAACCAGGATCCCGACTTCTCGATCACGCCGGCCTTCACGCCGAGGTCGATGATCTCGCCCAGCTTGGAGATGCCCTCGCCGTACATGATGTCGAACTCGACCTCGCGGAACGGCGGGGCCACCTTGTTCTTCACCACCTTCACGCGGACGTTGTTGCCGACGATCTCGTCGCGCTGCTTCACCGAGCCGGTGCGGCGGATGTCGAGGCGGACCGAGGCGTAGAACTTGAGGGCGTTGCCGCCGGTCGTGGTCTCGGGCGAGCCGTACATCACCCCGATCTTCATGCGGATCTGGTTGATGAAGATGACGAGCGTCTTGGCCTTGGAGATGGACGCGGTCAGCTTGCGCAGCGCCTGGCTCATCAGGCGGGCCTGCAGGCCGGGCAGCTGGTCGCCCATCTCGCCCTCGATCTCGGCCCGCGGCGTCAGCGCGGCCACCGAGTCGACCACGATCACGTCGATGGCCCCCGAGCGCACCAGGGTGTCGGTGATCTCCAGCGCCTGCTCGCCCGCGTCGGGCTGCGAGACCAGGAGCTCGTCGAGGTTGACGCCCAGCTTGTGGGCGTAGGCCGGGTCGAGCGCATGCTCGGCGTCCACGAAGGCGGCGGTGCCGCCGGCCTTCTGCACCTCGGCGACGACGTGGAGCGCGAGCGTCGTCTTGCCCGAGCTCTCCGGCCCGTAGATCTCGACGATCCGCCCCTTGGGCAGGCCGCCGATGCCGAGCGCGAGGTCGAGGCCGAGCGAGCCCGTCGAGACGGCCTCCACCTCCATGGTGGTCTTGTCGCCCAGCCGCATGACCGAGCCCTTGCCGAAGGCCCTGTCGATCTGCGCGAGCGCCGCTTCGAGGGCGCGCGCCTTTTCCGAATCTTCCTTGCCCACGAGCCTCAACGCCGACTGAGTCATTTCCGAACCCTCTCTATCGCAGATTCCCGCCGAACCGGTCGGGAGAACGCGTCGCCGCGTCGAGGACTCAAGCTGTACCGCCTTCACCGGATGTTCGCAAGACGTTCCGCGAACATGGCCGCGGCAGGAGCCGGCCTCGTCGTCGACCCGGTGCGACGCCCGCCCGGGTTGATGATCCTGTTCTGAAGAGCGGCTACGTCAAAAACGGTCGTAGGTGACCCCCCCCCCCGGCGATCAGCGGGTGTCACGGCCGGGGGCGGCGCCGTCGGACGGCTCGGGCCCGGGAAGCGGCCGCGCGAGATCCTCCGCCGCGTCGTTGGTGCTCGGGCTTCCCGTCGCCGCGGGCTGGTCCGCCTGCGGATGGTCGAGCCGGAGCGCATCGAGCGCCCGCTCGCCCTCCTGGCCGAAGAAGCTTCGCAGCCGCACGTCCATCTGGGGAAACGGGACCTCCACGCCCGCGCGGTCCAGCGCCTCGGCGATCGCCCAGGTGTAGGCGGCCTGCATGGCGGCGGGCCGCTTGACGGCGTCGAGGGTCGGCCAGACGAGCAGTTCGAACTCGAGCCCGGAGTCGCCCAGGCCGACCAGCCACACCTGGCTGCGCTCGGTTTCGGTCTCCGGCAGGGTGAAGGGCACGCTGCGCGCCGCCTCGAGCACCACGCTGCGGACCTTCTCGCGATCGCTGCCGTAGGCGACCCTGAAGGGTATGTGGATGCGCCGCCCCCGCCCGTGGAGCGTCCAGTTCACCACCGGCCCCTCGATGAACTTCGAGTTCGGGATGATGAGGTCGATGTTGTCGTTGGTGCGCACGTGCACGGCGCGAGGCCCGATCGTCTGGACGAGGCCGCGCCGTCCGTCCGCGAGCTCGACGTAGTCGCCCACGTTGAGGACCCTGTCGAAGATCAGCACCAGGCCGGAGACGAACTCCTTCACGATGCCCTGCAGCCCCAGGCCGACGCCCACGCCGACGGCGCCGGCGAACACCGCGAGGGAGGAGAGGTTGAGGCCCACCGTCGACAGTCCGGCGATGACCGCGAAGATCGCCAGGCCGTAGGTGACCAGCTTCTGGACGATGTAGAGCGCATCGGCGCCGTAGCGGACGCGGCCCCGCAGCCGGCCGATTCCGGCGCCCGCGAGCCGCGCCAGCAGCAGGCCCGCCACGATCATGCCCGCGCCGGCGACCAGCCCGCCCAGCGTGACGGGCGTGCGGCCTATGGCGAAGAGGACCAGGCCGCGCAGCTCATCGAGTTCCATGGGCCGCGAACGCCGCCTGCGGCGCAGCCGTTCCGGCTCAGAAGGGGAAGAAGTAGGGGATCGCCGCCACGCCGGCCGCCCAGGTGAGCACGCTGAGGGGCAGTCCGATCTTCAGGAAGTCGACGTAGGCGTAGCGCCCGAGCTGGTAGACGAGCACGTTCGTCTGGTAGCCGAAGGGGGTCGCGAAGGCCGCGCTGGCGGCCATCATCACCGCCACCAGGAACGGCCGCGGGCTGACGCCCAGGCTCTCGGCCAGCGCGATCGCGACCGGCGTCAGCAGAACCGCCACCGCGGCGTTGGACAGGATCTCGGTGAGGAACAGCGTGGCGCCGTAGATCAGGGCCAGGGCGGCGAGCGGCCCCAGCGCGCGCGTGCCCGACGCCAGGGTCTCGGTGGCGGCGGCGGCGAGCCCGGTGACCTCGAGCGAAAGGCCCACGACGACCATCCCCGCGATCAGCAGGAGGATCTCCGGGCGCAGGCCCTGGTAGGCCTCCTCGGGGGTGATGACCCGCATGGCCACGAGCAGGACCGCCCCTGCGAACGCTGCGGCGGCGATCGGCGCGACGCCCAGGGCGGCCGCCGCCACGACGCCCACGAACACCAGCAGCGACGCCGCCGCCCGTCCCACCCGCAAGGGCGCGTCGGCCGGGTACATCCGGGGATCGTCGCGCGGATCGTTCAGCTCGGCGTCGGCGGGGCCCAGCGCCGGGCTCTCGCTCTCGCCGGTCCGCCCCGCCGAAAGCAGCTGTCCGGAGAACAGGAACAGATAGACCGCGCCCACCAGCCCGATGACCAGCGCCACCGGCGTCATCTCGAACACGCCGAAGCCCGGTTGCCCGCCGCTTCGGGCCATGTCGTTGACCAGCAGGTTCGTGGAGGTGCCGATCAGCGTGCACGCGCCCCCGAGGATGGTGACGTAGGAGAGCGGGATCAGGAACCGCTTGGCCGAAAGGCCCATCTGCTCGGCGATGTCCTTCACCACCGGCGCGCCCAGGACCACGATCGGGGTGTTGTTGAGGAATGCCGACGCCACGCCGGACAGGGCGATCATGAGCCAGAGGCCGGCGGCCCCCAGCCGGCTGCACCCGCGCACCCCGGCGCGGATCAGCACCCCCAGCAGGCCCGACAGCTCCATGGCGCGGCAGATCACGAAGAGCGACGCGAGCGCGATGATCGCCGGGCTGGCGAAGGCCGCCTGCACCTCCACCGGCCGCAGCGCGCCCGACCCGAGCAGCACGGCGGCGCCGCTCAGGGCGACGACCTCGGAACGGAAACGGCCGGAAATCAGCGCCGCGACCACCGCCAGGAGCACAGCCAGCGACACGACTTGCGGCGTGGTCATCCCACGCCATCCCGCCCCGCGACGCCGCGTGGCCCGGACGATGGCGATCGCCTCGACTTCCGGGAACTGAGGGCCTGCGCCACCCCACCGTCTCTGCTAATATCTCGCGATGCGAGACAATAGAGCGAGGCCGCCCGGCCGCAAGCTGAGCCTCGTGGCCCCCCTGGTCATCGCCGCTCTGGTGGCCGTCGTCCTGGCGCTGGCCTGGTTCGCCAGCCGCCCGGCGGACGCCCCCGCCACGCCGCCGCCGCAGGTCACGCCGCCGGCGCCGGAACCGACGGCTGCCGCTGAGCCGGCGTTGCTCACACGCGCGGACCTGATCGCCGCGGCGGAGACCGCCGCCCGCTCCGAGGCCTCGGAACAGGATCGTCGCCCCGGCCCGGCGTTGCTCGAAGGACGCGCCTTCCGGGTGGCGATCCCGTTCGGCTGCGACGGGCCGCAGGGCGGGGCCGGGCCGGCCCAGGCCGGCTACGCGCTGGACGCCGAGACCCGCACCCTGCGCATCACGGCGCGCCCGATCGACTGGACGACGCTGCCGCTCGTCCGCGAGGCGGCGGACGCCTCCCGGATCGAGGCCGTGGAGGGGTTCTGGATCCCCAGGCCCTGGCGCGCATCGGACTCCTGCCCGCCCCGGCGCGATCGCCCTGCCCTGGCGACGCCGACCCCGCCTGCGCCCCAGACCGTGGGGCTCGCGCACGTCTTCGAGACGGGCAGTTCACGCCTCGAACGGCGAAGCGACCGGCCCTACCAGACCACCCGGAAGCTGGGCCCCGACGCGCCGCTGCCCCTCGCCACGCCCTTCCAGCTCGTCCTGGAGGGCCGGGTCGCGGCCTGGCCGGACGGGAAGCCGGTGCGCTGCTGGAGCGAGTCGGCCGATCACCGCCCGATCTGCCTCGTCGCCGTCGACCTGCAGAAGGTGACGCTCCTCGACCCCGTCAGCGG
>NZ_JAEUMN010000122.1 GCF_016793225.1 Phenylobacterium sp.
CGCGACAGCAGCGCCCCGTTCAGCTCGAACGACGGGTTCTCGGTCGTCGCGCCCACCAGCGTGACGATCCCCTCCTCCACGAACGGCAGGAAACCGTCCTGCTGGGCGCGGTTGAAGCGGTGGATCTCGTCGACGAACAGCAGCGTGGCCTGTCCCGCAAGCCGGCGCGTGCGCGCCTGCTCGAACGCCTTCTTGAGATCGGCGACGCCCGAGAACACCGCCGAGAGCTGCTGGAATTCGTAGCCCGCCGTCTTGGCCAGCAGGCGGGCGATGGTGGTCTTGCCCGTGCCCGGCGGGCCCCAGAGGATCATCGACGAAAGACGGCGCGCGGCCGCCATCCGGCCGATTGGTCCCTCAGGCCCGAGGAGGTGGTCCTGCCCGACCACCTCGTCCAGCGATTGTGGCCGCAGCCGGTCGGCCAAAGGCGTCGGCTGCGAGGGCGTCAGACCCGCGGCTTCAAAGAGGTCGGCCATCCGCAGGGTTTAGCATGGCGGACGCCCCTGCCCACCCGGCTGGTCGCCTCACCGGGCCCCCGGCAGGGCGTAGCTCACCGCCGCACCGGGGCCGAGGGGCAACTCCAGCGCCACCCAGACCACCGTCATGCCGATCCCGGCGACCATGAAGCCCAGCGCATACGGCAGCATCAGCGACAGCAGGGTGCCGACGCCCACCGAGCCATCCCAGCGCCGGCAGAACGCCAGCACGAGCGGGAAGTAGGACATCAGCGGCGTCATGATGTTGGTGTAGCTGTCGCCCATCCGATAGGCGGCCGTCGTCATCTCGGGCGAAATGCCGAGCAGCATGAACATCGGCACCACCACGGGGGCGAGCGCACTCCACTTGGCCGACGCCGAGCCGATGAACAGGTCGAGCACCGACGAGAACATCAGCACGCCCACAAGCAGGAACGGCGCAGGCAGGCTGAACGCCTGCAGCGCCTCGGCGCCCTGAATGGCCGCGATGGGGCCCAGGCGTGACCAGTTGAACATGGCCACGAAGTGGGCGGCGAAGAACACGAAGGTGACGTAGGGCGCCATCATCCGCACCCCGTCGATCATCTTCTCCAGGACATCGGCGGCGCGGCGGATCCGGCCCGCGCCGATGCCGAAGGCGATGCCGCTCAACAGGAACAGCAGCATGAAGCCGGCGATCAGCGACGCATAGAAGGGCTGCAGCCGCGACGGGCCATCCCGGCTCTCGTCGATCAGCGGGGTGTAGCCCGGCCAAAGGGCCAGCGCCGCGAAACCCGCGACCACCACCAGCGCAGCGACCCCGGCGAACTTCAGCCCCCGCCATTCCTCCGCCGTCAGGGCGGACTTCGCCAACTCCGCCTTCAGCTCATCATCGGGTTCGCCGCCCCATGGTCCCAGGCGGGGTTCGATGATCCGGTCCGTGACGAACCAGATGATCGGGGTGAACAGCAGCACGATCGCCAGGATGAACCACCAGTTGCCCAGCGGATTCATGTTCCAGCTGGGGTCGATGATGCGGGCGGCTTCCTGGGTGAATCCGAACAGCAGCACGTCGGTCTGGCCCGGCGTGATGTTGCCGGCGAAGCCGCCGGATACCGCGGCGAAGGCCGCCGCAAGCCCGGCCAGCGGATGACGGCCCACCGCCGCGTAGAGGAGCGCCGCCAGCGGGATGAAGACGACGTAGGCCGCATCCGAGGCGTGGTGCGAGACCATGCCGATGAGGGCGACCATCGGGGTCAGGATCACCTTCGGCGCGTCGCGCAGGCTGGCGCGGATCAAGGCGCTCAGCAGACCCACGCGCTCGGCCACGGCCGCGCCGAAGATGATCACCAGCACCTGCCCCAAGGGCGCGAAGCCGGTGAGCGTGCGGCCCATCTCGGTGAGCAACCGGGTGATGTTCTCTTCCGAAAAGAGGGATTCCGCCGTGAAGGTCAGGACGCCGTTCTCCAGCGTGCCGAACTGGGGCGCCTCCTTGCCGGCGTAGGTGAGCGAGGCCGACCAGCCCAAGCCGGCGCCGACGGCGGACAGCACCATCAGGCCCGCGATCAGCCAGACGAAGATCATGATGGGGTCGGGCAGCAGATTGCCCAGCCGCTCCACGGCCGCCAGGAACCCGCGCGTCGTCTGCGGGCTCTCGCCCCTCGCCTTGTCAGACAAGCCGGAGCTCCCCCTGCCGCTTCCGCCCTATGTAGGGGGGCCGACGGCCATTGCTAAGCCTTTCAGGCCGTGAAGGTCGCGGTCACCGTCTGGCCGTTCCGCTCGATGGTCACCCGCCAGACGCGCGTCGGCGTCGCGATCACCGCCGTGAGGTCGCGCACCTGCCCGATCCGCTGGCCGTTGACCTCGCGGACGATGTCGCCGGGGCGCAGGCCGGCGCCGCGCGCCAGGCCGCCGCCGATCGCGGTGACCAGCACGCCGGGCCCCGCGAACGGATCGATCCCCAGTTCGCTGGCGACGGCCGGGCTCAGGTTGACCACGGTGGCGCTGTCGAAGGGGTTGCGGCCGGCCAGCGTGCGTTCGTCGCGCGCGGGCGTGGCGGGCGGCGCCTCGGCGCGCAGCGTGAGGGTCTCGTCCCGGCCGTTCGCCCGGCGGACCTGAAGCGGGATCGTATCGCCCGGCCGGCGGGTGTTGATCAGGTAGTTGAGCGCCGGAGCGTCCACGACCCGCTGGCCGCCGGCCTGCAGCACCACGTCGCCCTGGCGCAGGCCGGCCTTTGCGGCGGCGCCGCCGGGCCAGATGTCGGCCACCAGCGCGCCTTGCGGCAGCTGCAGGCCCAGGCTGCGGGCCATCTCGGACGTCACGCTCTGCGTGCGCGCGCCCAGCCAGGGCCGGACGACGCGCTGACCGCCGCCGACCGCGGTGTCCACCACGCGCCGCACCACCGGCGCCGGAATGGCGAAGCCGACCCCCGACGACGACCCGGATCGCGAGAGGATGAAGCTGTTCACCCCGATGAGTTCGCCGTCCATGTCGACCAGCGCGCCGCCGGAATTGCCCGGATTGATCGCCGCGTCCGTCTGGATGTAGGCCGAGCCGTCGTCGTTGGTGGTCCGGTTCAGCGCCGAGACGATGCCGTTGGTCACGGTCTGCCCGACGCCGAAGGGATCGCCGATGGCCAGCACCAGGTCGCCCACCTGCGTGTCGCCGCTCTCGTCCAGCGCGAGGACCGGCAGGCGCTCAGAGCCGACGTCGATCTTCAGCACCGCCAGGTCCGTGCGCGGGTCGGCGAGCAGGATGCGCGCGGGGAACTCGCGGCGGTCGTTCAGCGCCACCGTGATCTCCTGGCCGTTCTCGACCACGTGGTTGTTGGTGACGATGACGCCGTCGGCCCGCACGATCACGCCCGACCCCAGGGACGAGGCCAGCCGGCCGGGCGGGGCGCCCAGGCCGAACAGCTGCCAGAAGGGGTCGGTCTGCGCTCGCACCAGGCGCTTGGCCGATATGTTGACCACCGCCGGCGCCGTGCGCTGCACGATCGGGGCGAACGAGGACTTCATCGCCACCGCGTTCTCGGGCGGGGCGCGGAGCGCGGGCTGGGCCATGGCGGCCGGCGCCGCGAGGGCGATGGCGAGCACGGGAACGAGAAGGCGGACGGTCATCCTGGACGCGGGCAATAGACTCTCCGAAACGGAAGGCGAAACGCTAGCGAGCTTTCCGGCGCAATCATGGCGAAGACGCACGGCTTCGTCAGGCGGCTTTCGGCCCGCGGAAGGCTGCACGCCGGGAGACAGCCACCGCCCTACCCGGCGGGCTGGGCGGCCCTCGCGGGAGCCCTGGCGGCGGCGAAGGCAAGGCCCAGCGCGGCGATCAGCATCGCGCCCGCCAGCCAGATGGCGAGGCCCTCCGGATGTCCGCCGCGCAGCGACCAGGCGTAGACGAAGCCGAACAGCGGCGGGCCCACGATCGAGCCGATGCCCGAAAGGCTCTGGTTGGCCCCCTGCAGCTGCCCCTGCTCGTGCGGCTCGACCTTGCGGGTCATCAACCCCTGCAGGCCCGGCATGATGAAGCCCGAGAGGGCGAAGACCGGCGCGCCCAGCAGATAGAGCCACCCCGTGTCGGCCCAGCCATACCAGGCGAACCCGGCGGCCCCCGCGGCGAGGCCGATCAGCAGGGTGTTGCGCTCGCCGATGCGGGCGACCGTCGGACCGACCAGGAAGATCTGGGTGATCACGCCCAGCACGCCGGTGAGCAGGAACGTGAGGCCCAGGATGCCGGGCGACCAGCCATAGCGGTGCGTCGTGTAGAGGACGAAGATCGTCGGCAGCACCACGTGGGAGATCTGGAACAGGAAGCCCACGAAGGCGAGCGGCAGCAGGCCGAGGCGCGAGCGCAGGAGGCGCAGCGCCCCGACAGGGTTCGCGCGCTTCCAGTCGTAGACGCGGGCCCGGCGCTCCGCGGGCAGGGACTCGGGCAGGACGAAGAAGCCGTAGAGCCAGTTGGCGAAGGTCAGCGCGGCCGCGGCCAGGAACGGCAGCCGCAGGTCGTACTCGCCGAGGAAGCCGCCGATCGACGGCCCGATGATGAAGCCGAACGAGAAGGCCGAGCCCATCCAGCCGAACACCTTCGCGCGCTGGTCCGGCGGCGTGACGTCGGCGAGGTAGGCGTTGGCGGTCGAGAAGCTGGCGGCCGTGGCGCCGTTCAGCAGGCGGCCCACCAGGAGCCACCCCAGCGTCGGCGCGAACGCCATGAAGAGGAAATCGACGCCGAGCCCGAACAGCGACAGCAGCAGCACGGGGCGGCGGCCGAACCTGTCCGAGAACATGCCGAGGATCGGGCCGCAGACGAACTGCATCAGGCCCCAGCAGGCCGCGAACACGGCGTTCCAGACCGAGGCCGACGCCGTATCGCCGCCGGCGAGCTCCTTCACGACCTGGGGCAGGATCGGGATCATGATGCCGAACGAGATCGAGTTCATCAGCGCGAGCGCGAAGATGAAGCCGAAGCTGGCGCGGCGGCCCCGGTCGGCGACGTCGGTCATGGGTTGGCCCTTGCAGGCATGGTCCCGGTCGCCGTCATGTTTCTCCCCCTGCTCCGAGCATGAAACCAACCCCAGACCGGCGCAACCGCGTCATGGCAGCCGCGATCCCATGGCCCGGATCTGGGCCTGCCAGTACTCGCCCAGCCGTGCGAGCAGGACCTGGTCGGGGAAGGTGTGGCGCGCCGCGTGGCCGGCCGGGATCCGGTCGAAGCCGCGGTGCTCGATGCTGACCCGCGTCTCGTGGCCGACCGCCTCGAACCGCACCTCGACCTCGGTCTGCAGGTCAGGCGGGAACGAGGCCTGCCGCCAGGAGAAGACCAGGCGGTGCGGCGGCTCCCAGGCGCGGATGCGGCCGATCTCGAACACCTTGCCGCCGGCCCGGGTTTCGACGAGTCGGCCCTCCGGCCCCGTCTCGAAGGACAGGCGGCCCGGCCGGGGCGTGGTCTCGAACAGCGGGCTGGCCTGCCACCAGTCGCCGATCTCCTCGGTAAAGGCCGCGAAGGCCCGGGCGGGCGTCGCCCTGACCCGGAGCGCGACGTAGACGCGGGACGTCATGCGTCCTTCTCGACGTGGGCTTTGAAGGCCAGGAGCTGGGCGGACCAGAGCCGCTCGCTCTCCTCCAGCCAGCGCAGCAGGTGAACCATCGGTTCCGGCCTCAGGGCGTAGATCCGGACCCGCGCGTCGAAGTCCGGATGGGATTCCTCGACGAGGCCGCTCGCGCGCAGCGTCCTCAGGTGGCGGCTCATGGCGGGCGGAGACAGGCCTGTCTCGCGGGCCAGCTCCCCCGCGGGTCTCGGCCGCTCCGCCAGCAGGTCGACGACGCGGCGCCGATGGGGATCGGCCAGCGCCGCCAGCGTCCGGTCGAGACCGGCGGTCGCGGTCACATCCAGCCCGTGATCTTGAGCCCGGTGGCGTCCTCGGCCGCTTCGCGCGTGACCGCCTTCACCGTCTGGCCCACGGTCCAGATGTGGCCTTCGGGGTCCCGGCATCGGTAGGTCCGGTCGCCGTAGAACTGGGTCTCGGGCTCCATCAGGATCTCGAAGCCGGCGGCGCGGGCCTTGGCGCAGTGGGCGTCGATGTCGGTCTCGACATGGATGTGCACGCTCTGGGTATTCTTGCCTCCGATGGACACCGGGCTCTTGTGGTCCTCGCTCCACTCGTTGCCGACCATGACGACGCCATCGCCGTAGCGCATCTCGGAGTGGACGAGGTTCCCCTCGCCGTCCTCGATCAGCATGACGAGTTCGAAGTCGAAAGCCGCCTCGAGGAACTTCAGCGCCGCCTTCGGGTCGCGGTAGCAGATGGCGGAGGCCAACGGAGCGCGGGGGGTGGACACGAGCCTTCTCCTTCACTTCTCGAACAATATTTAACACACAACGCAACTATCCTGGCAAGCTCCGGAGTGGCCGTCCGCGCCTGTCAGCCGAGCGCTTCGATCACCAGGTGCGGATGCGTCATGGCCAGGAAGCGGCCGCCGTCCCGGACGACGGAGAACTCGGCCCCCGGGAGCAGTTCGCGCCAGTAGGCCAGGACGACCTCCGGGTCGTAGAGGACATCCGTGGCGCCCAGCAGCACCTGCCAGCCGGCGGCGTTGTCGAAGGGCGCCGGCTTGCCCCCGCGTGCGATCGCGGCCTGCTCGCGCAGGAAGCCGTCGTGGCGACCCGTGGTGAACATCTGCAGCGACCGGAAGAAGTCGACCATGAACTCCGGATCCTGAGCGGCCTTCTGGTCCGGCGGACTGCCGCGGGTCCACTGCACGGCCATCCGCGAAAGCCGCCGGTACGTGAGTTGCCCGGCCAGGAAGGGCGCCAGGACCCGCACGGTGTCGGGGTTGCGGACGAAGGCGTCCTTGATGGCGCCGAGCGGGCCGATCGCACGGCCGCTGTAGCGGTAGGGCGGGCCGGGGTTGACCAGCACGATCTGGCCGAGGGCTTCGGGCATGCGGCCCGCCAGCGCCACGAGGAACTGGGCCGCGCCCCTCGAGACGACGTCGGCGCGGCGGACCTTCAGGTGCTCGAGGACCCGACCCACATCGGCGGTCGCGGCCTCGAACGGATGCTGGGACGCCTCGGCGTCGTCCAGCGGATCGGTGAGGCCGAACCCCGGGCGGTCGATCGCGATCGGGCGGAACCCGGCGCGGTGCAGCGCCCGCAGCAGCTTTCGCGAGACGATCCGTGTGCTCATGCTCGAATGCAGGACCAGCACCGGCCGGCCCGAGGCGGGCCCATAGTCGCTGAACGCGATCCGCCCGCCATCCGGGCGGAAGGCGAAACGCAGGGGCTCGGACAGGTCCTCGACGAAGCCCACGCCGCCGGCGGTCGCGGCCGTCAGCCACCCCAGGGCCCGGGCCTCGACAAGCTTGCGCGCAAGCCCTGCGCCCGAACTCACCTGCAGGAGGGAATAGACGGCGTCGAGTTCCTTCTTCACCAGCGCGACGCTGATCCCGAGGAGCCGCGCCGTCTGCTCGCGCGAGGCCCCCTCCCCCAGCATTCCCGCCACGGCGATCTGCCGCTCGGTCAGACCCCAGACGTCGGCCAGCACGTCCGCCGAGCTCGCGCGGCCGGGAAACACGCCGAACGCGAGGGTGGTCAGGCGCGTCACCAGGGCCGGCAACCGCTGCACGCCCACGCGCTTCATGGCGGCCGCCAGCGCCTCGCGCGCCGTCTGGTAGGACACATCCAGGTTTTCAGCCGCCGTCCGGATGGCCCCGGTGCGGATGCACTCCAGGGCGACCCGCGTCTGCAGGCCGGTGAGGCCGAAGGCGGCGCAGGCGTCCCGCAGCGGCGGCGTGCTCTCGTCCAGGGCGGTGGTCAGGACGACGACGCATCCCGGCGCCGCCTCGGCGGCCTGATGGATCTCCCTGGGCAACCGCCAGGTTCCGGTCCGCCGGCCGGCGGCATAGACCACCACGCTGGTCGCGGACGGGCCCCCGGCGCTGCGCTCGACGGTTCGCCATTCAGGTTCCGCGCCCCGGCCGACCGCGGTCAGCAGCTCGGCGTCGACCAGCGCGTCCCCGCCGCCGTCGAGGAAGGCCTGGGTCGCGGCGAGCCGGCCTCCGCGCGGCTCATAGACGCCGGCCGCCACGCTCCTGGCGTCGACGATCGGCAGCATCGGGGTCTCGAGTTGGCCGAACACGGGGGCCACGGCTTCGCGGGCCCAGGCCTGCGGCGGCCCCTCCGCGTCGAGGATCTGCTCGAGCTCCTCGAACCAGTCGCCCAGCGCGCGGCCCAGCGCATGGGCTTCCTGTGGTACGCCTTCCCCCGACACGAACGCTACGCCACTCCACGCAACCGCCTCGCCGAACTCCCCTTGGGACGACGGCGGCGCGCGAGTTTATGAACACGTTCTACGTTCTGCCAAGCCCGCGACGGGAGACCGGACGAGGCGCCCGCCGCCCAGATGCGAAGAAGCCCCGGAAGCGGGGCTTCCGGGGCTTCTCAAGACGTTGCGGACGTAAGCTAGTCTTCGCCGCCGAAGCCGATCTCTGCGGTCGGCCCCGAATCCTTGCCCTTCTCGGCCGGGTCGCGGTCGACGAACTCGATCACCGCCATCGCGGCGTTGTCGCCGTGGCGGAAGCCCGCCTTGAGCACGCGGATGTAGCCGCCGTTGCGGTCCTTGTAGCGGGGGCCCAGCACGCTGAAGAGCTTGCCGACCTGCTCGACGTCCCGGACCTGGCTGATCGCCTGGCGGCGGGCGTGCAGGTCGCCGCGCTTGGCCAGCGTCACCAGCTTCTCGACGAAGGGCCGCAGCTCCTTCGCCTTCGGCAGCGTCGTGACGATCTGCTCGTGCTTGATCAGGCTGGCCGACATGTTCGCGAACATGGCGGTGCGGTGGGCGGCCGTACGGCCCAGTTTGCGGTGCGCGATACCGTGACGCATTTTCGTTCTCCTGGGTCACCTGGACCCCACCGGACGCGCCCGATCTCCTGGGTCGACGTCCTGCCTGACCTATCCCAGCCTGCTTCCGCCTGGGTCACTGCGAAGCGCCGGGGCCCTCCACCGCTGTTGCGGCTTCGTCGGGCCCTGACCGCCGGAGCGGTCCGAAGCCGGCGCGCGATGGCTACATCTGGTCTTCGAACTTCTTGGCGAGCTCTTCAATGTTCTCCGGCGGCCAGTTCGGCACGTCCATGCCGAGGTGGAGGCCCATGCCGGCGAGCACTTCCTTGATCTCGTTCAGCGACTTGCGGCCGAAGTTCGGGGTGCGGAGCATCTCCGCCTCGGTCTTCTGGATCAGGTCGCCGATGTAGACGATGTTGTCGTTCTTCAGGCAGTTGGCCGAGCGGACCGACAGCTCCAGCTCGTCGACCTTCTTCAGCAGCGCCGGGTTGAACGGCAGCTCCGGCTTGGCCTCGCCCTCGACCTTCTTCTTCGGCTCTTCGAAGGTGATGAAGATCTGCAGCTGGTCCTGGAGGATGCGGGCGGCGTAGGCCACGGCGTCCACCGGGCTGACCGCGCCGTTGGTCTCGACTTCCATGACCAGCTTGTCGTAGTCGAGCGACTGGCCCTGGCGGGTCGGCTCGACGCGGTAGGCGACGCGCTTCACCGGCGAATAGAGGGCGTCGACGGCGATCAGGCCGATCGGCGCGTCCTCGGGACGGTTCATCTCGGCCGGCACGTAGCCCTTGCCGGTGTTGACCGTGAACTCCATGCGCACGGTGGCGCCGTCGTCCAGCGTGCAGAGCACGTGGTCGGGGTTCAGGATCTCGATGTCGGACGGGGCGTCGATCTGGCCGGCGGTCACCGCGCCGGGGCCGGTGGCGCGGAGCGTCATCCGCTTCGGCCCTTCGGCGTGCATCCGCAGCGCCAGCTGCTTGATGTTGAGCACGATGTCGACGACGTCCTCGCGCACGCCCTCAAGCGAGGAGAACTCGTGGACCACGCCGTCGATCTGCACCGCGGTCACCGCCGCGCCCTGCAGGGAGGAGAGAAGTACGCGGCGGAGGCTGTTGCCCAGCGTCACGCCGAACCCGCGCTCGAGCGGCTCGGCCACCAGACGCGCCTTGCGGGCGGCGTCCGCGCCGGTCTCGATTTGCGGCTTCTCGGGACGGATAAGCTCGTTCCAGTTTCTTTCGATCACGGGTGTCCCTCGAAAACGCAGGATCGCCGGCCGTATAGCCACGGCCGGCGTCGGAGGAATTCAGTTCGGTCGGCTAGACGCGCCGGCGCTTGGGCGGGCGGCAGCCGTTATGCGGAATAGGGGTCACGTCCCGAATGGTGGTGATCGTCATACCCACCGCCTGCAGAGCGCGCAGCGCCGACTCGCGGCCCGAACCGGGGCCCGAGACGTTGACTTCCAGCGTGCGCACGCCGTGCTCGGCGGCCTTACGGCCGGCGTCTTCCGCCGCCATCTGCGCGGCGTAGGGCGTCGACTTACGCGAACCCTTGAAGCCCATCAGGCCGGCGCTCGACCAGGAGATCGTGTTCCCCTGCGCGTCGGTGATGGTCACCATGGTGTTGTTGAACGAGGCGTTCACGTGCGCCACGCCCGAGGTGATGTTCTTGCGCTCGCGACGTTTGACGCGCGCCGGTTCCTTGGCCATCGACTAGCTCTCTTACTTCTTCTTGCCGGCGATCGGCTTGGCCGGGCCCTTGCGGGTGCGGGCGTTGGTGTGCGTGCGCTGGCCGCGGACCGGCAGGCCCTTGCGGTGACGCAGGCCGCGGTAGCAGGCCAGGTCCATGAGGCGCTTGATGTTGACCGCGGTCTCGCGGCGCAGGTCGCCTTCGACCATGTAGTCGCGGTCGATGGTCTCGCGGATCTGCAGGACCTCCTGGTCGGTCAGCTGATTGACGCGGCGGGCGTCCTCGATGCCGACCTTGCTGACGATCTCCCGCGCCTTCGCCGGGCCGATGCCATGGATGTACTGCAGCGCGATGACGACGCGCTTGTTGGTGGGAATGTTGACGCCAGCGATACGGGCCACGTGAGGTAATCTCCTGATCACGCGAGAGAAGCGCAAACGGCGCCCCGGCCCATCTCTGCCATAGGCATAGGCCGGCGCGTCCTTCGCGCTCTTTCGCGGAAGCGCTTCGTTATATGGATCGCCGCGCCTCCGTCAATGGCGGAAACGCGGATTTGTGAACGAATCCCTTCGCGCGCGAGGCCCGGCCTCACCCGTGCGATCCGTCCGGCGCGCCGCCGACGCAGCGGGGCGACGCGGGAAGGAAAGCACGACGCGGGGAGAGGCGCAACGTGGCCAAGGTGCGACCGGCCCTGCCCGCCCGGCTCCGGCCGACCGTCGGCGTCACGGCCTGTGCGGCAGGCAATGGAAGCCCAGCACCGCGGCGTCGCTTCGCAACGCGAACGCCAGCGCCTCGGCCCGCGCTTCGCGAAAGCCGCCCACGGTGGCGCTGTACTCCAGGATGTCCCCGTCCAGGCTGCGGGTCAGCGACAGCGGCCGCAGCCCCTGTTCCTCGAGCATCCGGCGGTAGTCCTGTCCGGACACGGGCGCGTCGCGATGGAATCGGACCTTGATGTCGCCGTACTGATTCTGCGGCAGCAGGGTTTCCTTGATCGTCACCGCCGCCAGGACCAGCAGCGTGAACGCCGCCCCCATGATCGCCAGGGCGTAGAAGCCGACGCCGAACAGGGTGCCGAGGGCCGAGGCGGTCCAGAGCGAGGCCGCCGTGGTCAGGCCACGGACGTTGAACCCTTCCCGGAAGATCACGCCGCCGCACAGGAAGCCGATCCCGGTGAGCACGCCGTGCGCCATCCGGACCGGGTCGATGCGGATGATCTCCTGCGGCGTATCGCCGAGCCAGCGGATCTGGTGCACGGCCGCCAGCATCAGGAGGGTGGAGCTCAGGCAGACCAGGATGTGCGTGCGCAGTCCCGCCGGGCTGGCGCGATACTCGCGTTCCAGCCCGATGATGCCGCCGGCAAGCACCGAGCCGACGATCGGCCATAGGATATCGCCGTCCAGAAGGTCCATCGCAGCCTCCGCAATGGACGGCAAATGTCACAGAGGGCCGGGCGTTCCCCGCCCCGCCTGCACCGGCGCCTCAGCGGCGGTCCAGCGCCGCGTCGATGGCGGCCGCGACCGTGTCGATGGCGCCCATGCCGTCGACTTCCACCAGCTTGCCCTGACCCTCGTAGTACGGCAGCAGCGGCGCCGTCTGGGCGTTGTAGGCGTTCAGGCGAACGACGAAGCTCTCGGGATTGTCGTCCGGACGGCCCGATTCCGCGAAGCGGCCGGCGATGCGCTGCTTGAGCGCCTCGTCGTCGACCTTCAGTCGCAGGACCAGGTCGATCTGGCTGCCCCGGCCCTTCAGCATCTTGTCCAGGGCCTCGGCCTGCGGGAGCGTACGGGGGAAGCCGTCGAAGATCGCGCCGCCCGCGGCTTCGGCCTCCGGGAGGCGGCTCTCGATGAGCTCGATCACGATCTCGTCCGAGACCAGGTCGCCCCGCTGCATGATCCCCTCGACGCGCTTGCCGAGTTCGGAGCCGGACGCGATCGCCGCGCGCAGCATGTCACCCGTGGAGAGCTGGACCATGTTGCGGCCGTCCACCAGCCGCTTGGCCTGCGTCCCCTTCCCCGCCGCCGGCGGACCGAACAGGATAAGGTTCATCTCGAGCTTTCCCCCACGACTCAACGGGCGCACCGCTCTTGGTGGCGGCGTGCCCTTGCGGAAGCCAATCGGTCGCGCCTAGCCGCGGCCGCGGCCCCGCAGCTTCGACTTCTTGATGAGGCCTTCGTACTGGTGGGCCAGAAGGTGCGACTGGATCTGCGCCACGGTGTCCATGGTGACGCTGACGACGATCAGCAGCGACGTGCCGCCCAGGTAGAACTGCTGGGTGCCCAGGACGCCGATCAGCGCCTCCGGCAGGATGCAGACCAGGGTGATGTAGGCGGCGCCGATGACGGTCAGGCGGGTCAGGACATAGTCGAGGTACTCGGCCGTCCGCTTGCCGGGCCGGATGCCGGGCAGGAAGCCGCCGTACTTGCGCAGGTTCTCCGCCGTGTCCTCTGGGTTGAACACGACCGAGGTGTAGAAAAAGCAGAAGAAGATGATCAGCAGGCCGTAGAGCAGGATGAAGAGCGGCTGGCCGTGCTGGAGTTGGCCCACGGCGAACGGCAGCCACTGCAGCCATTCGGGCAGGTCCGCGGAGACCGCGAAGCCCATCGCCGTGGCCGGCAGCAGCAGGAGCGACGAGGCGAAGATCGGCGGGATCACGCCCGAGGTGTTGATCTTCAGCGGCAGGAAGCTGGTGTCGCCGCCGAACATGCGGTTGCCGACCTGGCGCTTCGGGTACTGCACGAGCAGGCGGCGCTGCGAGCGCTCCATGAACACGATCGCCATCGTGACGGTCACGGCCAGGATCGCGATCAGGATGAGCACGCCGACGGTCATGGCGCCGGTCCGCGTCAGCTCCAGGGCCTGGACGATCGAGCCCGGAAGGACGGCCACGATGCCGGCGAAGATGATCAGCGAAATGCCGTTGCCGACGCCGCGGCTGGTGATCTGCTCGCCCAGCCACATCAGGAACATGGTGCCGCCGGTCAGCGTCACGACCGTCGAGACGAGGAAGAACACGCCGGGGTTCTCGACCATCCCGGGGCTCTGCTGCAGGCCGACGGCGATGGAGAGGCTCTGGAACACCGCCAGCACGACGGTGAGGTAGCGGGTGTACTGGTTGAGGGTCTTGCGGCCCGCCTCCCCGCCTTCCTTCCGCAGCTTCTCCCACGGCGGATAGACGGTGCCGAGCAGCTGCACGATGATCGACGCCGAGATGTACGGCATCACGTTCAGGGCGAAGATGGCCATCCGCTCGACGGCGCCGCCCGAGAACATGTTGAACATGCCCAGGATGCCCTGGGCCTGGCCCTGGAACGCCTGCTGGAACGCGGCGGGGTCGATGCCGGGGATCGGGATGTAGGTTCCCAGGCGATAGATGACCATCGCCCAGAGCGTGAACCAGATCCGCTTGTGCAGCTCCGTGGCCTTGGAGAAGGCCTCGAAGTTCAGATTGGCGGCGAGCTGTTCAGCAGCCGAAGCCATACGGCAAATCCCCTGACTCGGTCGTCGTGCTCACATAGGACGCGCCGCCCCCATAAGCGAGGGCGGGTTTGTCACAGTGCGGCTCAGGCCTCGGCCGCGGCGGCTTCCGGCTTGGTGGTGGTCAGGGTCCCGCCGGCCTTCTCGACCGCGGCGCGGGCCGAGGCGGTGGCCGCGTAGACCGTCAGGGTGAGCTTGGACTTCAGCTCGCCCTCGCCCAGCAGCTTCACGCCGTCCTTGGCGCGGCGGATCACGCCCGCGGCCAGAAGGGCGTCGGCGTCGATGGCCTTGCCGGCGTCGAGCTTGCCGGCGGCGACCGCCTGCTCGATGCGCCACAGGTTCACCTCGGCGAATTCCTTGCGGTTGCGCGAGTTGAAGCCGCGCTTGGGCATGCGCATGTGCAGCGGCATCTGGCCGCCTTCGAACCCGGCGATCGAGACGCCCGTGCGCGCCTTCTGACCCTTGACGCCGCGGCCGGCGGTCTTGCCCTTGCCCGAGCCCGGGCCGCGGCCGACGCGCATGCGGCCCTTGGTGGAGCCCTCACGCGGGGCGAGTTCGTTGAGTTTGGTCATGCGCCTCTCCTTGGAGATCATTCGCCCGGCGAGCGCCGGACTCGGCTGATGTGCAATGCGGCGACGCCGCCGAAGGCGTTAGCCTTCGACGACCTCGACCAGATGGTGAACCTTGGCGATCATGCCGCGCACCGAGGGGGTGTCCTCGAGCGTGGCGACCCGGCCGACGCGGTTCAGGCCCAAGCCCACGAGGGTCGCGCGCTGGTCCTTGGTCCGGCGGATCGGGCTGCCGGTCTGGCGAACGGTGATCTTGGCCATCGGATTAAGCCTCCGCGTCCGCGGTGGCCGCCTCTTGCGAGGCCGGAGCCGCCGAGGCGCCGTCCGAGCGGCGGCCGATCACGTCCGAGACCTTCTTGCCGCGCTTCGCCGCCACCTGGCGGGGCGAGGACTGGGCCTTCAGCGCTTCGAACGTCGCGCGCACCATGTTGTAGGGGTTGGACGAGCCGACCGACTTGCCGACGACGTCCTGGACGCCCAGGGTCTCGAGCACCGCGCGCATCGGACCGCCGGCGATGACGCCGGTGCCGGGAGGCGCCGCACGGACCATCACCTTGCCAGCGCCCCAACGGCCCGCGCCGTCGTGGTGCAGGGTGCGGCTCTCGCGCAGCGGAACGCGGATCATCGACTTCTTGGCTTCCTCGGTCGCCTTGCGGATGGCTTCCGGCACTTCGCGCGCCTTGCCGTGACCGAAGCCCACGCGGCCCTTCTGGTCGCCCACCACCATCAGGGCGGCGAACGAGAACCGGCGGCCGCCCTTCACGGTGGCCGCGACGCGGTTGATGTGGACCAGCTTCTCGACGATCTCGCTGTCGCGTTCCTCTTCGGGATTGCGATTGCGACGATCGCCGCGCTGTTCGTCTCTGCGAGCCATGATCGTTCCTTAGAAATTCAGGCCGGCTTCACGAGCCGCGTCGGCCAGGGCCTTGACCCGGCCGTGGTACAGGTAGCCGCCACGGTCGAAGATGACGTCCTTGACGCCCTTCTCGATCGCACGCTGGGCCACGAGGGCGCCGACCTTGGCGGCGGCGTCCTTGTCCGAGCCCTTGCTCTTGCCCTTCTCGCCTTCCAGCGAGGACGCGGCGGCCAGGGTCACGCCGTTCTCATCGTCGATGACCTGGGCGTAGATGTTCTTGGACGAGCGGAAGACAGACAGGCGCGGGCGGCCGTTCGCCACCGACCGAAGCCGGGTGCGGACGCGCTGGGCGCGGCGCTGCGTCGATTCACGGGGAGAAAGGGCCATGGCTTACTTCTTCTTGCCTTCCTTGCGCCGGACCGTCTCGCCCGCATAGCGCACGCCCTTGCCCTTGTAGGGTTCCGGCGGACGGATGCGGCGGATCCGGGCGGCGATTTCGCCGACCAGCTGCTTGTCGATGCCCGAGATCTTGATCTCGGTCTGCTTCGGCGTGGCGAACGCGATGCCCGCCGGCGGCGGGATGTCGACGTCGTGGCTGAACCCGAGCTGCATGGAGAGCGCCTGGCCCTTCATCGCGGCGCGGTAGCCGACGCCCACGAGCTCGAGCGTCTGCTCGTAGCCCTGGGTGACGCCCACGACCATGTTGTTCACCAGCGTGCGGGACAGGCCCCACATCGCCTGGGCGCGGGTGGTGTCCTGGCGCTTCGACAGGACGAGCTCGGAGCCCTCCTGCTTCACCTCGATCTCTTCGGCGACCGTCCAGGCGAGCTGGCCCTTGGGGCCCTTCACCGTGACCGTCTGGCCGTCGAGCGTCACCGTGACCCCTTGCGGGATGGCGACCGCCTTCTTTCCGATGCGCGACATCTTAGTAGACCCGGCAGAGCACTTCGCCGCCCACGTTGGCCTCGCGGGCCGCGGTGTCCGACATGACGCCCTTGGGCGTCGACAGGATCGAGATCCCGAGGCCGTTCTTCACCGGCTTCAGGTCCTTGATCGACGAATAGACGCGACGGCCCGGCTTCGACACGCGGGCGATCTCCACGATCACCGGAGCGCCGTCGAAGTACTTGAGCTCGATCTCGAACTCGGGGAACGCGCCGGGCTTCTCCACCAGGTGGTAGCCGCGGATGTAGCCCTCGTCGAGCAGCACGTCGAGGACGCGCGCGCGCATCTTCGACGCGGGCGTCGAGAGCTTCGTGCGGCCGCGCGAGGCGGCGTTCTTGATGCGGGCGATCAGATCGCCGATGGGGTCGTTGACCATCTTCAGACCCTCCTTACCAGCTCGACTTGACGAGGCCGGGGATCAGCCCGTGCGAACCGAGGTCGCGCAGGGAGATCCGGCTCATCTTCAGCTTGCGGTAGTAGCCGCGCGGACGGCCCGTGACCTCGCACCGGTTGCGGATGCGGGTGGGCGACGAGTTCCGCGGCAGCTCGGCGAGCTTCAGCCGGGCTTCGAAACGTTCTTCGAGCGGCAGGGACTCGTCGTTCGCGACAGCCTTCAGCGCATCGCGCTTTGCGGCGTGTTGCTTGACGAGCTTCTTGACCCGTTCGTTGCGATTGACAGCGCTTTTCTTGGCCATGTGCCTGTTCCTTCCCGCCGCCTATTGCTGCACGAACGGGAACTGGAATTCCCGAAGAAGCTCACGGGCTTCCTCGTCGGTCTTCGCAGTCGTGGTGACGATGATGTCCATGCCCCAGATCTGGTCGATCTGGTCGTAGTTGATCTCCGGGAACACGATGTGCTCCTTGAGGCCCATGGCGTAGTTGCCGCGGCCGTCGAAGGACGTGGGCTTCAGGCCCCGGAAGTCCTTCACGCGCGGCAGCGCGATGGTGATCAGACGGTCGAGGAACTCGTACATCTGATCCTTGCGCAGCGTGACCTTGCAGCCGACCGTCATGCCCTCGCGCAGCTTGAAGCTGGCGATCGACAGACGCGCCTTGGTGGCCACCGGCTTCTGGCCGGCGATCTTCGCCAGGTCCGCCATCGCCGACTGGATCTTCTTGGAGTCCGCGACGGCCTCGCCGACCCCCATGTTGATCACGATCTTCTCGATCTTGGGGATCTGCATCTCGTTGGTGTAGCCGAACTTTTCCTTCAGCTTCCCACGGATGCGCTGGCGGTACTCGGTCTTGAGCCGCGGTTCGTAAGCCTGATCAGCCATTGATCACCTCGCCGGTCGTCTTGGCGATACGGACCTTCTTGTCGCCTTCGACCTTGAAGCCGACGCGGGTCGGCTTGCCGTTCGAATCGACGATGGCCACGTTCGACAGGTGGATCGACGCTTCCTTGTTCTTGATGCCGCCCTGGGGATCGAACTGCGTCGGGCGCGTATGGCGCTGAACCATGTTCAGGCCTTCCACGACGACGCGGTTGTCCTTGGGCAGGACCTTCAGGACGGCGCCCTGACGGCCCTTGTCCTTCCCGGTGAGGACCACGACGCGGTCCCCCTTCTTGATCTTCGCGGCCATCACAGCACCTCGGGCGCGAGCGAAATGATCTTCATGTGGTTCTTCGCGCGCAGTTCGCGGGGAACCGGGCC
>NZ_JAEUMN010000197.1 GCF_016793225.1 Phenylobacterium sp.
GATCACCGCGTACATCGTCTCGCGCCTTTGTATTTCTTCTTGATTGAAAGCGTGTTCGCGCCCCCGAGACGGGCCCGGGGACGAGGAGGCGCGGTTATACAGACGGGCGGGGCGGAGTCAACGGCGGGCCGCGCTTCGCGACCATCCGCCGACCCTTGCGGCACTATGTTGCAAACACACCTGCGGGTGTGCGAACGCCCGCCGATCTGGCGGCGCGTGTCAGCGGAAACGGTGACCGTGATGCTGACGGTATTCGCCTTAATTCGCCTTCCCGAGATGTCGGAAGGTGGGACGGTCCCCCGGCACTATAGCCATCTGGCTTTCGGGAGGTTCGGCCCTCATGCAGAAGAAGGCGAACTCACTCTCGAAAACTTCGTCGAAGATATCCACGTACTTGATGCTGCCTTCTATGACCAAGAGCCGCGAGGCTGACACGGCCGTCTTGGTGATCGCCTCAATCCCCTCGATGACAGCGATCGCCTTCTCTTCGGAGCCGGCGCCCACCGCGCTCCATTTTCCAAACCTGTACTTGGGCCTTTGCGCGGCACCGACATCAGTGATGGAGTCGGCAAGGTAGCAGAAGCCGCCAATGTACATTCGGGTCGCTGGGGTCCGACCCGTGTTCACGCAGCGCAGCGTAATGAGAGGGTGATGATTTGGGCCCCATCCGATGGATGCCTCCACCGCCGTGACGTAGGCACGCAGTTCCTTTTGCGCGGTGTCTTCCGCGACGGCGACCTGCCTCAGGGCCGCGTTCGCGGTCTGCCTCGCAATCTCCAACTCCTCGGAGAAGCGTGCAGCTTGCGCCACGGCGTCGTCGCGAGCGTCTTGCAAGCTTTCATGGGCGGCGTCGGCAGACCGTTCGGCCTCTTTCCACGCGCGATGGGCGTAGAAGATCGTAAAGCCGACTGCGATGACGCCTGCGAGGCTCAACGCGAGTTGGAAAACCGCTACCTCAAGGGCCGCCTCGGCGGTCGCTGCTTCGCGGGCCTGCACTTGGAGAGCCTTCTCGGCGCACTCGGCGTCACTGGAGCACTCTGGCTGGGGTATGGGATAGGCGCGCTCTCTAAGCGCCGTCTCCTGTCGCCCCCAATCCAACGCAACCACGACGAAGGCCACGCCCACCATGGCAACGATAACGAGGACTAATCGTCTAAGCGCAGCGTTGTCGCGCCCATCGCTACTAGGCATTGGATCAGGAACGCCCCTGTAAATCCACCCCGGCTGATCTTATTGCGCAGGTTGGCCTCGGAGTCTTTCACCCCGATTGCGGCTAGCTTCTCGACCAACCCAGCGTAGCTGATCCCGCGCTTCACCATCTCCGCCCGGAGCAGCCCCTTTGTGTAGGCCACCCAATCGCGATCCTCATGCACGGCCACCTCCGCATCCTTCATCTTCATCATCGTATTCGATGCGGATGCCGTCGGCGATGATATGGCTTATCACTATATCAGATGCACGCGCGTCGAATGTGACTACAAATGGCGCAACGCTTCCGGCAAGCGTCACGTGGTCATCGCGGTGCGCGAGCGTGCCGATCACGGCGAGACGCTGACGCACGTCGCCAAGTCGGAAGCGGAGGGCGTGCCCTTCGTGCTGGGCAATGTCGCCCCCAGCTTCACCCTGCACGCCGACGAAGCCAACCACTGAGACGCGTTGGAAGTCCGTTACCTGACGAAGCGCATCAACCACAGCGAAGCCTACTCGCTGAACGGGGTCTGCACTAATGCGGCAGAACCGTTTTCTCTCGCCTGCGCCGCGCGGAGGTCGGTATCCATCACCACATCGCTGGCCGTACCTCGCCGCCTACGCCTCGGAAATGGCGTGGCGTGAGGACAACCGTCGGCGAACAGTTCCTGCTGGCGACATCATCGGCGCTAGCGCACCCGGTGTCGCGGGTGCGGAAGGGCTACTGGCAACGGTGACGCCCCCGAGGGATTCCGTTCTTGGTGCGTTTCCTATATAACGCCCATGAACGCGAATGGAACATCCGCCGTGTCGGAGACTGCTTACAGCCCAAACCACGTTGCGAACGCCTTTCTCCTGAAAGCGCGTAACGAGGGCGTGCGCGACGTCGATCCGCTCAAGGTCCAAAAGCTCGTCTACAACCTCAATGGCTACTGGCTAGCCATGCACGGCGCTCCCCTTGTCGGTGAGCGCTTCCAGGCGTGGCGTCACGGCCCTGTCCTCGCGTCGCTGTATCACCAGTTCAAGAGCAATCGGGCCAGCCCGATTTCGACTTGGGCCCTTGATAAGGACATGAGTGGCGAGGGTTGGAAGGCCTATCGCCCTTCCGATGAAGATCGCGCCTTCTATGATGCGCTTGAGGCCGTTTGGGACAAGTACAAGAGCCTCAGCGGCCTGCAACTGTCGGCGCTGACGCACGCCCCGGGAACGCCGTGGTCCAAGGCGCGCCAGCGGGGCGATGACTACTTGGACAACGACGAAATTCGCGAACACTTCCGCGAAGTCCTTCAGCGCGCGAAAGGCTGAACGAGTTGGCGGGGGCGGACGAGTTCAATCCGGCAGACATCCGGAAGGTCAAAGTCGAGGAAATTCCAAACACCGGCCAAAAGCCGCAGGAGGAATTGAAGGACGTGACCGACCCGATGGCTCCGCTCAAGGCGGAGAAGGGTTGGTTTGGTCATGTGTTCGGTGCGAGATCAGAGAAGTCCGGCAACATCGCGGGACTTCTCGTGATTATTTCGCTGGGACTAATCGGCTGGGCCTACTTCAGCCCTGCAAAGCCCGTTCTTGCCGACCAAGCGTCGATCCTTCCAAAAGACTTTCTTTCAGCGCTAGTGAGCCTCGTGACGCTGGCGTTGGGATACCTTTTCGGCCGCAACTCTCGCTCAGACTAGCCGCCACCCTATCAGCCCCTCGGTATATAGCCGTCCTGACGCACCGCACCCTTGTGGTGCAGCGCCTTCAAGGTCGCCCCCAGCCGCTTCGCAGCATGGACACAGTGGAGGCCTTCGCGGTGAGCCCGCGGTCCGCGCACCACATGTCACCAGATCGCGGCTGGTGAGCGGCCCTGAGACCTCACGCAGCGCACGCAGGACGAATCGGGTGGATTGGCCCTTGGGCGCCCTGTGGAGGGCCGCGTAGCGCCTCCGGGGCTCGGGGGTGTCCGCCGGATCGAAAATCCTGATCGCCGCCTCTGGGTGGTCGATATCGACCATCACGGCGCGGATGTCGGCTTCTGACCGGTCACGGTAGCGGATCAGCTCGTCGCGCTTGGCATCAGGCCCGACAAGGTGTTCGCGCGCTCTGTCATCACAACCGATGACACATCACACCGGATCAGATGGCGCTTGCCTCGGACAAATTGTGTTTGCTACATAATGTCGGACCCTTCCGCCTTCGCCTCCATACGTCCCACACCGGCCGCAGCGTGTCGTGGTCTGTCGGCGTCGCTGCCTCGCCGGCTAGTGGGACAACAGGAGCGGCGTGCTGGGGTCGCGGAGCATGTACTCGGTGGCGCCCCCAAGGATGAACTCGCTGGTGCGCGAGCGGCCGTAGGCGCCCATCACGACCAGGGCCGCCGATGCTCGGCGGCGTAGTCGCAGAACACGCGGCCCACCTTGCGGCCCGCGGCGTCGACCTCATCGGCGATGGCGTCGATGTCGTGCGTCCGGAGGTGGCGAACCGCCCCGGCTGCAATGCCCGGCGTCGTCTCGGACTTGTCGTTGATGACGGTAAGCAGGCGCACCTCCTTCGCCTTGCGAAGCAGCGGCAGCGCATCGGCCACCGCGCGGGCCGCCGTCCGGCTTCCGTCCCAGGCGACGACGACGGTCCCCAGGGCGCCATCCGGGAGGCTCGCGCGTCCGGGTCGGAAGAGCAGCACGGGACGTCCCGAGCCGAAGACCACGGCTTCGGCGACCGACCGCTGGCCGTCGGCCCCATCGACCATCGGCACAAGGCAGAGGTCGCGCGTCCGCGCCTGGACGGCGACGTGTTGGCCCACCGCGTAGAGGTCCACCTTGGCCAACAGGCTGCAGCCCCGGACTCCCAGCAGGCTCCGCGCTTCGTCGGCCTTCCGGATCGCCTTCTGGCATGCGGCCAGGCTCTTCGCCTCCTGCTCGGCGATGACCCCGCCGAGGTTGATCAGCCGGCTCGCCAGGTAGTTGCTGGGCGCCCTCAGGTCGACCTGGACCGCCAGCGTCGTCAGGCTTGCGCCTGTCGCCCCGGCGAACCGAACCGCATCGTCGATCGCTTCGGCGGGCGTCGGGTCGGGATAGCTCGCCACATGCAGCAGCAGGTCTCTCATCGCCTGCCTCCCTGCGTGGCGGCGCCTTCGCGGGCCGGGCCGTGCTCCGAAAGTGGCCGAGAGTTACTCATCCGCTCCTCCTTGAGAGGCGCGCCAGGGCCTGATGACCCCTTGGGGGAGAGTTGCGTACACGGACCCCTAGGCGAGCCTATGCGGTCCGACATCACGATCGCCATCGATCGTCAGAGGGGCCCGGTCCCGCAGCTCTGAGATTGGTCCGGGCGACAAGCTTTGCAAGGGCTGTCGTCGAATGCCGGCGTGGCGGCTGCGCCAACCCCAAATTCACCCTACGTATGCGACGTACGAGCGAAGGCCTGCGCGGGGGTGGCGGCGTGAAGTTCCTGGTCGTCGACGATCATGCGGTGGTGCGGGAGGGCCTGGCGGCCGTGCTGCGCGGCGTGGAGCCCGGCGCGACGGTGCTGGAGGCGGGGGATTGCGCGTCCGCCCTGGCCCACGCGGCGGCCCACCGGGACATCGCCCTGACCCTGATGGACCTGAGCATGCCGGATGCGACGGGGGTGTCGGCGGTGGCGGCGTTCGTGGCGGCCCACCCCGCGATCCCGCTGATGGTGGTCTCGTCGTCGGACGCGCCGGCCGACGTGCGCGCCGCCCTGGCGCTGGGCGCCCTGGGCTACGTGGCCAAGGCGGCCAACGCCTCCACCCTCGCCGCGGCGATCCGGCTGGTGCTGTCGGGCGAGGTCTACGTGCCGCCGTTCATGGCCCGGGTCGGCGGCGACGCCGCGCCGGGGCCGGCAGCCGCGGACACCCTGACCGAGCGCCAGCGCGCGGTGCTGGGACTGATCCGCGAGGGCGCGTCGAACAAGGAGATCGCCTACCGGCTGGGGGTCACCGAGGCGACGGTGAAGGCGCACCTGACGACCATCTTCCGGGTGCTGGGCGTCGCCAACCGGGCCGAGGCGGTGCGCAAGGCCGGGGCCTGACGCGGCTCAAGCCGGGCGGTCGCGCATCAGCTGGCCGATCGCGGCGCGCAGGACGGCGTGCGGGACCGGCTTGTGCAGCACGAGGTCGGCGGAGCCCTCGCCGCCGGCGGCGGTGGCGTCGCCCGTGACCAGAAGGGCCGGCGTATCCGCGCCGCAGGCGGCGCGCAGCCGCCGCAGGGCGCCCGCGCCCGTCTCGCCGCCGCGGAGGCGGTCGTCGCAGATGATCAGGTCGGGAACCCCCTGGCCGTCGCCGCGTCCGAGATGCGCCAGGGCCTCGTCGGTCGAGCCTGCGGTCAGCACGCGATGGCCCCAGCGGGCGAGCAGGGCGGCCATGGCCCGCCGGATCGCGTCCTCGTCGTCGACCACCACGATGAAGCCGGTCCGCAGGGCCCCCGCGGCGGGGGCGGCGGCCACCGGCGCCGGGAGGTCTTCGGGCGCGCCCCGCGGGAGAAGCAGCCGGAAGACGCTGCCCCGCCCGGGCGCCGAGGCGAAGTCCAGGTCGGCGCCGATCAGCGGCGTGATCCGCCGCACGATGGCGAGGCCCAGGCCGAGCCCCTTGTCGCGGTCCCGCTCGGGATTGTCGACCTGGTAGAACTCCTCGAAGATCGCCTCGGCCTGGTCGGGCGCCACGCCCCGGCCGGTGTCCCAGACCTCGACCGCCGCCCGCCCGCCGCGCCGTCGCGCGCCTACCACCACGCCGCCCGCGTCGGTGTACTTGACGGCGTTGGAGATCAGGTTCCGCAGGACCTGTTCCAGCAGCACCGGGTCGCTGACCACGACCAGCGATGTGCGCGCCCGGCGCAGCGCGACGCCCTTGGCGGCGGCCTGCTCGGCGTAGTCCGTCACGAGCCGGGCCAGCAGGGGATCGAGACGCAGGACCTCGCGCCGCGCCTCCACGACGCCGGCGTCCAGCTTGGAGACGTCGAGCAGCACGGCGAACAGGGTGTCCAGGGCGCGCACCGAGCCGGTGATGTGGTCTGCAAGGCGCCGGGCCGGCGGCGACAGCCGGAGCTCGGCCAGGGCGCCGGCGAAGAGGCCGAGCGCGTGGGCGGGCTGGCGCAGGTCGTGGCTCGCGGCGGCCAGGAACCGGGACTTGGCGAGGTTGGCCTGGTCGGCCCGCTCGCGCTGGAGGCGCAGGTCCTCGATCAGCCGCATGTTGTCGAAGCGCAGCTCCAGGCCGCTGCGGAACTGGCGGCCCAGGACGACGGCGAGCGCCGGGGCGGCCACCAGGAAGGTGAGCGTCAGGACCGACAGCACCTCATGGAACGGATAAGTCCGCGAGAGCCCCAGCACCACCTGCGGCGTCACCACCGGGATCGCGAGCGCGAGATAGGCCGGCAGGTAGGCGCTGAAGACCGGCAGCGCGCCCAGCACCACCATGCCAGACACCAAGAGGACGACCAGCGTCTGGGCGACGTCGGTCGGCGAGGTCATCCAGGCCGCGCCCGGGATCCAGGTGGCGCCCTGCAGCGCGATGACGGCCGTGAACGCGAAGGCCCAGGGCCGCCACGCCGCGTCCGGCGGCTGGCGGCGGCGGAAGGCGGCGCACAGCACGTGGAGCGCGGCCACCAGCACCACCGTCAGGCCGCAGAAGATCGCCGCGGCGTCGGTCGCCATGCGCCCGTCGCGAGCCAGGAAGACGGCCAGCGTGACCGCGGCCACGCCGCCCAGGGTGACGCCCACCGGGCTGCCCCGATAGAGCGCGCGGACCTGCTCGGCCCGGATCCAGTCCCGGCGCGCGATGTCGTCTGGGCCGGATGACGGGTCCAAGGACAGGCTGGGGTTCAGGGGCGGCGCTCAGCCTTCGCCGTTAGCGGATGCGTTGCAGCCGGTCAAACCGCGCGCGGACGGCCTGCGCGCACGCCGCTGCGGAGCGCGGTCCCGGCCAGGCCGAAGCCCAGGATCATCAGCGCCCAGGCCGAAGGCTCCGGAACGCCGCCGGGACTGGCGATCGGGTCCGTGGTCACCGTCAGGCTGTCGAAGCGCAGGTAGAGGTCCGCGGTGCGGGCCGCCGCGGTCACAAAGGAGCCGGGAGAGCCGTCGGTGTTCTGCAGCGCGATCTGCAGGTGGCCGAATCCGCCGGTCGGGACCCCGCTCCAGGAAATCGGCTCGCCGAAGTCCGGGGTTCCGAAGATGTCGGCGGGCAGCCCCAGCCCGAAACTCAGGTTGCCGGAAAACTGGGTGAACGGGCCGCTCATCGGCGGACGGTTCCGCGTGGAGACGAAGTTTCCCCCGAGGCTGTCCTCGGCAGGCCCGTTGTACTTCTCCAGGCCGGCGAAGGCGGTGGAGTCGCTGTAGCGGCCCATCTCGTAGGTGATCCCGTTCAGCGTGAAGGCCGCCACGCCGGGGCTGTCGGCATCGGAGCCGTAGTAGACCTCGCTGAAGGGGTAGCTCTCGTGCACGCCGCGCGAGGTGTCCACCGTGATCGCCAGGGTGAAGGTCCGGCCGATGGGGGATCCGTACGTCTCGCCCGTCACGATGTTGAGGCCGTACGGCGGCGTGCCGAACGGGGCGTCGAAGCCGGGAAGGGCGAAGCCGTTGTCCGAGCCGGACGTAACCACGCCGGTCAAGGTGAAATGGACGGCCGCGGCGGCCGGCGTGGCGGAAACGGCCAGTGCGGCGGCGAGCGCGAAATGGACGGTGCGCATGGGACCTCTGGATGGCGTCGAACTGCGCCATTCAGGGGTCGCCGTCGGAATTTCGTCAATTCGACCAGAGTCTTACGACGCTCTCGGCGAGGTCGTACGACCGGTCGGATAGCGGCTGCCTAGTCGCTAGGGGACGACCAGCACCGGCACGGGGCTGTGCGCCAGCACCTCGGCGGTCTGGCTGCCGAGGATGAGCCGGCGGACCCCGCGGTGGCCGTGGGACGCCATGACGATGAGGTCGCAGCCCTCGGACTTGGCCGTGGCCAAGATGGCCTCGGCCGGCTGCGAGCGGCCGACGTGCTGCGTGCGGGCGGTGACGCCGAGGGCGTCGGCCCGCTGCTTGACCGCCGACAGCGCCCTGGCGGCGCTCTCGGACTGGTCCTTGTCGAAGTCGGCGAAGGCGGCGGCGTAGGCCCCGCCGTCCAGCCCCACGAACGTCGGGATGGACTCCGTGACCATCACGACCGTCGCCTGCGCGCCCAGCGCCTTGGCGAGCGCGAGGCCCGCCTCGACGCCCTTGCCCGCAAACTCCGATCCGTCGGTCGGTATGAGAATGGACTTGTACATCTCGCGGCTCCCTCGTGTGTGCGTTCGGCTTGGCAGCGCGGCCGCGAGCGGCCGACCGGCCTCAGGTTTCCTTCAGCGTGCGCAGCACCGCCTGCTCGCCGCGCCCCGCCACGTCGCGCGGGAACTCGCTGAGCACAGCGGCGCGCAGCGCCTTGTGGTAGTGCCGCCGCATCTCGCCGAGTGTACGGGGCGCGGCGATCACCACCAAACGCGCAATCTTGTGACCGAGCACCTGTTGGTTGAGCCAGTCGACCACCGCGGCGGCGTGCGCGTCCTCTTCCAGCAGGTGGCCCGACGGATTGCCCGAGCTCGTGTAGTGGTGCGCGCCCCCGGACTTGTTGGTCTCGCGGAGCACGGGCGTCGGCAGGCGCGACAGGACGGGCTCGATCTCGGTCCCCTGGTTCCGGTACAGCTCGAACTTCGCGCCATCGACCACTGCGACGACGTCGCCATGCTCCAGGATCATGTCCTACTCCCTCGGTCCCCGCTTCGGGACGATCCGACACGCAGTCTGGCGCCAAGGGAGCCCGCGGCCGTTGATCTGGCTCAAGCGTCGCTGAACCGAAGCCCGGCGGGGGTGTTCCGAGGGCATGGCGCTTCCCGGACTGATCCCCTCCGCCCTGATCGGCGCCGTCGCCGGCGCGCGTGCGATGACCCCGATGGCGGTGCTCGCGGCCGCCCGCCTCGCCGGCGGCCGCACGCCGGGCCGGCTGTTCCTGCTGGAC
>NZ_JAEUMN010000018.1 GCF_016793225.1 Phenylobacterium sp.
GAGCTCACCGCCACAGTCGACGAACTGCGCCCGGGCGAGCTCTGGATCACCCACGGGCGCGAGGAGGCCCTGGCCCGCTGGGCCGCCCTGCACGACATCCCCGCCCGCGCCCTGGCCCTGGTGGGCTACGAGGACGACGAGGACAGCTGAGCCGAAGCCACGCGGCTCCTCCACCGGTTCTCCCGAGGTCGATCACGAACGCGTGATCGGCGCGCCCCTACCGTCACCCCGCGCCAACACGGAGGTGATCCATGCGCAAGACCCTGACCTTGACCACCGTCGCCCTCGTCGCGGGCGGGCTCGTGGCCTGCAAGCCGTTCTGGCAGAAGGACCCCGCGCCCGAGCCGGCCCCCGAGGCGGCGACGACCGTGCCGCCGCAGCCCGCAGCGCCGGCGGCCGCCGCGCCCACGGCGCCGCCCGGCACACCTGAGCAGCCGACGGCGCAGACCGAGCCTTCGAAGCGCTAGGCGGAACGGTCGCGAAGGCGTGGCGTTGGCTCCCCGCAAGAGGAGCCGCGCCATGTCCGAACCCCATACGCCCCCCGACAGCCTCGGCGGTCCCCTGTCGCGCCCGTCCGGCGACGGCCTGCCTGCGGTGGACGGCGGGCGCGAGCCGCCCGGTCCCGGCGACGCGGTGGACCCGGGCCTGCTGGAGGGCGACGGCGATCGCGGGGTCGACACGCCCGGCCAGATTCCCGGCGCCTGATTGGCGAACCGGCGTCCAGGGCCTAGCTGTCAGGCATGCGGGCTTTCGCCGAGCTTCTGGACCGACTGTCGCTGACGCCGTCGCGCAACGCCAAGCTGACGCTCGTCCGCGACTACCTGCGCGAGACGCCGGACCCTGACCGCGGCTGGGCGCTGGCGGCGCTCACCGGCGACCTGACCTTCGATGCCGCCAAGCCGGCCTTCATCCGCAAGGCCGTCGAGGCGCGGATGGACCCCCAGCTCTTCTGGTGGTCGTACGACTACGTGGGCGACCTGGCCGAGGCGGTATCCCTGGTCTGGCCCGCGCGCCCCGGCGCCAACCGCGAGCCCGAGCTCTCCGAGGTGATCGAGGCCCTGCGCACCGCCTCGCGCAGCGAGGTGCAGCGGCTGATCGAAGGCTGGCTCGACGCCATGGCCGAGCCGCGCGAGCGCTGGGCGCTCCTCAAGCTGATGACCGGCGCCCTGCGGGTCGGCATGACCGCGCGCCTCGCCAAGCGCGCCGCCGCCGAGATGGGCGGCGTCGATCCCGCCGAGATCGAGGAGCTGTGGCATGCCCTCTCGCCGCCCTACGAGGACCTGTTCGCGTGGCTGGAGGGCCGCTCGGAGAAGCCCACCGCCGAGCATCCGGCGCGCTTCCGGCCCGTGATGCTGGCCCAGGCCCTCGACGAGGCCGTGGACTTCGGCAAGCTCGATCCCGCCGACTACGCCGCCGAATGGAAGTGGGACGGCATCCGGGTGCAGGCCGCCCATGAGGGCCTGCAGCGCCGGCTTTACACCCGCACCGGCGACGACATCAGCCGCACCTTCCCCGACGTCCTGGACGCGCTGGACGACGTGGGCGTGATCGACGGCGAGCTCCTGGTGATCCGCGACGGCCGGGTCGCCCCCTTCGCCGACCTGCAGCAGCGCCTGAACCGCAAGACCGTGGATGCGAGGATGATGGCGCAGTTCCCCGCCGCGATCCGGGTCTACGACCTGTTGCAGGAGGGCGACGAGGACCTGCGAAGCCGGCCCTTCGCCGAGCGCCGGGCGCGCCTGGAGGCCTTCGTGGCGCGGCAGGCCAGTCCGCGGATCGACCTGTCGCCGCTGCAGCCGTTCGAGACGTGGGCCGAACTCACCGCCCTGCGCGCGGATCCCCCCGCGGGCGACCCGCAGATCGCCGAGGGCGTGATGCTGAAGCGCTGGGACAGCCGCTACGAGGCCGGACGGCCCAAGGGGCCCTGGTTCAAGTGGAAGCGCGACCCGTTCCTGGTGGACGCGGTCCTGATGTACGCCCAGCGGGGGCACGGGAAGCGCTCGAGCTTCTATTCCGACTACACCTTCGGCGTCTGGACGCAGGACGGCGCAGGCCAGCGGATGCTGACGCCCGTCGGCAAGGCCTACTTCGGCTTCACCGACGAGGAGCTGCTGCAGATCGACAAGTTCGTGCGCGACAACACGATCGAGCGGTTCGGCCCCGTGCGCTCGGTGCGCGCCGAGCCGCACCACGGCCTGGTGTTCGAGGTGGCGTTCGAGGGCCTGCAGCGCTCCACGCGCCACAAATCGGGCGTCGCCATGCGCTTTCCCCGCATCAACCGGATCCGCTGGGACAAGCCGCCCGGCGAGGCCGACGAGATCGACGCCCTGGAGCGCCTGCTGCGGAAGATCGAAGCCCGCTAGAGTCGCCCACTCAACACCCGGTCATCCCGGCGAAAGCCGGGATCCAGATGGAATGGCTTAGGCGCGGCTTCGGTAGGTTCGGAGCCCTTCCCATCACGACCCCGCACGTGGATCTGGGTCCCGGCATTCGCCGGGACGGTCGGAAGCTGTTGAAATCGCTGATACAGAATACAGTTCGAACCCTAGGCGCGGAGGTAGTAGCCCTCGCGCGCGAAGGTGGCCCCGAACTTCGCCTCGCGCGCCGGGTCGGCGATCAGCAGGCCGGGGTTGTCGGCGCGGAACGCGCGGATCGCCTCCATCGGACCCGGTCCGTGGTCGGGCCGGACGGGATGGCCGTTCACCACGGTGTCCTCGACCACGAGGTAGTCGCCCGACCGCAGCCGGGGCGCCCAGAGGTCGAGCTCCCGCCGCACGTGGGCCGCCGCATGGTCGGAGTCGAGGATCAGGAACAGCGGCGCCCGATCCGCGGGCAGGCCGTCCAGGATGCGCGCGGCGATCGCCGGGTCGGCGCTGTCGCCGGTGATGAAGTCGATCAGGGGGTCGGCGGCCGCGCGCGGGTCGAGCGCCGGCCGGAAGTCGATCGAGAACACGCGTCCGGGCGCGCCGCTGTTGCGCAGCAGGTCGGCGAAGTAGAGCGCCGAGCCGCCGTGCCGCGAGCCGGTCTCGACCACCCAGCCCACGCCGTGGCCGGTGATGATCTCCTGGTAGTTCCACATGTCGGACGGAAGCTTCAGCGTCCGCACGCCGCGCCAGGTCACCTGCTTCCAGACGTTCGTCTGGTGGTACCACTTCAAGTATTCAAGCGCCGGCGGATGCATCGGCCTGCCTGGGCTTGATCCCGGTGATGCGCATGTCGCGCGGCTCGCGCAGCTTGAACTGCGCCGGCTCCTGGCGGAGCTCCACGAGACCCGCCTCGTGCATCACGAAGGCGAGGCTGCGCGGTGTGTAGCCCCAGCGGTGGACCATGAGCGGGTCCTTCCACTGCGGGTCGCCGTAGAAGACCCACATGCTGCGTTGCCCTTCGCCGCCCGGCCCCGAGGCCCGGTCCGGATCGGCCAGCAGCGCCTGGGCGGCGGAGATCAGGTTCGGGCACTCCAGGATCATCTTCCCGCCCGGCTTCAGGACCCGCACCCACTCCTTGAGCACGTCGACCACCTCCCAGCGCCAGAAGTGCTCGACCACGTGGATCGCCATCACCTCGTCGGCATGGTCGTCGGGGAACGGGGTCAGCTGGTGAAGGTCGCAGATGACGTCCGGCCGCTTCCCGGCGCGGCTCTCCACCACGTCCACGTTGACGTAGCCGTCCAGGATCTTGTCGCCGCAGCCGAGATTGAGCCGGATCATGCGCGGGCTGCTAGCACGGACGCCCACTGTCGCGCGATGGCGCGGGGCGCGAAGTCGGCGGCGATCAGCGCCTGGGCGGCCTCGATCCGCGCCGGAACGGCGGCCGGGTCGGCCAGGAGGTCCGAAAGGCCTTCGGCGAGCGTCGGCCGCACCGGCGTGTGGGCCGCGAAGGGCGCGTAGGCCGGCATGGGCTGGGCGGCCACGGGCCGTCCGGCCCAGAGCGCCTCGACCATGCGGTTGGCCGACTTCACGCGCTTCCCGGGCGTGGCCCGGCTGGGAATCACCACGGCGTCGCAGGCGGCGAGCGCGGACCATTGCGCGGGCAGCGACCACGGGGCGGCGGTCATCGCCAGCGCGCCTTGCGAGGCGGCGGAGACCTGGGCGCAGACCTCGACGATCCGCGGCGTCAGCGCCGTGAGCACGCTGAGCGAGAGCGGCCTGGCGCGGGCGAAGGCGATGAGCCCCGGGAGCTCGGCCTGCAGGCTGTCGAGGTTCGACGGATGCCCGAACCAGAGCAGCTTCAGGCGCGCGCCGGGCGCGAACCGTGCCGCGCCCCCGGGGCCTTCGTAGGGATCGGGGATCACCACCGGCGGCCGCGCGGCGAACGGCGCGGCCGCCTCGGCCATGGCGGGCGTGTTGCAGACGACCTGATCCGCGAGACCGGCCATCCGCCGGTAGTGGGCGCCCAGGCGCGGGTGGCCGAAGTGGTCGTCGCAGATGTCGAAGATCACGCGGCGGCCGGCGGTGCGGGCCCGCTCCGTGATCGCCTCGTTGCCGACGGCGACGCTCTTGGAGAAGACCAGCACGTCGGCGTCCGCAGCGGCGTCGCGCGCGGCCGCGTCGACCCCCGTGTTGGCGACGATCGCGTGGCTCCAGTCCGCTTCCGCCAGCCCCCGTGCGGGCGCCAGGACGCGGTAGCGGAGGCTGGCCACGTCGGAGGTGAGGCCGCCCGCCGGGTCGCGGATCGGCGCGGCGAAGGTGATCCAGGCGACCCGGGTCACGGTCCGCCGGCGCCGTCCGGCCAGAGGGCTTCCGACTGCAGGAACGCCGCCAGGTCGCCCCCGCCGAAGAGGACGGCGCGCACGCCCGCCCGCAGGGCCGCCTCCAGGTCGGACGGCTTGTCGCCCACCAGGAGCGAGGCCTCGCGGTCGATCGGCCAGTCCTGGAGCGCCTGCAGGATCATGCCGGGGTTCGGCTTGCGGAGCGGCGGGTCGGGGTGGCGGTAGGCCTCGAGCGGAGCCTCGGGGTGATGCGGCGCGTGGTAGAAGGCGTCGATCCGTCCGCCCGCCTCGGCCAGGTCGGCCTGCATCCGCGCGTGCAGGGCGTGCATGGCGTCCTCGGTGTAGTAGCCGCGCCCGATCCCCGACTGGTTGGTGACCACCAGCACGATCCAGCCGGCGCGGTTGAACGCCGCCACCGTCTCGCGCGCCCCCGGGATCCAGCGGAAGTCCGCCCAGCTATGGACGTAGCCGCGGTCCTCGTTCAGCACGCCGTCGCGGTCCAGGAACAGGGCGGGTTTCTGGTGGGGCATCCCGCTTCCCAATGCCCGATTCAGCGGCGGCCTCCAAACCCTCGCGACTCACCGCCGCGCCGGGCCGACCGACGCTGCGTTGCGGCATGGGCGCGGCGCCGCTAGGTTGCGCCGCCTTTTGCAGACCCGGCCGCCGCAGACATGAGCCTCGCCTTCGACGACATCCTCGCCGCCCAGGAGCGGTTGCGGGGCCATATCGAGCGCACCCCGTGCCGCCGGTCACGCACCCTGTCCGAGATCACCGGGGCCGAGGTCTGGGTGAAGTTCGAGAACCTGCAGTTCACCGCCGCCTACAAGGAGCGCGGGGCGCTCAACAAGCTGCTGCTGCTCGGCGAGAACGTCCGTGCGCGCGGCGTGATCGCCGCTTCGGCCGGCAACCACAGCCAGGGGCTGGCCTACCACGCCGCCCGCCTGGGCATCCCGGTCACCATCGTGATGCCCAAGGGCACGCCCTTCATGAAGGTGCAGCAGACCCGGGCCCACGGCGCCGAGGTGGTCATCGACGGCGAGAGCTACGACGAGGCGGCGGCGCACGCCCGCAAGGTCTGCGACGAGCGCGAGCTGACCTTCGTCCACCCCTTCGACGACATGGACGTCATGGCCGGCCAGGGGACCGTGGCGCTCGAGATGCTCGAGGACGTCCCCGACCTCGAGGTCCTGCCGATCCCGATCGGCGGCGGCGGCCTGATCGCCGGCATGGCGACGGCGGCCAAGCACCTGAACAAGGACATCCGTATCGTCGGGCTGGAGCCGGCGATGTTCCCGTCGTTCACGGCCAAGATGCGCGGCGTGCGCACCGCCGCCAACAACGGCGCCTCGACCATCGCCGAGGGCATCGCGGTGAAGGAGGTGGGCGGCCTCACCTATTCGATCGCGCGCCCGCTGATCGACGAGGTCCTGCTGGTGGAGGAGCCCTTCTTCGAACGCGGCATCGCTCTCTACTGCAACGTCGAGAAGACGGTGGCCGAAGGCGCCGGCGCGGCCTCGCTGGCCGGGCTGCTGGCCTATCCCGAGCGGTTCCGCGGCAAGAAGTGCGGCCTGGTCATCACGGGCGGCAATATCGACACGCGCCTGCTGGCCTCGGTCCTCACCCGAGAACTGGTCCGCGAGAGCCGGATCGTCTCCCTGCGGATCATCGGCGACGACCGGCCGGGCCTGCTGGCCAACGTCTCGGCCACCATCGGGCAGATGGGCGCGAACATCATCGAGGTGGCGCACAACCGCCTCGCGCTCGACGTGCCGGCCAAGGGCGCCGAGTTCGACGTGATGATCGAGACCCGCGACGCCCAGCACACCCAGGAAGTCATGGACGCCCTGCGCGAGCGCGGCTACCCGCCCCGGGTCGTGTAAGGACTGTTCAGATGAAACGCCTCGCCGTTCTCGCGCTCGCCGTCGTCGCGCTCGCCGCCTGCCAGGACAAGCCGGCCGCGAAGGGCGACGACCTGGCCCAGCAGAAGCCCTCGGCCCAGAGCACCGCCTACATGGCCAAGGTCGCCAAGGAGCCGGGCGTGAAGGTCCTGCCCTCGGGCCTGGCCTACAAGGTCGTCCGATCCGGCCCCGCCACCGGCCTCAAGCCGCAGGCGCAGGACGAGGTGAAGGTCCACTACGAAGGCAAGCTCGAGAACGGCACGGTGTTCGACTCGTCCTACGAGCGCGGCCAGCCGGCCGCCATGCCGCTCAGGGGCCTGATCCCGGCGTGGCAGGAGGCCTTGCCGATGATGCGGCCCGGCGACGAGTGGATCCTCTACGTCCCGTCCAACCTGGGCTACGGCGAGGAAGGCCAGGGGCCCATCCCGCCCGGCGCCCCGCTCATCTTCCGCATCGAGCTGATCGACGTCCTCGCCGGTCCGGGCCGCATCCAGCAGGGCTGAGGCGCCGCCGAGGGGTTCACCGGGAGGCCGCCCGGGTCTAAGCCTGGACGATGACCGACCTCTATCCCGACGCGCGCGAGCTGCTGGCCAGGCTGGTGAGCTTCGACACCACGTCGCGCGGGTCGAACCTGCCGCTGATCGCGTGGGTCGAGGGCTACCTCGACGACCTGAAGATCGCCCACCGCCGCGTCCCCAACGCCGACGGCACGAAGTCGAACCTGCTGGCGACCATCGGCCCGGCGATCGAGGGCGGCGTCGTGTTGTCGGGCCACACCGACGTGGTCCCGGTGGACGGGCAGCCGTGGACGACCGACCCCTTCGCGGTCGTCGAGGCCGACGGCCGGCTCTACGGGCGCGGGACCTGCGACATGAAGGGGTTCCTGGCGCTCGCCCTCGCCGCCGCCCCGGAACTCGCCCGCACCGCGCGACGGCCGGTGCATCTGGCCTTCTCGTACGACGAGGAGATCGGCTGCCTGGGCGCGCCGGCCATGATCGAGGTGATCCGCCGCGAACTGCCGAAGCCCGCCCTCGTCGTCGTGGGCGAACCCACCGACATGGTGGCCGTGAACGGCCATAAGGGGATCGCCACCTTCCACGTGACCGTCACGGGGCGCGAGTGCCACTCCAGCCAGCCCCATCTGGGCGTCTCGGCCGTGATGGAGGCGGTGAAGCTGATGGCCGCGCTGAACGGGCTGGCCGGGCGGCTGCAGGACGAGGCCGACCCCGGCTCGCCCTTCACGCCGAAGGGGCCCTCCCTCACTATCGGGATGGTCAACGGCGGGACGGCGCACAACATCATCGCGCGCGAGTGCCGCTTCGTGTTCGACGTCCGCTCGCCGGGACCCCGGACGCCGAAGGAGATCGTGGCGCCGTTCCTGGCCGAGGCCGAGGCCATGGACAAGGCGCTGAAGGCGCGCTTCCCCGAATGCGGCGTCGTCGTGGAGATGCGCACGGACGTGCCGCCGTTCGTCCCCGAACGCGACGGCCCGGCCGAGGCCTTCGCCCGGCGGCTCGCCGGCGACAACGGCCCGCCGCGCGTGGTGGCCTACGCCGCCGAGGCGGGCCAGTTCCAGCAGGCCGGTTTCTCCACCGTGATCTGCGGCCCCGGCTCCATCGACCAGGCCCACCAGCCGAACGAGTACGTCGAGGTGAGCCAGATGCAGCGCGGCGCGCAGTTCATGCGCCGCCTGATCGAGTGGGCCGCGGCCGAAGAGGCCTGATCACGGGCCGGCGTCCGGACAGGTCGCGCGGATTCCAGGTCATGGCGCGGGCGATCTCGCCCAGGGTGGCGCGGCGCTGGGCCTGGACGCGCCGCCGCGCGCGGAACATGGCCGGGGCCCCGGCGAAGGCCGCCCGCACCGCCCGCAGGATCAGCCGGATGTGCGGCCGGTTCTCGCGCCGCAGGTAGATCAGGACCAGCGCCATCAGGTGCAGCGGCACGACCAGCGGCAGGAGCGGGGCCGGCGTGTTCTTGAACAGCACCCAGAACCGGTTGCGTGTGCCGTGGAAGACGGCGAACTCCGACTTGCGCCCGCCGGTGGACGCCGAGCCGACATGGCGGATGGTCGCCGCCGGGACCAGCAGCGTCGGCTCCCCCGCGAGCTGCAGACGGTAGCCCAGGTCGACGTCCTCGCCGTAGCAGAAGAAGGCCTCGTCGAAGCCGCCGAGGCGCAGGAAGAGCTCGCGGTCGATCATCATCGCCGCGCCGCAGGGGCTGAACACCTCGCCCTCGCGCGCCTGGCCGCGGTCGGGGTTGAGGTAGCCGCCGCGGTAGGGGATGCCGGTGATGCTCATCACGTCGCCCAGGCCGTCCAGCAGCCCGGGATCCTCGGCCACCACCTGGCGCGAGGTGAAGGCCCGGACGTCCGGATGCCGCCCGGCCGCCGCCATCAGCCCCGCCAACCAGTCGGGCTCGGCGTAGGCGTCGGGGTTCAGGAGCACGTACCATCGCCCCCGCCCCTCCCGCGCGCCCTGGTTGCCCGCGCCGGTGAAGCCGAGGTTTTCCGGGTTGCGGATCAGCCGCGCGCCGGCGTGCGACCGGACGAACGCCTCCGCGATCGCCGCGTCGCCCGGGTCGGGGGAGGCGTTGTCGATGATCAGCGTCTCGAAGTCGCGGAAGGCCTGGGCGCCCAGGTGCTGCAGACAGGCGCGCAGCGTCGGTCCCGAGTTGTAGGCGATGACGCACACCGTGGCGGCGGGGGCCTTGTCATCGCTCGGTCCGTGCGCCATGCGAGCGCTTCACCTGTCCTGCTGGAATCGAAATGACGACGATCACGCCGCTCGCCATCCCCGACGTCCTGCTTATCACGCCCAAGCGTCATGGCGATGCGCGCGGCTGGTTCGCCGAGACGTGGAGTCAGAAGGCGCTGGCCGGCAGCGTCGCCGACACGACGTTCGTGCAGGACAACCAGGCCTTCAGCGCCGCGAAGGGCACCCTGCGCGGCCTGCATTTCCAGCTGGCCCCGAACGCGCAGGGCAAGCTGATCCGGGCGCTGCGGGGCGCGATCTTCGACGTGGCCGTCGACATCCGCGCCGGCTCGCCCACCTACGGGCGGTGGGTCTCGGCCGAGCTCACCGCCGAGGGCGGCGAGCAGCTGTGGGTGCCCCGGGGCTTCGCCCACGGCTACTGCACGATCACCGACGACTGCGAGATCTTCTACAAGGTCGACGGGCCCTACGCCCCGCAGAGCGAGGGCGGGATCATCTGGAACGACCCGGACCTCGCGATCCCCTGGCCGGTGGCGGGCGAGCCGATCCTCTCCGGCAAGGACCAGGTCCTGCCCCGCCTGAAGGACCTGGACCCCGTCGCTTTCTGAAGGGCTGCTCTCAACCGGGCTGTCATCCCGGTTTCGCCGCAGGGCGAAGACCGGGACCCATACGCGCCCGATGGCGGAGGCGGCCCGCGGCGTCGCCGCCGCGCCTCGCTGATCTAGAGATCCCCGTGGTACGCGGGCGCGGAACCCGGCATCACAGCGGCGTCCACTCCTCCTGCACCCCGGCGTCGGGCTCCTGGGCCAGACGCGCGGCCCGCAGCGCCGCGAACGTCTCGGCCGGCAGCAGCCGCGACAGCGCCCAGACCGCCGCGCCCCGCACCAGCGGGGCCGGGTCGTCCAGCAGCCGCTCGGCCTCCGCCGCCAGCCTCGGCTCCCCCGAGTTGCCGATGGCGTAGAGGACGTTGCGGAGGAAGCGGTCGCGGCCGATGCGCTTGACCGGGCTCTTGCGGAACAGCTCGCGGAACGCCGCATCGTCCAGCCGGGCCAGCTCGGCCAGGGTCGGCGACCGCAGCGCCGCCCGCGCCGCCAGCTTCTGTTCGCGCGCGGTCGTCGCGAACTTGTTCCATGGACAGACCGCCAGGCAGTCGTCGCAGCCGTAGATGCGGTTGCCCAGGGCCTCGCGGAACGCCCGCGGGACCGGGCCCTTGAGTTCGATGGTCAGGTAGCTGATGCAGCGCCGCGCATCGAGCTGGAACGGCGCGGGAAAGGCGTTGGTGGGGCAGACGTCCAGGCACGCCCGGCAGGTCCCGCAGGTCGTCGGCTCGGGCGGGTCGGGCGAAAGCTCCAGCGTGGTCAGGATCGAGCCCAGGAACAGCCACGAGCCGAACTCGCGGCTCACCAGGTTGGTGTGCTTGCCCTGCCAGCCGGCGCCGGCGCGCTCCGCCAGGGGCTTCTCGAGCAGGGGCGCGGTGTCGACGAACACCTTCAGCTCGCCGCCGAACCTGTGCTGCAGCCATCCGCCCAGCCGCTTGAGCCGCCCCTTGATGACCTCGTGGTAGTCGTCGCCCTGGGCGTAGACGCTGATCGCGCCGCGGTCGGGCCGCGCCAGGATCTCCAGCGGATCGCGGTCGGGGCCGTAGTTCACGCCCAGCACGATCGCCGAGCGCGCGCCGGACCACATCGCGCGGGGGTGCCGGTGCCGCGCGGCGGTCTCGGCCATCCAGGTCATCTCGCCGTGGCGCCCGGCGCCCACGAAGTCCATCAGCCGATCGCCGGCCGGCCAGGCCTCGTCGATGTCGGTGAAGCGGCAGAGGTCGAAGCCGAGGGCCAGCGCCTCGGCGCGGATCGGGTCGCGCGGGTCCGGGCTGGCGCGCTCAGAAATCGAGGTCGTCATAGTGCCCGGCCGGGTGCAGGCCCGGCCAGCGGTCCGACAGGAGCGGCCGGAACGCCGGCCGCGACTTGAGCTTCATGTACCAGGTCTTCACCGCCGGGAAATCGCGCCAGGGCATGTCGCCGAAGTAGTCGATGACCGATATGTGGGCCGCCGCGGCGAAGTCCGCCAGCGACAGGCGCTTTCCGGCGAGCCACTCGCGCGCCTGCAGCAGGTCGTCCAGCATGAAGAGGTGCGACTTCAGCCCGTCGCGCCCCTGGCGCAGGTTCGACAGGTCGGGCGGGCCCAGGCTGAGCAGCCGCTTCTCGATCTTCTCGTGAAGGATGTAGGCCGAGGCCTCGAACTCGAACTTGCGGTCGAACCAGGTGAGCAGCCGGCGCGCCTCGGCCCGCTCGGCCGGGTCCGCGCCGAGCAGCGCGGGGTCGGGATAGGTCTCCTCGAGATGGTCGAGGATGGCGCGGGTCTCGCAGAGCACGAGGGGCTGGCCCCCGCCCTGCGGCGCCTCCACCAGCACCGGCACCATGCCCGACGGGTTCAGCCGCGTGAGCTCCTTCGGTCGCTCCCAGTAGCGGGTCGGCGCGTCGGCGAACGCCAGCCGCTTCTCGCCCAGGGCGAGCCGCACCTGGCGCGAGGCCGGGTCGAGCGGGAAGTGGTAGAGGGTGCGGTCGATGGTCATGGCGGCTTCTGGCGGCGCGCTTCCATAGGCGAATCAGAAGGCGACCAACAGACGCCGCGGGGATTAAGGGCGCGTTTACTGTGTCGCGGGTGGCGGCTTGAGCCAGATCACGCCCCTCCCGGCGGCTCGGTGTAGACTGCGGCCATGCTCGGCATGGTGCTCAAGACGCCCCGCCATCCCCTCGTGGCCGAGGCGCTCCCGGACCCTGAGCCGGGACCTGGGGAACTGCGGCTGCGCATCCGCGCCTGCGGCGTGTGCCGCACTGACCTCCACATCGCGGACGGCGAGCTCGAGCCGCGCCGCGCCGGCGTCATCCCCGGGCACGAGATCGTCGGCGTCGTCGACGCGATCGGGCCGGGGGTGACGGGCGTCACCCTCGGGGAGCGACGTGGCGCGCCCTGGCTGGGCGGCGCCTGCGGCACCTGCCGCTACTGCCGCGAGGGCCGCGAGAATCTCTGTGACGCGCCCGAGTTCACCGGCTGGACCCGCGACGGAGGCTACGCCGAGGCCGTCGTTGCGCGCGCCGATTTCACCTTCCCGTTGCCTGAGGGCCTGTCGGACGTCGACGCCGCGCCGCTGCTCTGCGCGGGCCTGATCGGGTTCCGCGCCTGGCGCATGGCCTGCGAGGGCGGCGGCGTGCAGCGGCTCGGGCTGTACGGCTTCGGCGCGGCCGCGCATCTGCTGGCCCAGCTGGCCATCCACGAGGGCCAGGCCGTCTACGCCTTCACCCGCCACGGCGACGAGCCGGCCCAGCGTCTGGCGCGCGAGCTCGGCTGCGTCTGGGCCGGGCCCTCCGAGGCGCGCCCGCCCGACGAGCTGGACGCCGCCATCCTGTTCGCCCCGGTGGGAGACCTGGTCCCGCTGGCGCTGGCCGCGGTGCGCAAGGGCGGGTCGGTCGTATGCGGCGGCATCCACATGAGCGACATCCCGCGGTTCGCCTACGACCTCCTGTGGGGCGAGCGGCGCCTGGTGTCGGTGGCCAACCTCACCCGCCAGGACGCCATCGACTACCTGCCGCGGGCGGTGGCGGACGGCGTGCGGGCGCACGTGACCGCCTATCCGCTGGCCGAGGCCAACGCCGCCCTCGACGACCTGCGCGCCGGCCGCGTGGTGGGCGCCGCCGTCCTGACGCCGTAGCGCGGCCTCAGGCCGCCTTGCGCGGCATCGGCCCCACGTAGACGCTGGCGGGCCGGATCAGGCGGCCGCCGGCCAGCTGCTCGCGGGCGTGGGCCAGCCAGCCGGCCACGCGGCCCATGGCGAAGACGCAGGTGAACGCGCTGGGCGGAAACGCGAGCGCCTCCAGCAGCAGCGCCGTGTAGAACTCGACGTTGGTCTGCAGGCTGCGGCTCGGCTTGCGCTCGCGCAGGATCGCCAGGGCCGCCGCCTCCACGGCCTCGGCGAACTCCAGCCGCCCCTGGCGCGCGTCCAGCCAGCGCACGGCCTGCTTCAGCGCGTCGGCGCGCGGGTCGCGCACCTTGTAGACCCGGTGGCCGAAGCCCATCAGCCGGTCGCCCCGATCCAGCGCCTGCTCGATCCAGGCGCGGGCGTTCGCGGGCTCGCCGATCTCGTCCAGCATGTCGATGATCGGCCCCGGCGCGCCGCCGTGCAGCGGGCCCTTCAGCGCGCTGATCCCGGCCAGCACCGCCGACGTCAGCCCCGCGCGGGTCGAGGCCACGACACGCGCCGCGAACGTCGAGGCGTTCAGGCCGTGGTCGCTGACCGTGACAAGGTAGGTGTCCAGGGCGTCCGCCTCGGCGTCGCCGGCGGGCGCGCCGCGCAGCATGCGAAGGACGTCGGCGGCGTGTCGCAGCGCGGGGTCGGGCGCCACCGGGGCTTCGCCGGCTTGCGCGCGGACCACCGCGGCGGTGAACACGGCCGGCGCGGCGACCAGGCGAAGGGCGGTCGCGGCGTCGTCGCCGTCGGCCAGCCGCGCGGTCAGCGCGCGCATCGCCTCGATGGGCGCACGGTCGAGCAGCCCCGTGTCCAGCGCGGCGACCTCTGCGAAGACCTCGGCGCGGGCCTGGCCCAGCGCGGCCGGGAGATCCGGCGGCAGGTCGTCGTAGAAGCCGCCCATCAGCAGGGCGACGAGGTCTTCGTAGCGCGTGCGGCCGGCCAGTTCGTCGAGCGAATAGCCGCGGATGATCAGGCGCCCCGCGGCGCCGTCGACCTCGCTCAGCACCGTGTGGGCGGCGATCACGCGCTCCAGTCCGTCGGAGCCATCGGTCAGCGGTTCGGTCATGGCTGTCTCCATCTCTCTTGTAAGGCGACGGAACAGCTGCGAAGCTAAGGCGTCAATCTTGATCAATATGATCAATATAAATGCCCCAGACGGACTGGATCGCCGCCGATGACGCCTGCGCCCGCCTGAAGGTGCGGCCGCAGACGCTGTACGCCTACGTCAGCCGCGGCCGCGTCAGCGTGCGGCCAGACCCCGGCGATCCCCGGCGCAGCCTCTACCGGGCGGCCGACATCGTGGCCCTCACCGAGAGGAAGAGCCGCAGCCGCAAGGTCTCGGACGTGGCGGCGGGCGCGATCAGCTGGGGCGAGCCCGTGCTGGCCTCGGAGATCACCACGGTGCAGGGAGGCCGCCTCTACTACCGGGGCCGCGACGCCATCCGCCTGGCCGAGACCGAGACCCTCGAGGCGGTGGCGCGGCTCCTTCGCGGGGGCCATGGCGCGGCGCTCAAGCAATCCGACCGCCCACGGCCGCCGCAGGCGGGCGACATGCGCAGCCGGGCGTTCCTGGCGCTCGCGGCCCGCGCGGCGGCCGATCCTCCCATGCGCGGGCGCGCGCCTCTGGCGCTCGCGGTGGAGGCGGCCACCCTGCTCGACGTCCTGACCGACGCCGTGGCCGGGGCGGTGGGCGGCGGGCCCATCCACAACCGGTTGGCGATGGCCTGGGGCCAGGGGCCGGGCGGGCCGGGGGCCGACCTCATCCGCCGCATCCTGGTGCTCGTGGCCGACCATGAGCTGAACGCCTCGGCGTTCGCGGCCCGGGTGGCCGCGTCCACGGGCGCCAGCCTGTCCGCCGCCGCCCTGGCGGGGCTGGCCACGCTGTCGGGCCCACGCCACGGCGGGGCCACCGCGGCGGTCCGCCGCTTCGTCGCCGAAGCCGACGACCTTGGCCCGCGCGCGGCGATCCAGGCCCGGCTGGCGGACGACAGGGCCCTGCCCGGCTTCGGCCACAACCTGTATCCCGACGGCGACCCGCGCGCGGCCGCCCTGCTGGAGCGCTTCGCCCCGCCCGAGCCCCTCGCGCGCCTGCAGGCGCTGGTGGAGGCCACGACCGGCCAGGCCGCCAACGTGGACTTCGCCCTGCTCGCCGCCTGCGAGGCCCTGAGGCTGCCCGACGACGCGCCGTTCGCCCTGTTCGCCGTCGCCCGCTGCGCCGGCTGGATCGCCCACGCGATTGAGCAGGGCCAGTCCGACGCCCTGATCCGCCCGCGGGCGCGCTACGTGGGGCCCGAGCCCATGACGGACTGACCGCCGCCCAGACCGCCGCCCAGGGGCGCTTTGAGATCGGCAGATTCGCAGCCTATGGTCCGCGCCTGCGAAGCGGAGAGGTTTTCGTGCTGCCGGATTGGGTCTACGCGGTCATTCTCGGCGTCATCGAAGGCCTGACGGAGTTCATTCCGGTCTCCTCCACGGGGATGATGCTGCTCGCCAAGCAGGCGATGGGCCTGCCCAGCGGCTTCTGGGACACCTTCGCGGTGATGGTCCAGCTGGGCGCGATCCTCGCGGTGGTCGTGCTCTACTTCCGCAAGCTCTGGGACCAGGTCGTGCGCCTGCCGACCGACCCCGAGGCGCGCAAGTTCGCGCTCACTGTGATCGTGGCCTTCATCCCCTCGGTGGTCCTCGGGCTGCTCTTCCACGACTTCATCAAGGCGGTGCTGTTCGACAGCCCCATGGTGCAGTGCATCTCGCTGATCCTCGGCGGGATCGTGCTCCTGTTCATCGACCGCATGGCGCCGCCGCCGGTCGAGCACGACCCGTTCCGGCTGACCCTGAAGCGCGCGCTGGCCATCGGTCTCTTCCAGGTGCTGGCGATGATGCCGGGGGTTTCGCGGTCGGGCGCCACCATCGTCGGCGGCATGCTCTTCGGGGTGGAGAAGCGCGCGGCGGCCGAGTTCACCTTCTTCCTGGCCATCCCGACCATGCTGGGCGCCTTCGTGCTCGACGCCTGGGAGAGCCGCGACCAGCTGACGGCCGAGACCCTGCCGCTGATCGGCATCGGCTTCGCCGTGTCCTTCGTCGTGGCGATCGTGGTCATCCGCACGATGCTGGCGGTGGTCACCAGCCGGGGGCTCGCGCCCTTCGGCTGGATCCGCATCGCCATCGGCAGCGCCGGGCTGGCGCTGCTGACGTTCGCCTGAGGCTCTAAAGACCCTCGCCCGTGGCGAGCCAGCGGGCGCAGGCGGGGCCCAGTTCGGCCACGGCGCGCCGCTCGTAGGCCGCGCTTTCGGCCGGCGTGAGCACGTCCTTCCAGCGGCCGTTCACCCCCTTGTTGATGAAGGCGTCGGCGCCGCGTTCCCAGGGATCGCCGCCCAGCGGCGCCACCTTCGGCGCATTGGCCTTCATCCAGTCGAAGGTGCAGTGCCGGACGGCGTCGGCCCACTCGGCCGGGGTGAGCTCGATCTCCAGGAACTCGGCGACCTTCCGCATCTCGCCCTCGAGATCGGCCTTCAGGTTCGCGAAGTGGAGCAGCTTCACATTGGCCTGGTCGCGCAGCGCCCACCAGGTGGCGGTGTTCTCCCAGAAGGGCCAGAACGGATGCCCGTCCCGCGCCAGCCAGGTCTGGAAGTAGCGCCGGATGTCGGGGTCGGCCGGGCCGAAACGCTCGCCCACCAGCGGGCCGGGGGCGTTGTTGAACAGGTCGTAGATTTCCGGCCGGAAGCCCGCGTGGTGGTTGTGCATGCTCCACACCACGTCGCGACCGTCGCGGGCGACGTAGAGGTACTTGGCGCGGTTCGACATCGCCAGCGCGTCGGCCGGCAGGTGGGTCTTGATGATGCGGCGGTGGGCCTGGGCGCGGACGAGGTCACGCACCTCCTCGGGCACGATGCGCATGTCCCACCAGGGCGAGATGGCGCCCACCGAGACGTCGGGGTCGCCGCGGAAGATCAGCTGCGCGCAGATCTGCTGCGTCCAGGTCGTGCCCGACTTGGCGTAGCTCGCCACGATCACGTCGTCGTCGCGGAACTGGAACCCGTCCCAGTAGGTCGAGTCCATGTGGTGGTTCTGGAATTCGCGCACCTTGCGCGGAAGGTCGAGTAGTACGGATGCGGACACGTCAGGCTCCTCTTGGAGCCCAATTTACTTTCCGCGGCGTCGCCTGGATGTCGGCGATCCTGCAGACCGGTGCTGCAGGGTTCAGGAGCCGGCGAGCGCCCGCGCCTCCTGGTCGGCGTACTGGCCCCCCCGGCGGTAGGTGTAGAGGTAGGTCGGCAGCACCGCCTCCAGCGTGGTGGGCGTGACGCCAAGCTCCGCCAGGCCGGGGAAGCGCCCGCTCGCCACGTTGTCGACGCGCAGGCTTTCCACCTGGTCGGCGGTGACCGGCGGCGGGATGAGGAACGAGGCGAAGTCCCCGACCGCGCCCAGGGCCCGCGCCACCGGCCACGGCGTCGGGACCAGCAGCCGCCGCTGGCCCGTCTCGGCCAGCATCATCTCCATGAGCTCGCGGAAGCTGTAGGCGGCAGGACCGGCCAGCTCGTAGGTCTGGCCCGCCGTCGCGGCGTCGCCCACGATCCGCGCCAGAGCCTGGCCCACGTCGCCCACGAAGACCGGCTGGAAGCGCGTGCGCCCGCCACCGATCAGGGGCAGAGCCGGCGAGAACTGGGCCATGGTCGCGAAGCGGTTGAAGAAGCCGTCGCCCTGGCCGAACACGATGGACGGCCGCACGATGGTCGCGTCGGGATAGATGGCCCGCACGGCCGCCTCGCCCTCGCCCTTGGTGCGCGCGTACTTCGAACCCACCGCGGGATCCGCCCCGATCGCCGAGACCTGGACGAAGCGCTCCACGCCCTGGGCGCGGGCCGCCTCGGCCACGTTCTTCGCCCCCATGACGTGCAGCGCCTGGAAGCCCTGGCGGCCGGTTTCGTAGAGCACCGCCACCAGGTTCACCGCCGCGGCCGCGCCGTCCAGCGCACGCTCCAGCGAGGGCTTGTCCCGCACATTGGCCTGGACCACGTCCACCTGCCCCACGTCGCCCAGCAGGCGCATCTTGTAGGCGAGGTTCGGATTGCGCACGGCCACCCGCACGCGCCAGCCGGCCTTGGCCAGATACCGGACAGCCTGGGAGCCCACGAAGCCGGAGCCGCCGAACACGGTGACGAGGTTCTGCATGGGCGCGGGATTAGACGATGCGGCGCGCCCTCGCAATGGAGGCCGTTGACCCCGCCGGGGCCTTGCCATATGTAGCCGCCTCCCGATCCGACGGACCGGGCCCAGGTGGCGGAATTGGTAGACGCGCTGGTTTCAGGTACCAGTGGTTAATAGCCGTGGAGGTTCGAGTCCTCTCCTGGGCACCACCGTCGGGGACGGGGGCTCCTAATGCATCCTGAAGCGGATCGGCACGGCCTTCGGGCCGCACACGAAGCTGGCCTCCATCCGGCGGGGCTGCCCGTCCAGCTCCACCGACTCCAGCCGGGCGAACAGTTCCTCCCAGAGGATGCGCATCTCCATGCGGGCCAGGTGCTGGCCCAGGCAGACGTGGGCGCCGTAGCCGAAGGCCACGTGCTTGTTCGGCGTGCGGGTCACGTCGAACTCGAAGGGCCGTTCGAAGACGGCCTCGTCGCGGTTGCCGGACGGATAGCTCAACATCAGCCAATCGCCGGCGGCGATCTTCCGGCCGCCGAGCTCGGCGTCGGCGGTGGCGGTGCGCATGAAGTGCTTCACCGGGGTCTCCCAGCGGATCGATTCTTCGATCAGCCCGCGGATCAGGCCGGGGTCGGCCTTCACGGCCCGGAACTGCGCCGGGTTCTCGGCCAGCGCCCACAGCGCGCCGGCGGTGGTGCTGGAGGTGGTGTCGTGGCCCGCGGTGGCGGCGATGATGTAGTAGCTCATCGCCTCGAGGTGGCCGAGCGGCTGGCCCTCGATCTGCCCGTTGGCGATGACGCTGGCCAGGTCCTCCCGCGGCTTGCGCCGCCGGTCCTCGGTCATCTCGTTGAAGTAGGTGATGAAGTCGGCCACCGTCCCCTGCAGGGCCGCCAGCGCCTGGTCGGTGTCGTCGGTCCGCGCGCCGGTGCGGTTCAGCTCGGGGTCAGAGCTGCCGAACAGCTCCTGGGTGAGCTTGAGCATCCGCGGCTCGTCGCACTCGGGCACCCCCAGCACCTCCATCACCACGTGCAGGGGGTAGAGGAAGGCCACGTCCTTGGCGAAGTCGCAGCGCTCGCCGTGGGCCGCCATCCGGTCGACGAAGCCGCGGGCGATCTCGCGGATCCGCGCCTCCAGCCCCCGCAGGCTCTGCGGGGCGAAGAACGACTGGGTGAGGCGGCGGTAGGCGCCGTGGTCGGGGTTGTCCATCTGCACCAGCGAACGGACCAGGTGCGGCGAGCCGCCCATCATCGCGCGCACCTTGCGGTCGGCCTCGATGGTGGTGAGCACGGTCGAGCGGTCGCCGTTGTGGAACAGGTCGTTCTTGAGCTCGACCTCGCGGATGTCGTCCTGGCGGGTGACCACCCAGAAGGGGTCGAAGCCCTCGGGATGCGCCACGTCCAGGGGCGCCTCGCGGCGCAGGGTGGCGAAGGCCTCGTCGATCGGCGTCCAGGCCGAATAGGCCTTGGGGTCGATGATGGTGCGGGCGATCTCCTGCGGGATCATGGCGGGGTCCTCGTGAGCGGGCGTCGTCGGAAGCCCAGCATGGCGCGCGCGGCGCCGGAAATGACAGGGATCAATGCGGGCGCGCCGGGCGGCGCGGTTCTGATGGCGCCATGAGCGACGCGCCTTACAAGACCTGGCAGTGCCGCACCTGCGGCTACCTCTACGACGAAGAGGCGGGCGACCCGGCCGAGGGCCTGGCGCCGGGCACGCGCTGGTCCGATCTGCCCGACAGCTGGATCTGCCCCCTGTGCGGCACGCCGAAGTCGGATTTCGACATGGTGGAGATCTGAGGGGCCCCAGACAAAAAGAGCCTCCGCTCGCGCGGAGGCTCCATCGTCGCGTCAGACGTGGCGCTTAGCGGGGCGCCATGCGGATGGCGCCGTCGAGACGCACGTCCTCGCCGTTGAAGTAGCTGTTGGTGATCATCTCCAGCGCCAGCGAGGCGTAGTCCTCGGCGTTGCCGAGCCGCTTCGGGAACGGCACCGAGGCGGCCAGAGCCTCCTTCACCTGCGGCGGCGCCGCGTTCATCAGCGGCGTGTTGAAGATGCCGGGCAGGATGGTGTTCACCCGGATGCCGTCGCCGGCCAGGTCCCGGGCGATGGGCAGGGTCATGCCGACCACGCCGCCCTTCGACGCCGAATAGGCCGCCTGGCCCATCTGGCCGTCCTCGGCCGCCACGCTGGCGGTGTTGACGATGGCGCCGCGCTCGCCGCCTTCCAGAGGCTCCAGGTCCAGCATGCCCTTCGCCGACTTGGCGATGCAGCGGAAGGTGCCGACCAGGTTGATCTGGATGATCCAGTTGAAGGCATCCAGCGGGAAGTGCTTGGTCTCGCCCGTGGCCTTGTCGCGGCTGGCGGTCTTGATGGCGTTGCCGGTGCCGGCGCAGTTCACCAGGATCCGCTCCTGGCCGTGGGCCTCGCGCGCCTTGGCGAAGGCGGCGTCCACCTCCTCCTCGGACGTCACGTTGCACTTGCAGAAGACGCCGCCGATCTCCTTGGCGACCGCTTCGCCCTTCTGCTCGTTCATGTCGAAGATGGCGACCTTCACGCCCTTGGCCGCCAGGCGACGCGCGGTCGCCTCGCCGAGGCCCGACGCGCCGCCGGTGATGACCGCCGCGACGGATGAATTGAGTTCCATGGAACGCCCGCTCCCATATGATGGCGTGAGTAAAACCGGCGAAGCCTTACCCCCATGAGCCGCGGCGAAAAAGTCTCACCCGACGTCACCTTCGACGCCAGCCAGGTGATTTCGAAGGACCGGGCCCTGGTCCCCAGCGTCATGCGCGTGAACGAGCAGCGCGTGGCGAAGGGCTTCTGGCCCAAGATCGCCCGGGTGGCCGCGCACATTCCGTTCGCCCGCGACGCGCTCAGCGTCTGGTACTGCGCCAAGGACGACGACACGCCCATCGCGGCCAAGGGGATGATGCTGGCGGCGCTCGCCTACTTCGTCCTGCCGGTCGACGCGATCCCCGACCTGATCGCCGGACTGGGCTACACCGACGACGCCGCCGTGTTCGCCGCGCTGATGGCCGTGATCGGCCGCAACCTGAAGCCGAAGCACAAGGACGCCGCGGCGCGGGACATCGAGCGGCTGCGGGGCGACTAGAGCGCGTTCCGAAAAGTGGGAACCGGTTTTCGGATCCGAACGCGCTCAAGCTATTGATCTAGAGCCTCATTTTCCCGTTCAGACGGTTCCGTCTGAACGGGTGAGGCTCTAGCGCTCGCCCTCGGGCTCGGCGCTCAGCCGCGCCGAGCGGGCCAGCTGTTGTTCGCGCAGGGTGATGAAGAGGGTCGAGGCGACCACGACCGCGGCGCCGGCGAGCGTCCACACGGTCGGGATCTCGTTGAACATCAGGAAGCCGATGGCGGCGGCGAAGACGAGGCGGGTGTAGTCGATCGGCGCCATCGCGGCGGCGTCGCCGAGCTGCATCCCCTTGATGTAGCAGGCCTGGTTGGCGGTCGCGATCGCGCCCATGGCGCACAGCAGGGCCAGATCCATCGGCTCGGGCCAGCGCCAGGTCAGCACCGCGCCCGGGATCGCCAGCACCAGCCCGAGCACCGCCGACCAGACCAGGATCACCGTCGTGGAGTGGTCCCGGGTGAGCACCTTCATGCCCGTGACCGTGAAGGCGAACAGCAGCGACGCCGCCAGCATGGCCAGCGCCGGGAGCCCCACGGCGAACTCGCCGCCGGCGCCGGGCCGGACCATCAGGAGAACGCCCGCGAAGCCCACCACCGCCGCGCCGATCCGCAAGGCCCCCACGGACTCCTTCACCACGATGGCGGCCAGAGGCACGAGCCACAGCGTGCGGGTGAACGACAGCGCGTTGGCGTCGGCCAGCGGCATCTCCTGGAAGGCGTAGAAGCTGAGGATCATCCCCACCGTGCCGGTCAGGGAGCGGAAGATCATGATGCCGGGCCGCGTGGTGGCGAACGCCGCGCTGCGGTGGCGGATGATCAACGGCAGCAGAACGACCATGCCGGCCGCCTGGCGGTAGAAGGTCTGCAGGGCCGCCGGGTAGTCGTCGCCCAGGAACTTGATGAGCGTCGTCATCGCCGAGAACGTCAGCGCCGACAGCAGCATCCAGAGCGCGCCCTGGAGGTTCGAACTGCTGGGTCTCGGAGCCGCGCCGGCCATGCCCGCGGCGGGTCAGGGGTTCGCGCGCGCAGGCGCGGCGTCGGCTGTCGCGGGCGGGTTGTCGCGCGCGACGCGGGCCGGCTTGGGCGCCGTATGCGGATCGGTCCTTGCCGCGGGCGGCGGGGCCACGTTCACCCGCCGGGACAGGCGCTCGGGCTTCATGGGCAGCGCCGTCGGGGGCGGCGGCGCGGAGGCCGCAGGCCCGGAGGCTTCCACCCGTGCGGGTTTCGCGCACGCCGCGCCGGCCGCGCCGGCCAGCGCGATCACGGCGGCCAAGACCACGGCCACGCGCCGGTCCCCGACCTGCCCCCGCATCGTGTCCGCGCGCCTGATCATCGGCGACCATCGGTAAGGGCGCGCGCCGCTGGCCGCAAGTTTCCCCGCCGTCCGCCGCGAAGGGCCTTGGCCTGCGGCCGCGCCCCGGCCAGCGTCGGCGCCACGGGATCAGAGGGTGTGCGCACATGCCGGACCGGCGGACCATCATCGGCGGGATGCTCGCGGCGGCCGGGGCGGGCCCGGCGGCCGCCCAGCCGGCCCCGACCGGCGAGGCGCTGGCGGCCAGGCTGGTGGAGGCCATGGGCGGCGCGGCCGCTTGGCGCGCGGCGCGGGGCCTGCGGATCGCCGCCGTCCACTTCGAGCCGCAGCTTCCGGGCGCCTACGACAACGTGCTGGCGATCGCCCTGGACGCGCCGCGCATGCGCTTCGAGGGCCGCAGCGCCTGGGGCATGCGGCGCGTCCGGGCCGTGGTGGGCGACCGCGGCTGGCGGGTCAGCGAGGTGTCGCCGCTGGGTCCCATGACGCCCGCGCAGGTGAAGGGCGACCTCGACTGGTGGGAGGCCCATCCCTACCGGAACGTCCGCCGCCTGGCCGTAGCCGATCCCGGCGTGCGGCCGCGGCTCGGGGAAGGGGGCCGGCTGGAACTGGTCCGGTCCGATGGGACGCAGCTGATGTGGTACCGCCTGAACGAGGCCGGCGAACCCTACGCGTTCGGCGTGGGCGATGCCGCCGCCGGCGTGGTGCTGGGTCCGCTGGAGACGGTCCCGGGCGGGGTGCGGCTCCCGATCTGGTCGACGCGGATGGACGGCGCGTTCCGCGCCAGCGGCCAGAAGGGGCAGGTCTTCCCCGACTGGCCGCAGGTGGACTGGGAAAAGCCCTAGCTAGACGGTCACCACCACCTTGCCCATGGCCTTGCGGCTGGCGAGGTGGGCGATGGCCTCAGAGGCGCGCGACAGCGGGAAGCGCTCGGAGACGTGCGGCTTGATCTTGCCGTCGACGTACATCTGCATCAGCTCGGCGACGCTCTCCTGGTGCCGCTTCGGATTGCGGCTCACCCACGAGCCCCAGAAGACGCCCACGATCTGGCAGCCCTTCAGCAGGGCCAGGTTCAGCGGGATCTTCGGGATCTCGCCGGCGGCGAAGCCCACCACCAGGTACTTGCCCTCCCAGGCGATCGAACGCAGCGCCGGCTCGGCGTAGGCGTCGCCGATGGCGTCGTAGATCACGTCGGCGCCGTCCGGGCCGCAGGCGTCCTTGAACAGGGCCGCCAGCGCCTTCTGGCCGTCGCGGTCGAACGGGCCCTTGGGATAGACCACGCCCGAGGCCGCGCCGCGCGACAGGCAGAGGTCCACCTTCTCCTGGCTGGAGGCCGCGGCGATCACCCGCGCGCCCATGGCCTTGCCCAGCTCGACGGCCGCCAGGCCGACGCCGCCCGCGGCGCCCAGCACCAGCAGCGACTGGCCGGGCTGCAGGTCGGCGCGGTCCTTCAGCGCGTGCCAGCTCGTGCCATAGGTCATGATGAAGGCGGCCGCGTCGTCGAAGGGCATCGAGTCCGGGATCTTCACCAGGCGGTGCGCCTCGAGCGCCAGTTCCTCGGCCATGCCGCCCCAGCCCGTGTTGCCCAGCACGCGGTCGCCCGGCTTCACGTGCGTGACGCCCTCGCCCACAGACTTCACGATCCCCGAGATCTCGCCGCCCGGCGCGAATGGGCGCTCGGGCTTGAACTGGTACTTGTCCTCGATGATCAGCACGTCGGGGAAGTTCACGCCCACGGCCTTCACCTCGACCACCGCCTGGCCGGGCTTGGCCACGGGCGAGGGCACGTCCTCCAGCACCAGGGTCTCCGGCCCGCCGACGGCCTTGCTGAGCAGCGCTTTCATGGACGTTCTCCCGAATGTGTGGCGCGACCCTAGCCGGGCCGAACGGATGTTTGAAGCCGTCCGCAACGTCAGGGATTTGGTGACCGAAGCGCGCTCCCCTATATTCGCCGCCTCTCCGGAAGGACCGACCCTTGGGCGTGACCCTCGACCTCAGCCGCGCGGCCGCGGCGCCGCTCGCGCCGAAGGCGCCGAACCTGACGGGGCTGTCCCGCCGGGAACTCGCCGCTGCGCTCGTCGACGCGGGCGGCGTGCCGGCCGAGAAGGCGAAGATGCGCGCGAGCCAGGTCTGGCGCTGGATCCACCACTACGGCGTCACCGACTTCGAGCGGATGACCGACATCGCCAAGGAGCAGCGCGCCCGCCTCGCCGAGGCCTTCACGCTGGCGCGGCCCGAGGTGGTCGAGCGGCAGGTGTCCAAGGACGGCACCCGCAAGTGGCTGATCCGCATGGCCCCGGGCGTCGAGGTCGAGACCGTCTACATCCCCGACGTCGGCCGCGCCGGCGCGCTGTGCGTCTCCAGCCAGGTGGGCTGCACGCTCAACTGCACCTTCTGCCACACCGGCACCCAGCCCCTGGTCCGCAACCTCACCGCCGCCGAGATCGTGGCCCAGGTGCAGGTGGCCCGGGACGACCTGGGCGAATGGCCGAGCCCCAAGGAGGACCGCCGGCTCTCGAACATCGTGTTCATGGGCATGGGCGAGCCGCTCTACAATCTCGACAGCGTGGCCCAGGCCATCGACATCATCGCCGACCACGAAGGCATCGCGATCTCGCGCCGGCGGATCACCGTCTCGACATCGGGCGTCGTCCCGCAACTGGGCGAACTGGGCGAGAAGACGCAGGCCATGCTGGCGATCAGCCTGCACGCCACCAACGACGCGCTGCGCGAGAAGCTGGTGCCGCTCAACAGGAAGTACCCGATCGCCGAGCTCATGGCCGCGATCCGCGCCTACCCGGGCCTCTCCAACGCCAAGCGGGTGACGTTCGAGTACGTGATGCTGAAGGGCGTCAACGACAGCCCGGCCGACGCCAAGGCGCTGGTGAAGCTGCTGGCCGGGATCCCGGCCAAGATCAACCTGATCCCGTTCAACCCCTGGCCGGGGACCGAGTATGAGTGCTCTTCCTGGTCCACGATCGAGGCCTTCGCCGCGATCCTGAACCGCGCGGGCTACGCCTCCCCCATCCGCACGCCGCGCGGCCGCGACATCCTCGCCGCGTGCGGCCAGCTCAAGAGCGAGAGCGAGAAGCTGCGCGCCAGCGCCCGCCGCAAGGCCGCGGCGAACGCAGACCCCGCCTAGGCTCCCCCTACACCCCGAACGTCACGCGTCCCTCGGCGTCGATCGGCCACGCCGGGTTCCAGGCGATCTCCCAGGCATGGTCGTCCGGGTCGGCCACATAGCCCCGGAAGCCGCCGTGCGGCGGGGCGTCGGCCTGGCGCAGGACCGTCCCGCCCGCCCCGGCGAGGCGGTCGACCAGCGGCTGCACCTCGGCCTGCGCGCCGACGTTGTGGGCCAGCGCGTAGGCGCCCGGCCGGCTGAGACCGCTGCGCTGCATGTCCGCCTCGAGGCCCGGCTGCAGCCACAGGCCCAGCATGAGGCCGTTCATCTGGAAGAAGACGATCTCGTCGCTCTCGAACACCGGGGTCCAGCCGAAGCCGTCGGCATAGAAGCGCCTGGCGCGCGCGAGATCGACGACGCCCAGGGTGATGACGGATATCTGCTGCTGCATGGTCCACGTTCTCCTCTCCGGGGGAAACGCGCCGGCGGTGAGACGCGTGGCCGCGGCGGCCGCGGGCCGCGTTCTGCAAAGCTCTGCCGCCGTGCTAACGGTGCGCCCGGCAAATCAGGGACGTGCGCATGCCCACACCTTCGCCCGAGATCCAGGCCTTCGCGGCCGGCTTCCCGGTCTTCCTGCTCCACGTCTCGGTGACGATGGCGATCCTGGTCGCGGCCGCCGCGGCCTATGTGCTGCTGACGCCGCACAAGGAGATCACCCTGATCCGCGAGGGCAACACGGCGGCGGCGCTGTCGCTGGGCGGCGTCCTCCTGGGCCTGGCGATCCCCCTGTCGGCCTCGCTGAAGGCCTCGACTAACGTGATCGAGATCGGCCTGTGGGGGGCGGTGACCGTGGTCGTCCAGCTGCTGATCTTCCGGCTGGTGGACCTGATCCTGCGCGGGCTGCCGCGTCGGATCCAGGACGGCGAGGTGTCGGCGGCGGCCCTGCTCGTCGGCGCGAAGCTCGCCACGGCCATCATCCTGGCGGCCGCGCGCTCGTAGCATGAAGTTCCCGCGGCTGCCGGACTGGGTGGTCTACGCCGCGATCATCGTGGTGGTGCTGGCGGCTGCGCTGGGCCGCAACGAGCGCACCGACGCGCCGCCGCCGCCGCCCAAGAGCGCCGATCCGCTGGGCGAGGCCCTGGGACCCGCCTCCCCCTTCGACCCGGCGATCGTGGTGGACGTGCCCGACCGGCCCGGCCCCGCGGCGGGCACCGCCTTCTCCATCGCCCGCTCGGGCGTGTGGCTGACCGCGCGCCACGTGGTCGACGGCTGCCGCCGCGTGGCCCTGGTGGTGGGGCCGGGCACGGGCGTCGCCGTCACGGTGCGCATCGATCCCAAGGGCGAGGCGGCGCTGCTCTACACCGAGGGCGGCGCGGCGCCCCTGCCGCTGGCGCTGTCCGAGCCCCTGCGCCGCGGCCAGCGCGCCTTCCATCCCGGCTTCCCCCAGGGCGAGCCGGGCGAGGCCTCGTCGCGCCTGCTGGGCCGGGAGAACCTGGTCGTCCGCGGGCACGGCGCGCGCACCGAGCCGGTGCTGGTCTGGGCCGAGACGGGGCGGACCGAGGGCCTGAACGGCACCCTGGGCGGCCTCTCCGGCGCGCCGGCGCTGGATGCGCAGGGCCGCGTGCTGGGGGTCACGATCGCCGAGAGCCCGCGGCGCGGGCGCATCTACACCACCGCGCCCGAGATCGTCAGCGCCACGCTCACCACCGCCGGGCGCCGCGCCGACGCCAGCGCCGCCAGCGAGGTGATCACGCCGCAGAACTACTTCTACGTGGCCGATGACCTGCGCCGCGAGCTGCAGGTGGCGCAGGTGGTCTGCCTGGAGAACTAGCTTTCCGGCGCCGGCTGGCTCTCTGGGGTGCGGCGGGCCACCGCGAACGCCAGGAAGACGGCCACCACGCCGATCAGCGAGGAGTAGAGGAAGAAGACCAGGTAGCCGGCCCCGAGCGCGCCCGGCGTCACCTGGGACTTCGCCATGGCCCCGGCGAAGGCGTCGGGCGGCATGCCGGCGAAGAGGGCCTTCAGCCCGGCCATCGGCCCCCCCGCGTCGGCCGCCGCCGCCGAGGACTCCACGATCCGTCCCGACTGCGAGGCGATCAGCTTGCCCGGCAGGGCGTAGAGCGAGGAGAAGAGCGCGTACTGCGTGGCCGTGAACCCCGCGGACGTCAGGCTCGACATGTAGGCGATCAGGCAGGTGCCCGAGACGCCGCCGGCGATGTTGTCGATGCCGATGGCCACGAAGAGGGCCCACAGCTCCGGCCCCTGCAGCGCCAGCCAGGCGAAGGCGAGGTTGCTGATCGGGCCGGCGAACGCGCCGATCACCAGCGCGCGCATCATCCCGAGCCGCGCCACCAGGAAGCCGCCCAGCCCCACCCCGATGACGGTCATCACCACGCCGAACACCTTCCGCGCCTCGGCGATCTCGGTCTTGGAGAAGCCGAGGTCGGCGTAGAACGGGTTCATGATGTTGAGGACGAAATCCGACAGCCGGTAGAGGCAGATCAGCGCCAGGATGAGCGCGGCCACGCCCCGGTAGCGCGCCAGGAAGTCGCGCAGCGGATCGCCCAGGGCGGCGAACAGGTAGACGCCGGGCCGCGTCCTCACGCGCGGGATCGGGCAGACGGCCAGGACGATCACCGCCAGGCCCGCGGCCACCGCCAGCAGCTGGACGTAGACGCCCTGCGGCTTCATCGCCCAGGCGGCGGTCACGGCGCCGGCCGCGTCGGGCAGGCCGATCCCGTTCAGGCCGGCGGCCAGCAGCGAGGCGTCGGCGGCGAGGCCCGACCCCAGGAACAGGGCCCCCAGGGCGAAGACGGCGAGGCGTGCGATCCATTCCGGCAGCTCGAGCGCCGGGCGGCTCGGCACGCCCTCGGCATGGATCGGGCGGATCGCGTGCGCCGTCTCCCGCGGCGCCCCCAGCACGCCCAGGACGCCCGCCAGCATCAGGCCGGCCATCACGGCGTACGACGTGCTCCAGCCGTAGGTTTCGGCGATCAGCAGCGGCGCGGCGCCCGCCACGATCATGGCGATGCGGTAGCCCCACTGGTACGCGGCGGCCATGGCGCCCTGCTTCTCGACCTCGGCCGCCTCGATCCGCCAGGCGTCGATAACGATGTCCTGGGTCGCGGAGACGAACGCCACCAGCGCCGCGAACGCGGCCATGAGGCCCAGGTCGCGCGCCGGGTCGACGCCCGAGATCATCCACAGGCCGATCATCAGCAGAACCTGCAGCACGATCATCCAGCTGCGCCGGTGCCCCAGCAGCCGGGTCAGGCCCGGTACGCGGGTGCGGTCGATCAGCGGCGCCCACAGGAACTTCAGGGAATAGGACAGCGTCGCCAGGGCGAAGATCGAGATCACCTGCAGCGACAGGCCGGCCTCGCGCAGCCACAGCGACAGGGTGTCGAAGATGAGCAGGTTGGGCAGGCCCGAGGCGAAGCCCAGCGCCAGCATCACCAGCGCCCGGCGCTCCACGAAGACGGCCAGCGCGCTCAACGCGCCCCGCCTGGGTTCCGCCGCATCTGCGCTCATCGCGACTCCGGATCGAAGGGCGCCCCGCCTCCCTAGTGCCCGTCCCGGCTGGTTTGGTCCAGGCCGGCCCGGGAGAACGGGCTCGTCGTCCTCTACCTGGAGCGCAACCTGATCGCCTGCGGGCGCCTCATCCTCGGCGGGATGCGCTCCAGTCAGCCGACCTTGAAGCGCTTGGCAGGCTTCGTCCAGTTGGCGCGGACGGCCCAGCGCGTGAGCGCCCCGCGCAGCGCGTCGGGCGACAGCGGCTTGACCAGGAAGTCGTTCATGCCCGCCGCCAGGCACGCCCGGCGGTCGTCCTCGAAGGCGTTGGCGGTCAGCGCCACGATGGGGGTGTCGATGCCCGCCTCGCGCAGCCGACGAGCGGTCTCCTCGCCCGAAAGCACCGGCATGCGCATGTCCATGAGGATCAGGTCGTAGACCTCCACATCCGCGGCCTTCAGCGCCTCGGGGCCGCTGACCACGTGCTCCACGTGGCAGCCCTCCCGGGTCAGCAGCGTGCGGGCCAGGAGCGCGTTGATGGGGTTGTCCTCCACCAGCAGCACGCGCGCGCCGGGGGCGGCGGCCGTCACGATCCGCTCGTCCTCGGGCTCGGGCGCCGCCAGCGGCGTCGCGCCCGCCGCGATCAGCACGCGCTCGGCCAGCGAGGCGCGGCGCAGCGGCTTGATGAGGTAGCCCGCGAAGCCGGAGCGGCGGTAGCGGGTGATGCGGTCGCGCTCGTCGGGCGCGAGGAGCACGATGCCCTTGCGCTGCAGCGGCGGCCTCAGCGCGCCGCTGGGCGACGCCAGGCTCGCATCCACCAGGATCACGTCGCCGGGGCGCGTGCGCGCGATGGCGGCCGGCAGGGCGTCGGCGACGATCGCCTCGCCGCCGCTGGCCTCGATCTGCCGGCGCGCGGCTTCACGGACGATCCCGCTGGGCGACGCCACGGCGACCCTTCGGCCGGCGAGCGGGCCGTGCGTACGTGCGGCCGCGCGTGGCGTCGGGAAGGCCGCCTCGAACCAGAAGGCCGCGCCGCCGCCGGCGGCGGCTTCGACACCCACCTCGCCGCCCATGGCGCGCGCGATCCGCCGCGCGATGGCGAGCCCAAGGCCCGAGCCGCCGAGGTCGGCGTGCGCGTTGTCCGCCTGGGCGAAGGCTTCGAAGATCCGGTCGCGGTCGGACTCCGACACGCCGGGGCCGGTGTCGGCGACGGTGAAGCGCACCACGCCGGGCGCCGACGACTCGGCGGTGATGAGGACGCCCCCCGCCTCGGTGAACTTGACGGCGTTGCCGGCGAAGTTGAGCAGGATCTGGCGGAGCCGGCTCTCGTCCGCATGGATCGTCGCCGGCGCGGCCGGAGCGGCCCAGGCGATCTCGAGGTCCTTCTCGCGGGCGCGCGGCGAGAGCAGTTCGGCGACGCTCTGCAGCAGCGATTCCAGGTCGGTCTCGGCCGGGTGCAGCTCGACGCGGCCGGCGCCCAGCTTGGCGAAGTCCAGCACGTCGTTGACCAGCGTCAGCAGGTGCTGGCCGCTGTCGCGCAGCGCGGCGACATAGGTCTGCTGTTCGGCGGTGAGCCGGGTGCCTTCCAGGAGGCGCGCCATGCCCAGCACGCCGTTGAGCGGCGTCCGGAATTCGTGGCTCAGCGACGCGAGTTGTTCGGCGCTGATCTGGGCGCGCGCCGGCCGGCGCTCTGAGAGGGAACGTACGGGTCTGCGCATGGGGCGCCGAAGTAGCCGCAAACCGCTTAACGGCCCGTCAAGCGGCGAAACGACGCGACGCGGCGCCGCGCGAACGGCCCTAGACCTCGCGGCAAAGTAGACGCGGCGCAAAAGCCGTCGTTTACTACGATTATGGATGGCGTGCGCTGAGGGGAGCGTCCATGAACCCGGTCGAGCTATTGACGCAGCGGGAGCGGGACTGCCTTCGACTGGTCGACCAGCATCTCAGCTCCAAGCAGATCGCGCGTGAACTTGGGATGTCGAAGACGTCGGTCGACACCTATTGTGACCGCGCGCGCCGCAAGCTCGGCGTGGACGACCGCTTCCAGGCGGCCCGGCTGCTGCGCCAGCAGGGCGACGGTTCTGTCCTGATCGGATCAGGACACGACGCGATCAGGACAGACACGGTTAATGCAAGCTGGCCGGATGACCTCGCAACGGAGGAGGCATCCAATGGGCGAGTGGCCGAGTTTCGAGAACAGAGCGGTGATTGGCAGGGCGCTCCGCCTTCGCCGGGAGATCGACGACTTCGAAGCGCGTTGGCCGGCCTTGGCGAAGAGGGAGGAACTCCTCCCGGGCTTCTCCTGGACGCAGCTCGAGCGGCAGCTCGTCGATCTCTCGGCGACGCCGGCTCAGGCGGACATGGCGCGGCACCTGGTTTCCGCCACGCGGAAGCTGGCCCCGTTCAAGCCGCCCGAGATGGTGCTGCGGGAGATCCTCTGCCTCACCTGGGTTCTCCTGGACGAGAACTTCAAGGGCGAGTCGGAGCCTGGACCCGCAGAAATGACCTGAGCCCGACCGCGCGGATCGCGGCGATCCTCGTAATCGCCGTCGTCACGGTCCTCGCCTTCGGGGGCATGCTGGCGGGGCTCCACGCCCTCAACGATCTGGCGGCGAATTTACTAAAGGCCTGAACGGCCGAGAAACCCTGACCTGAGACCATCAAGGCGCGTCGTCTGTACGCCGCGCATGGAGAGACGTCATGCTTAAGGAACGCCGCCTGGCCGCCCAAGAGGTCGCCACCGCACTCTTCGACGCTGAGACCGCCATCGACGCGGCCCTCAGCAAGACTGCCGCGCTCACCGGTGTGATGCCGGCGCTGCGCAAGGCCGCCGGCGCCTCGGCGCTGATCGGCCAGGACGCCGTCGAGCGGGCCAGCCAGGCCATCGTGGCCCTCGCTGAAGCCCGCCGCGCCATCGTCGAGACCCACAAGGAGCTCAGCGTCGTCCAGGGCCAGATCGGCCTCGGCGCCGTGAAGCTCTCGGGCGACCCGGGCACGGACAAGCCGCCGCCGACCGGCGTCGAGCTCGAGCGGACGCGCATGCGGAACCTCCGCATCGCATCCTGACGGTTTCAAGGAGGCCTGGCCTCTGACAGATTGCGGCCCTCGGAGACCTCCGGGGGCCGTATTTGTATCAGTTGCCGCATTGGGTCTGGCCGACAGCGCTCCTGACCGTCTGCGCGCTCGCCGTCTGGCGGGGCGGCGATGATGAACGTCTGGCCGCGGGCGGCCAGCTCGCCAACTGGGCGCTGACGATCCTCCTCGTCCGCGCCAACGGCGGGACCACCAGCGACGAGACCCAATGGGGCGTGCTCGCGGCCGACGTCGCGCTGCTGAGCCTTCTGCTCTGGATCGCCCTGCGCAGCCGCCGCTACTGGCCGCTGTTCGCCACCGCCTTCCACCTCCTCGTCGTACTGGTCCACTTCGGCAGGATCGTGGACCCGCGCGTCAGCGGGTGGGCCTACCTGACCGCCGGGCTGATCTTCGCCTACCTCGTGCTGATCGCGATCGCCTATGGCGCGTGGACCGCGCCGCGCGCGGAGCGCCCGGGCTCCTGACCCCTCCCGGCGCCGCGGCGAGGTCGCGGAACAACGGCGCCCCTGGCTGGTTGACGCCTGTGGATTTGCCGGAGACCCCGATGACGCGTGTTCGAGTTGGCGTGGACGGGGGGCTGCGGATCCTTCGGCTGACCGCCGCCGCCCTGGCCGTCACCGGCTGCGCGAGCGGCCAAGGCGTCTTCATTGCGGGCGCCGCCGCCGCCGGCGAACGGGCCCAGGAGGACCCGGCGTCGGAGGACGGCGCCATGGGCCCGGGCGCCTCCACGGTCCTGGCGTCCTCGGGCAATGTGCTGCTGCCGTTCCCGGCGGATGTCGGCGGTCGGCCGGTCGCCTCTGTCCCCGGTCCGGGGCTGGGCGGAGCCGTCGCCGGGCTGACCGGCCGTGCGCCGGCGGGCGGGGGCCTGGGCGCGGCCGCCGGACCGGGTTCCGCCGCCGTGGGCGTTGCGGCCGGTTCGACCCTCGGCTCCACCCTGACCGCCCGCGCCGACCTCCCCGCGGGGCGGGCCGGCGTCGGCGCCGCAGCGACGACGCCCCTGGGCCCCGTGGGCGTAACGGCGCAGCTCGGCGCGGCGCAGGCCGCGGTCGGGCTGACCGCGCCGGCCGTCTCGGCGGCGGGGGCCCCGCTGGTGACGCTGGCGGGCGGCGCCCTGGGGCGCGGCGGCGCGCCCGGGGTCATCGCCGGCCCGCGGGTCAGCGGCGCGGCCAACCCCAATGCGATCGTCGGGACGGTGGTGACCAACGCCGCCGGCGCGGTCATGCGGATGCAGCCGCCGGCCGGGGGGCAGACCCCTGCGCCGGCTATGTCCGCGGGCGTCCCCGGCAGCCAGACGCTGCGCGCCGTCGTGGGCCGGCTCACGCCGCCCGGCGGCTGACGGTACTCCCGCGACAAGGACCGCCATGGCCGCCAAGCTCCTCATTGCGCTCGCGCTCATCTGTGCGCCTGGACTGGCCCTGGCCCAGACCGCCCCGTCGCGGGTGGTCCCGCCGAACCGCCCGGACCAGACCGCGCCGCCCCGCGCCCCGCGCGGCGGGACGCCCCCGGCGCCGCCCGCCGCCGCGGCCACCCCGCAGGTCCAGCCGTTCCTGCTGCGGTCGGTCGCCGTCGCAGGGTCCAGCCTTCCGCCGGCGCAGCTCGAGGCCGGCTACCGCCCGTTCATCGGCCGGACCGTCGGGGTCGCCGAGCTGCAGCAGATCGCCGACGCGGTCGCCGGCGTCTACGGCGGCAGCGACATCGCGCTCTACACGATCCTCGTCCCCGACCAGACCTTCGAGGGCGGTCGGCTCGAACTCACCGCGGTCGAGGGGTACGTCGAGGCCGTGACGATCCACGGTGAGCCGGGGCGGGCCCGAGGCCTGGCCCAGTCGTACCTGCGCCGCCTGGAGGGCCAGCGCCCCCTGAAGCGCAGCACGCTCCAGCGCAGCATCTCGCTCGTCCGGGACATCCCGGGCCTCACCTCCGACGTCCAGCTGCAGAACGGCGGCCAGCCGGGCGCCGTGCGCGTCGCCGCCACGCTCGACCATCGTCCCGTGCAGTTCGGCCTGGCCGTGAACAACCGGGGCACGGCCTTCCTGGGCCGCACCCAGGTGCAGGCCGATGTGTACTTCAACAGCCTGCTGCGGCCCGGCGACCAGACGCGGCTCACCTATGCGACGCCCACCCGGCCGCGCCGCTTCCAGTTCTATGCGCTCGGCCACAGCCAGCCGCTGAACGCCGACGGCGCGACGCTGCAGGTCAATGCGATCGCCCTGCGCACGCGGCCGAAGGACACCGCGCTCCTGGGACACGCCTACTCGGCCGGGGTGCAGGTCACCCATCCGATCATCCGCAGTTTCGACCGGGACCTGAGCGTCGGCCTGGGCCTGGACGGGGTGGACAGCGACAACGCCTTCTTCGGCTTCACGTTCTCGGACGACCGCACCCGGGCGTTGCGCCTGTCGCTGGCCTATTCGCGCTCGACCGACAGGAGCCTCTTCGGCGCGAGCGGCGCCGTCAGCCGCGGCATCGCCGGCCTGGGCGCGCGCGCCACCGTGCCCGAGGCCAGCAGGCTCGACTTCACCAAGGCCAACGGACGGCTCACCTTTAACCGCACCCTGGCCCAGCCGATCACGCTGCGGCTGACGGGCGCCGGTCAGTACACGGGCGACCGGCTGCCGGCGTCGGAGCAGTTCGCCCTCGGGGGCGAGGAGTTCGGACGCGCCTTCGAGGCCTCGTTCATCGCCGGCGACTACGGCTACGGCGCCGTCGCCGAGCTGGCCTGGCGGCCCCCCGCCCCCGTCTCGCTGGCGGGGTCGGAGGCCTACGTCTACGTCGACAGCGGCAAGGTCTGGTACCGCGGCCGCTTCGATCTTCCCACGCAGTCGGCGAGGCTCTCGTCGGCGGGCGGCGGCGTCCGCGTCGTGGTGGCGTCCCGGGCGATCGTGCAGCTCGAGGCCACCAAGGCGCTGACGAACCCGATCCCGGCGCTGGACCGCAGCGACTGGCGGGGCGTCTTCAACATCCGCACGCTGTTCTGAGCCGCCGGCGCCTGCCGTGGCGGCTCAGACCGCGCCGACGGCGGCGCCCGTCACGCCGCCCGGAGCGACACGGCGGTAGATCAGCGCCTCGGCGACGTGCACCCGGCGCACGGGGCCCGAGCCCTCCAGGTCGGCGATGGTGCGGGCCAGCCTGAGGGTGCGCGTCCAGCCCCGCGCGGAGAGGCCGCCGACCTCGGCGGCGCGGGCGAGCAGGGCGCGGGCCGGCGGGTCCAGGTCGCAGATCGCCTCGAGGAAGTCCCCCTCGGCCTGGGCGTTCAGCGGCGGGCCCCGGTCTCCGGCCCGGTCCGCCATCTGCGAGCGTGCGGCGGCGACCCGGGCGGCGGCCTCGGCCGTGCCTTCCGCCGGCGGCGGCAGCGCGAGGTCGGCGGCGGTCACCGGCGGGACCTCCACCTGCAGGTCGATCCGGTCCATCAGCGGTCCCGAGATCCGGCCCTGGTAGTCGGTCTGGCAGCGCGGCGCCCGCCCGCAGGCCCCGCGCCCCGGCCCGCCGTGGCCGCACCGGCAGGGGTTCATGGCCGCCACGAGCTGGAACCGCGCCGGATAGCGCACGTGCGCGTTGGCCCGCGCCACCACCACCTCGCCCGTCTCCAGCGGCTGGCGCAGCGAGTCCAGGGCCTGGGCGCTGAACTCGGGCAGTTCGTCGAGGAACAGGACGCCGTTGTGCGCCAGCGACACCTCGCCGGGCTTGGCCTTCGCGCCGCCGCCCGTGAGCGCCGCCATGCTGGCCGAGTGATGCGGACTGCGGAACGGCCGCGCGCGGCTGAGCTGGCCCTTGGCGATCAGGCCGGCGATGGAATGGACCATCGAGGTCTCGAGGAGTTCCGCCGGCGTGAGCGGCGGCAGCAGCCCCGGCAGCCGCGCCGCCATCATCGACTTGCCCGACCCCGGCGGCCCGATGAACGACAGGTTGTGGCCGCCGGCCGCGGCGATCTCGAGCGCCCGCTTGGCGTTCTCCTGGCCCTTCACATCGCGCAGGTCGGGGACACGGTCGGCGTCCAGCATGTCGCCGGCCCTTGGCGGCGCCAGAACCTGCGTGCCGCGGAAGTGGTTCACCAGGGCGATCAGCGACGGCGCGGCGATGATCCGCGCGTCCCCCGCCCACGCCGCCTCGGGCCCGCAGGCCTCCGGGCAGATCAGGCCCAGGCCCAGGCCGCTCGCCGCGACCGCGGCCGGCAGCGCGCCGGCCACCGGCACGATGCGCCCGTCCAGCGAGAGCTCGCCGACCGCCGCCCAGCCGTCCAGCGCGTCGGCCGGGATGATCCCCATGGCCGCCATCAGGGCCAGCGCGATCGGCAGGTCGTAATGGCTGCCCACCTTCGGCAGATCGGCGGGCGCGAGATTGGCGACGATGCGCTTGTAGGGCAGCGCCAGCCCCATGCCGGTGAACGCGGCGCGCACCCGCTCGCGGCTCTCGCCCACGGCCTTGTCGCCCAGACCCACCAGGATGAACGCGCTCTCGCCCCCGACGATCTGGACCTCGCAGTCCACGCGCACGGCCTCGACGCCGCTGAAGGCCAGCGTCACCACGCGTGCGGCCATCTTCAACCCCTCGTGGACCGGCGAAAGTTATCCACAACCGAGCATACCGGCAGGGTCAGATCAAGAACAAATTGGGAACTTCGAGGAAACTGATACGTTTCCGTGACTTCTCGGAGTCTCTTCGACGACGGCCTAAGCCTTCCGCCGTAGCGCCTCGACGCGCGCCCACATTACGTCCGTCGCATCGACGCCGGTGAACCGCTTCAAGGCGACCGCGCCCGTGGGCGACGTGACGTTGATCTCGGTCAGCCACTCGCCGATCACGTCGATGCCGACGAACATCAGCCCGCGCGCCTTGAGCTCCGGGCCGATGGTGGCGCAGATCTCCCGGTCCCGCGCCGACAGCTCCACCGGGTGCGCCTCGCCGCCGACGGCGAGGTTGGAACGGATCTGCCCCTTGGCCGGCACGCGGTTGATGGCGCCCACCGGCTCGCCGTCCACCAGCAGGATGCGCTTGTCGCCCTTGGTCACCGACGGCAGGAACTTCTGGACGATGACCGGCTCGCGGCTCAGCTCGGCGTGGATCTCGAGCAGGGCCGACAGGTTGGGGTCGTCCTTCAGGTGCCGCGTGACGCCCGAGCCGCCCTTGCCGTTCAGCGGCTTCAGCACGATGTCGCCGTGCTTTTCCCGGAACGCGCGGATCGCCTCGCGGTCGTTGGTGATCAGGGTCGGCGGCTGCAGCTGGGGGAACCGGGTGACGAACAGCTTCTCGGGCGCGCTGCGCACCTCGCGCGGGTTGTTCAGCACCAGCACCTGCGGATGCACGGCCTCCAGGAAGAAGGTGGCGTCGATGTAGTGCATGTCGAAGGGCGGGTCCTGGCGCATCAGCACCACGTCGAACTCGGTGAGTTCGGCGCGCCGCACCGGCCCGGCCTTGAAGTGGTCGCCCTTCACGCGGTCGACGGTGATGTCCCGTCCGCGGGCGAAGACGCGGCCTTCCTCCAGCGCCAGCGAGTCCGTCAGGTACACGAACAGCGAATGCCCCCGCGCCTGGGCCGACTCCATCATCAGGAAGGTCGTGTCGCCCTCGATGTTGATCCCCTCGATGGGGTCCATCTGCACGGCGACCTTGAGCGGCATGCGGGCGTCCTTCGGCGTTGAGGCTCAGCCGACATAGGCCGTCGCGCGGACGAGCGCCACCCAGGAGCCGTCGGGGAAGACGGCCTGCCGCTTGTCGGCAGCGCGGGCTGGCGCTCAGTTCAGCCGCAGCCTCACCCGCTCCCGCTGCGCGCGGGCCGCGAGGGCCGCGCCGCCGTCGAGCGTCGTGGCGCGCTGCAGGGCCTCCAGGGCCCCCGCCAGCGCCCCCTGCCCCTCGCGCGCCGCGGCCACGTCGAGCCAGGGACGGTGGTCCAGCGGATCCAGCAGGGCGCGGCGCAGGGCGGCCCGTTCGGCGCGGGCGAAGTCGCCGCCGTTCGTGGCGGTGGCGAAGCAGATGTTCTGCAGCCGCAGCAGGACCGCACGGTCGCTCACGGGCGTCATCAGCCGGTCCAGGCGGTCGGCGACGTTCGGCGTCAGCCCCGCATGGAGCGCCCGGCGGGTCAGTTCCGACGGCAGCACCACGCGACCTTCCGAGAACGGGTCCAGCGCCAGCGGCCCTTCGTCGGTCTCGATCCGCAGCAGGAAGTGCCCCGGGAAGTCGACGCCCTGCACCGAGAGCCCGCACCGCCGCGCCGCGTGCAGGTAGAAGAGCCCGATGGTCACCGCCAGGCCGCGCCGCTTGCCGGCCACCGCCAGCACGTCGGCGTTGTCGGGGTCCTCGAGGGTGAAGAGATCTCCGGACAGGCCCAGGTCGCCGGCCATGGTCTCGGCGATCGCCTCCTCGGGGCTCTCGCGCTTCAGGCGCTCGCCCAGCCGCTCCACGCCGCGGGCGGCCATCTCCCGCGCCTGGGCCGGGTCGCGCACCGGGTCCTCGTGGATGGCGCAGGCGATGGCGGCTTCCAGCAGCGGGAACTCCGCGTCGGGCGCGGCCCCCGCTTGCGACAGGATGGTCTCGGCTTCCTCGCGGTCCATGTTCCCCAGGCCCACCGACGGACTCAGCCGCCTCTCCAGGCGTCGGGAATATGCCGGGGAAGGCGGCCGGGCGCGAGGGCCAGCAGATCGAGCCGAACGCCGCACCCCCTGAGCGCAGGACGATTCGCCGCGATCCCCGCCCCGGCGCGGCGCAGCCGCTCGCGCTGGTCGGCCGTCACGGTCTCGATCGCCGCCTGCAGGCTCGTCCGGCTCTTCACCTCCACGACGGCAAGCACGTCCCCGCGCTTGGCCAGGAGGTCGATCTCGGCCTGCGGCGTCTTCAGGCGGAAGCCCAGGATGCGGTAGCCCTTGGCCATCAGCCACACCGCCGCCCACGCCTCGGCCCGGCGGCCCGACCGGCGCGCCTGGGCGCCGCGCGCCACCCGCACGTTCATCGCTTCGGTCCTCCGGGCTTCATGTCCAGCGCCCGCCGGTAGAGCTCGCGGCGGGGCAGCCCCAGGGCCTTGGCGACCTCCGCGGCCGCGTCGGCGGGCTTCAGCCGCGAGAGCGCCTCGGCCAGGGCGGCGTCGGCGTCGGCGGCGGTGGCCTCCGCCTCGCGGCCCGGCGCCACCAGGATCACGATCTCGCCCTTGGGCGCGTCGAGCCGCGGGTCGGCGGCCAGCTCGGCCAGCGGTCCCCTGTAGAAGGTCTCGTACAGCTTGGTGAGCTCGCGGCAGACCACCGCCTCGCGCGCGCCCAGCACCGCCGCCATGTCCGCCAGGCACTCGGCCAGGCGCGAACCCCCCTCGAAGAACACCAGGGTGGCGCGGAGTCCCGCCACCTCCTCCAGGAAGGCGCGGCGGGCGGCGGACCGCGACGGCGGAAAGCCCAGGAACAGGAAGCGGTCCGTCGGCAGGCCCGCCGCCGAAAGCCCCGCCAGCAGGGCCGAGGCGCCGGGGATCGGATGCACCGCGTGGCCCGCCGCGGCGGCCTCCCGCACCAGCCGGTAGCCCGGGTCCGAGATCAGCGGCGTCCCGGCGTCGCTCACCAGGGCCACGCGGCCGCCGTCGCCGAGCTGCGCCATGGCCTTGGCCCGAGCCCGCTCGGCCGCATGCTCGTCGTGCCGCTCCAGCCGCGCCGACAGCCCGAAGGCCGACAGCAGCTTGCCCGTCACCCGCGTGTCCTCCGCCAGCACCAGGTCGGCCTGGGCCAGCACGTCCAGGGCGCGCAGGGTGATGTCCCGCAGGTTCCCGATCGGCGTCGCCACCACGTACAGGCCGGGCGCGAGCGGCGCGTCGTCGAGCGTCGGGGGCGGAAGCGCGCGGGCCATGGCGCGAGGGTTCGCCGGAAACGCAACCGCGATCAAGCGGCGCGGACTGGCGCGGGCGAGAAGGTCGGCGTTTCGTAGGAGTCGCCATGGACCCCGTGCAGCGCGCCATCTGGTTCGTCGAAGGCCACCTCGGCGAGGAGATCACCCTCGACGACGTGGCGCAGGTGGCCGGCCTGTCGCGCCACCACATGGTCCGCGCCTTCGGCCAGGTCACCGGCCGGTCGGTGATGCGCTACGTCCGCGCGCGCCGGCTCACCGAGGCCGCCCGCGCGCTGGCGGCCGGGGCCCCGGACATCCTGTCGGTGGCGCTCGACGCCGGCTACGGCTCCCACGAGGCGTTCACCCGCGCCTTCCGCGACCAGTTCGGGGCCACCCCGGAGCAGGTCCGTGCGGCAGGCCGCATCACCGACCTCGCGCTCGTGGAGCCCCTCACCTTGGAACAGATCATCGGCCTGGAACTCGCCCCGCCGCGCTTCGTCGACCGCGGCCCCCTGCTGTTCGCGGGCCTGCTGGAGCACTACCGCGACGGCGACATGTCGGGGATTCCGGGCCAGTGGCAGCGCTTCGCCCCCTGGCTCGGCGCCATTCCCGGCCAGGTCCCGCAGGCGACCTACGGGGTCGTCTTCAACGGCGACGACGACGGGGCCACGGACTACCTCGCGGCCGTGGAGGTAACCGACTTCTCCGACCTGCCGCCGGCCCTGTCGCGCCTGCGGGTCGGCGCCCGGCGCTACGCCGTCTGGAGCCACGCGGGCCACGTGTCCGAGATCCGCAGCGTCTGGGCGGCGATCTGGGGCGGCTGGGT
>NZ_JAEUMN010000037.1 GCF_016793225.1 Phenylobacterium sp.
CCTCGCCCGCCTTGAACTGTGTGTCCTGGCGCATGTAGCCGAGATAAGGCGCGACCAGCGTCACCTTCGCCGCCCCCTGCGCCCGCGCCGCCGCGGCGGCGAACAGCAGCGTCAGGATCACGCTGTCGGCGCGCACAAGGCTGCACACCATGTCGACCGGGCGACCGGCCGGATCGGTGTGCAGGCGGACATAGTGCTCCCCGTCCGGGAACTGGCGGGTTTCGAGCTCGCCCAGCTCCGCGCCAGTCTCCTGGGCGAGCCTGGCGGCGAAGGCCTCGTTGCCGGGCAGGGCGAAGACCAGGCGCATGGTTCAGGCCTCCAGAACGACGATGTCGGGATTGGCCCCGGCGAACTCGAGGGCGTAGGCGAGCTCCCCCGGCGCCTCGGCATGGACCGTCATGAGCGGTTGCCCCTGCCCCACCTCGTCTCCCAGGCGCACGTGCAGGGTCAGGCCCGCCGCCTTGGCGTCCGGCGCCCCCGCCAGCTTCGCCAGTCGCGCCAGCGTTCGATTGTTGATGCCGACGACCCGGCCCGCGCGAGGCGCCAGGATCGGTCGCGTCAGGGGGGCGACGGGCGGCTTCCGCAGGCCCCCCTGGGCCTCGCAGATCCGCTGGAACTTCGTCCAGGCCCGGCCGTCGGCCAACGTGGCCTCGGCGAGCGCCAGGCCTTCGCCGGGCGCGGCCCTGCCCGCGAGCTCCAGCGCGGCGCCCGCAAGCCCGCAAGCGCGCCGCCGCAGATCCTCCGGGGCGGTGGGATCGTTCCTCAGCACCGCCAGCACATCGCGGGCCTCCAGGGCCGGGCCGATGCCGCGTCCGACCGGCTGATCGCCGTCGGTCATGACGCAGCGCACGGTGACTCCGAGGGCGCGCGCCACATGGGCCAGGCGCTCGGCCAGGTCCGCGGCCGCGTCGTCGGAGCGCACCTTGGCCGTGGCGCCCACCGGTATGTCGATCACGATGTGGGTCGATCCCGCCGCGATCTTCTTGGACAGGACGGAGGCGATGAGCTGGCCCTCGGTGTCGATGTCCAGGACCCGCTCCACCCGGATCAGGATGTCGTCGGCGGGACTAAGACGGACCGATCCGCCCCAGACCACGCAGGCGCCTTCGCGCTCGACCACGCGGCGCATGGCGGGCACGTCCAGATCCACCAGCGCCAGGGTCTCCATGGTGTCCGCGGTGCCGGCCGGGCTGGTGATCGCCCGGGACGAGGTCTTCGGCATGACCAGGCCGTGCGAGGCGACGATCGCCACCACGATCGGCGTGGTGCGATTGCCCGGCAGCCCGCCCACCGAGTGTTTGTCGACGACGATCGGGGCGTCCCAGGCCAGCCGCTCGCCGGCCTCGATCATCGCCTGGGTCAGGCTGACCGTCTCGCCCAGGTCGAGCGGCAGGGCCGAGCAAGCGGTCAGGAAGGCGGAGAGGTGGACGTCGGTGTAGCGGGCAAGCGCGATGTCCTGGACGATGGACCGCAGGTCGGCCGGGTCCAGCCGATGTCCGTGGATGCGGCGGCGGATCGCCGACAGGGAGCCCAGCGGGGGCGGATGGCGCACCGTCAGCGCCGCTCCGTCGGCGACGCCCAGCCGCTCCCACGCCGCTTCGGAGAGGCCCGCCTCGCCCGGCTTGAGCAGCCCGTCCGCCACTTGATAGAGAGTCGCGAGCACCTCGCGGCCCTGCGCGGCCAACAGCACCTGGGAGCGGGGCCCGAGGCCTTCTGAACGGCAGACGTGGCAGTCCGCGCGCATCAGGACGATGGCGTCATGCTGGGTGAAGAACCCCAGCCGCCGCGCCTTCAGCGTGGGCGCCGAGATCGTCTGGGCGTCGGCAATCACGACAGCACGTACGCCTCGCCCTGGGCCGAAATCGTGCAGGGCCACCCGAGGTCCTCCTCGATCCGCGCCTTCAGGCCGATCGGCCCGCCACCTTCCCCATGGACGATGAAGGTGCGGGTCGGCGGATGCTCGAAGCCGGAGAGCCAGCGAAGGATCTCGTCGACGTCGGCGTGCGCGGACAGCATCGGCAGATTCGCGACCTCGGCGCGGATCGGGATCCACTGTCCGTGAATCTTGACCTCGCGGGCTCCGCCGATCAGCGCCTGTCCCCGCGTTCCGGCGGCCTGATAGCCCGAGAAGAGGACCGTGTTCCGGGGGTCGGGCCCGTAGGCCTTGAGATGGTGCAGGACACGCCCCCCGGTCGCCATGCCGCTCGCGGAGATGATCACCTTGGGCATCCGGTTCGAGGACAGGCGTTTCGAATCCTCCACGTCGCGGGTGTAGGTGGCCACCGCGCAGGCCTCCCGGCACGCCTCGGGCGTCAGCTTGTGATCGGCGCCATGCCGGCAGAGGAGGTCGCTCGCATCGATGGCCATGGGACTGTCGAGGTAGACGGGCGTCAGCGGCAGGCGGCCTGCGGCCTTCAGTTGGGAGAGATGATAGAGCAGTTCCTGGGCGCGCCCCACGGCGAACGCCGGGATCACCACCGTGCCGCCGCGCGCGGTCGTCCGCTCGATAATCGCCTGCAGGGCCTCGGCCGGCGCCACCGCCTCGTGCCGCCGGTCGCCATAGGTGGACTCCACCAGCAGGTAGTCGGCGCGGGGGATCGCCGCCGGATCGGGGGTGATCGGGTCGCCGTAGCGGCCCAGATCGCCGGAGAAGACCACCGTCTTGCCGCCCCATCGGACCTCGGCGATCGCCGCCCCGATGATGTGGCCGGCATAGCGAAGGGTCAGCTGCGCGCCATGCCCGAGGTCGGTGGGGGTATCGAAGCCGATCGGCTTCAGCCGTTCGACCGCGTTCTCCGCGTCATGCTTGCCGTAGAGCGGCAAGGCGGGCTTGTGCTTCGAGAACCCGTGGCGGTTCGCGAAATCGGCGTCGCTCTCCTGGATCTTCGCGCTGTCCATCATGATGATTTCGGCCAAGTCCGCGGTGGCCGCGGAACAGACGATGTCGCCGCGAAAACCCTCTCGCACCAGCTTGGGCAGATAGCCGCAATGGTCGAGGTGGGCGTGGGTGAGGATCACGACGTCGATCGACGCCGGATCGACCGGCAGGGGCGCCCAGTTCTGCTCACGCAGCGCCTTGAGGCCCTGGAAGAGGCCGCAGTCGACCAGGATGCGCCGGCCGCCGAGCTCGAGCAGATGCTTCGATCCGGTGACCGTCCCCGCGCCACCCAGCGACGTAAGGGTGAGTTTACCCATGTGCGCTCCCGTCCAGAGGCCAGGATGATAGTGAGTGTGAGTCACATGGCTTTGCGCTGTATCAAGCACGAGTGGGCTCCCGCGTGCCCCACGGGCTTCGCCGCATCTGGCGCGACGCGGCTACAGATCGAGTTGCATCTGAGCGTGCGTTGCAGGCCGTCGCGCCCTCGCAAGCCGCTGTTTCGGCGCGGGAGGGCGCGCCAAGGCAGGACGGCCGCGATCCGCAGGAGGTTGCGCGGCGGGCGCTTTCGAGGACGACGGCGGCCGGGCCGGGGTCGCGGTGGCGACGAGACGCGGACGAGGCACGGCAGACTCGGCGCCCCGGTGCCCGCGCGACCTCCGCCACGCCTCCACCTCCGCCTCGAGATAACCTACCCGTCCTGGCGAGATCACGTAGGGCCGCGGGAAGTCGCCGGCACGCTGCAGGCGCCAGGCCGTGGTTCGGCTGATGCCGGCGCTGCGCTCGACCTCCTTCCAGCGCAGGTAGCGTCCGCTGGGAGCATCCGGATCGACGAAGTCCTTCCAGTTGGGCATGCATCACCTCGCCGTCGCGTCGGCCCCGCCGCCGCGGTGGCGCGAGCGCCGCAGGGCCGTGCGCTGCGCCTCCGCCCAGGCCCGCAGGTCGCCGCGCGGGTAGAAGGGCTTGCGGCGGATGTGCTGGCACGGCGGGCCGTCGCCCCCCACGGACCATATGCGCGCCAGGGTCGCGGGCTTCAGGGCGATGTTGAAACGGGCCAGGTAGGCGGACGCCTCCTTGCGGGTCAGAAGGTCGATATCCTGCTCGCCGGACCGGGCCGCCATGTTCTCGCTGTCGCTCATCGGCCTGCACCACGGCAATCTCGGGCGCTGCGTACGGCGCGGCCGGCCGACAGGACCAGATAGCACTCGACCACGCCGGTCACGTAAGCCTGGGTCTCGGATATCTGCGGAATCCGCCCCAGCCTCGCCACGCGCTCGGGGCCGGCGTTGTAGGCGGCGAGCGCGAGCCGCAGGTCGCCGAACCGAACGAGTTGCCGCGCCAGATAGTCGGCCCCTCCGGAGAGGTTGGCGTCGACGTCGAACCGGTCGGAGACGCCCAGCGCTTTGGCCGTCCCCGGCATGAGTTGGGTGAGCCCGCCGGCGCCGGCCGTCGAGACGGCCTGCGGCCGGTAGGCGCTCTCGACGGTCACCAGGGCGTGGAGCAGCTTCGGGTCGATCCGGTGCCGGGCCGCGGCCTCGCTCACGGCCGCATCGTAGGGCTGCCGGCTTTCAGGGAGCTGGGACGCCTCCGCGGGCGCGGGCGCTGCCGGCGCCGCGCCGACGAAGATCGCGCCGCCCGCGCGGCCCCAGTCGGGCTCCGCCATGGCTGGGGCGCCGAGGAGCATCGCCAGCAGGCCGCCGAGACACCAGGACCTCACCATCGCCATGCCTCCACGTAGACGCCTTCGATCGCCGCTCGGCGGATGGGGCCGAAGTAGCGGCTGTCGAAACTGGTTGGGGTGTCCCCCAGGACCATGAACTCGTCCCGCCCAAGGCGCCGGCATCCCCGCCAGCCGGGCAGCGCAATCCCGCGCCGGTCCCGGAACAGGGCGGCCACTTCGCCGCGCGACCAGCTCAGGCGCTGGCCCTCGCGGCAGATCACCTCGCCCGGTCCCGCAGCGACGCGCTTCAGCAGGCGCGCCCGGGCGGAGGCGCCGAGACCGGCGAGGTAGGGGTGGGCCGAGGCCGGAGGCGCCACGGCTACGATCGCGCCCGCGGCCGGCGCCGCGGCGGTTCGCAGATAGACACCCCGCGGCAGGCTCGGCGTTTCGTTGACGAGCCACGGCGCCGGCCAGGCCCGCGGAAGGGCAACCAGACCGCACGTCACGATGCCGGCCGCGAAGAGAAGGTGGGTCCGGCGGCGGGTCATGGCCGGTAGGGTTCCAGGATGAGGTCGCGGGTGATGAAGACGCGGACCCGGGCGCCGGGGCGCAAGCGCACCACCGGGCGTACCTGCAGCTCCCGGTCCAGCAGCTTGCCGCCCACTTGGGCCGCCTCGATCGAAGCGGCGTCGCCCGCGTCGCCCAGCAGTCCGCCGGATCGGTCGTCCTGGTCGCGCGCCGCCTGGCCCAGGGTGGTGATCGCGCCGGCGAACAGGGTCGCGACCGCGAGCGGGAACAGCCGCCGATCGACCTCGCCCTTGGCGCCGATCGCCCCCTGGGCGTCGACGCCGGGTTCCTTGGGCAGCACCAGGCTCTTGCCGTTGGGCAGGATAAGACGATCCCAGACAATGAAGACGCGCGCGTCGCCGTGCCGGCTCTCCCCCTCGTGGCGCCCGACCAGGCGTGCGCCCTGTGGGATGAGCAGGTGTCGTCCCGAGACCGTATCGAAGACGCTCTCCGTCACGCTGGCCGTGACTGGCCCGGCGCGTGAGGTGTCCACCCCGGTCAGCAGGGCCGCGGGGACGACGGCGCCCGCCTTGACCTCGTAGGGGCTGAGGGGCGGGAGGAGCTCATGGGTGTTGTAAACGGCGCCGTAGTCGCCGCGGGGTCCGCCTCCGCCCCCATTCGGGCCGGCCGGCGCAGCGCCGCGAACACCCTCGCCTCCGAAGAACAGAGCTGAACCACGGGCCTCCTCCGTCAGGCCGTCGGCAGCCGGGCGACGTTGGGGCGCAGCGGCGCGGTTGGCGACCGTCGGCTGGGACCTCGCCCTCTCGGGCTGGCCTCCCAGCCGTCGGGGCTCCGGCAGGCGGTCGAGATCAGCATAGGTGGCGGGCGCGTCGGTGACGCGGTCGCTTGGGCGCACGGCGCCGCGCACCTCGCTGGGGCGACCTTCCAGGCGGGCTTCATGCGCCCGGGCGCGCAGCTCCGGCTGGACGATGAAGGCCCAGGCGAGCGACCCCGCCACGAGGCCGGAGGCCGCCATGACGGCGCCGGCGACGACACCCTTGCGGAGCCGCACGACGGGCGGCCTCGGCGCGCGGGTCTCCAGCGGAGGCATCGGCGTCTTCGGCGTCGGGCCGGCAGCGTCGGATGGCCCGGCGACGGTCATGAGGGGCCTCCCATGCGTTCGATGCGGACCACCTGCGCGCGCCGCCCGCCCACCCGCAGCTCGGCGGCCTGGAGCACCCGATCGACAACCCAGAGTCCGCCTTGCTGGCGATAGTTGACGAGCTGGGCCTGACCGTCCGGTCCGACTGCGAAAAGCGCCGGAGCCTCTGCGGCGGTGACCGTTGTGGGAAAGGTCAGGAAGGTGCGGACGCCGTCGGTCATCACGGCCGTCGGCGTCCAGGCGGGCCGCCGCCCCTTCGCGGCGATCCGGAAGCGAGCGTCGAGCGGCCCCTGCGGCGCCACCAACCCCGGCGGCGGGCTCGGCGCGGTGGGCGCGCCTGTGTCGAGCACCGCGCCCACGTCCCAAGTGATGGCGGTGTTGAAGGCCTCGGGCGCGCCGCTCCGAAGCTCCAGGAGGTACACGCGGTGGCTGGTGGCGAGGACGAGGTTCGTCTCGAGGCCCCGCTGCAGCGGCTTGATCATGACGTGGGCCCGCTGTCCGGGGCCTTCCCCCGACTGCGTCTCCCCGATCTGCCACCGGACCGTGTCCCCGGCGGCCTTCGAGATGATCGTCTCGCC
>NZ_JAEUMN010000040.1 GCF_016793225.1 Phenylobacterium sp.
GGGCCCGAAGACCTGGCTGCGCTCCAGCGCAACATCGTGCTCAGCCACGCCGGGGGCGTGGGCGAACCGTCGCCCGAACCGATCGCACGGCTGATGCTGGCGCTGAAGCTGGCCAGCCTGGCCCAGGGCGCGTCGGGCGTCGCGCCGGCCACCATCGCGCTGCTGGAAGCCCTGCTGGCGCAACGGCTGACGCCGGTGATCCCGGCCCAGGGCTCGGTGGGCGCCTCGGGCGACCTGGCCCCGCTGGCGCACATGGCCGCCGCCATGATCGGGGTGGGCGAGATCGATGTGGCGGGCGTCCGCACGCCGGCCGCCCAGGCTCTGGCGGATGCCGGGCTCGCCCCGCTCACGCTGGGTCCGAAGGAAGGCCTGGCGCTGCTGAACGGCACCCAGTTCTCGACGGCCAATGCGCTGGCCGGGCTGTTCGAGGCCGAGCGGCTGTTCCAGACGGCCCTGGTCACCGGCGCGCTCTCGACCGAGGCGGCGAAGGGCTCGGACACCCCCTTCGACCACCGCATCCACGTGCTGCGCCGCCAGCCGGGGCAGATCGAGGTGGGCGATGCGCTGCGGGCGCTGATGGCCGGCTCGGCGATCCGCGCGTCGCACCTGAAGGACGACGAGCGGGTGCAGGATCCCTACTGCCTGCGCTGCCAGCCGCAGGTGATGGGCGCGGCGCTGGACGTGCTGCGCCAGGCGGCGACCACGCTGGGCTACGAGGCCAACGGGGTCTCGGACAATCCGCTGATCTTCGTGGGTGAAGACCCTGGGACCGACGAGGCGCTGTCGGGCGGCAACTTCCACGCCGAGCCGGTGGCCTTCGCCGCCGACATGATCGCGCTGACGCTGTGCGAAATCGGGTCGCTGGCCGAGCGGCGGGTGGCCATGCTGGTGGACCCGGCGCTGTCGGGCCTGCCGGCGTTCCTGACGCCCAAGCCCGGCCTGAACTCGGGCTTCATGATCCCGCAGGTGACGGCCGCAGCCCTGGTCTCCGAGAACAAGCAGATGGCCTACCCGGCCAGCGTCGACTCCATCCCCACGTCGGCGAACCAGGAGGACCACGTCTCCATGGCCGCCCACGGCGCGCGGCGGCTGCTGGCGATGGCCAAGAACGTGCAGTCGGTGATCGGGATCGAGCTGCTGGCGGCGGCGCAGGGCTGCGACTTCCATAGCCCCCTCAGCAGCAGCCCGGTGCTGGAGGGCGTGCGGCAGTTGCTGCGGGGTTACGTCCCGCACCTGGAGGACGACCGGCACTTCCACCCCGACATCGCGCTGGCCGGCGGGCTGGTGGGCGAGGGCGATGTGGTGAGGGCGGCGGTGCTGTCGCTGCCGGGGGTGGCATGACCGACTGGCTGGAGATCCACCGGGGCGACGCGCCGCTGGTCGTGAGCTTCCCGCACACCGGGACCGAGCTGCCGACCTTCGTGGCGGCGCGGCTGATCTCGCCGTGGCTGGCGCGCAAGGACGCCGACTGGTGGATCGAGAAGCTGTACGACTTCGCACCCTCGCTGGGCGCCACCACGATCCGCACCGCGATCAGCCGCACGGTCATCGACGTTAACCGCGACCCGTCCGGTGCCTCGCTCTATCCCGACCAGGCTACCACCAGCCTCTGCCCGACCACCACCTTCGACGGCGAGCCGCTGTACCGGACGCGTGAGCCCGACGAGGCCGAGATTGCCCAGCGCCGCGCGGACTACTTCGATCCCTACCACGCCGCCTTACGGGCCGAGCTGGATCGGCTGCGCGCCATTCACGGCAAGGTGGTGCTGTACGAGGCCCACTCGATCCGCTCGGCGATCCCGCGGCTGTTCGACGACCTGCTGCCGAACTTCAACATTGGCACGAACTCTGGCGCGAGCTGTGATCCTGCGCTGACGGCGGCGGTCGAGGCCGCCTGCGACGCCAGCGCGTTCAGCCGGATCACCAACGGCCGCTTCAAGGGGGGCTGGACCACGCGCCACTACGGCCGGCCGGACGCCGGCGTCCACGCCATCCAGATGGAGCTGGCCTGCCGCGGCTACATGGACGAGCCGCCGGGCCTGCTGACCGCGAACACCTGGCCCACCCCCTACGACGACACCCGCGCCGCGCCGATGCGCGCGGCGCTGACCAACGTGCTCACCGCCTGCCTGGACTTCGCCAAATCATGACCCGCCTCGACAAGACCCGCGTGATCAAGCCCGCCACCGGCACGGCGCTGTCGTGCAAGAGCTGGCTGACCGAGGCGCCGCTGCGGATGCTGATGAACAACCTGCATCCCGACGTGGCCGAGCGGCCCGAGGAGCTGGTGGTCTATGGCGGGATCGGGCGGGCGGCACGGGACTGGGAGAGCTTCGACAAGATCGTCGAGACGCTGCGGCGGCTGGAGGACGACGAAACCTTGCTGGTGCAGTCGGGCAAGCCGGTGGGCGTGTTCCGCACCCATGCCGACGCCCCGCGCGTGCTGATCGCCAACTCCAACCTGGTGCCGCGCTGGGCGACCTGGGACCACTTCAACGAACTCGATCGCAAGGGCCTGGCCATGTACGGCCAGATGACCGCCGGCTCGTGGATCTACATCGGCGCCCAGGGCATCGTGCAGGGCACCTACGAGACCTTCGTCGAGATGGGCCGCCAGCACTATGCGGGCGACCTCTCGGGCCGCTGGCTGCTGACCGCCGGCCTGGGCGGCATGGGCGGCGCCCAGCCACTAGCGGCGGTGATGGCGGGCGCCTCGTGCCTGGCCATCGAGTGCCAGCAGTCCAGCATCGATATGCGTCTGCGCACCGGCTACCTCGACCGCGCGACGACGGACCTCGATGAGGCCTTGGCCTGGATTGAGCAGTCGTGCCGCGACAAGGCGCCGATCTCGGTGGGGCTGCTGGGCAATGCCTGCGAGCTGCTGCCCGAACTGTTCGCGCGCGGCGTGCGGCCCGACCTGTTGACCGACCAGACCAGCGCCCATGACCCGGTGAACGGCTACCTGCCCAAGGGCTGGAGCCTGGAGCGCTGGGCGGCGATGCGGGCGCAGGACCCGAAGCAGGTCGAGGAGGCGGCCCGCGAGTCCATGGCCATCCACGTGCAGGCGATGCTCGACTTCCAGGCGGCCGGCGTGCCGACCGTCGACTATGGCAACAACATCCGCCAGATGGCCAAGGAGGCGGGGGTCAAGGGCGCGTTCGACTTCCCGGGCTTCGTGCCGGCCTACATCCGCCCGCTGTTCTGCCGGGGTATCGGGCCGTTCCGCTGGGCCGCGCTGTCGGGCGATCCCGAAGACATCGCCAAGACCGACGCCAAGGTGAAGGAGCTGATCCCGGACAATCCGCACCTGCACAACTGGCTCGACATGGCGGCCAGGAAGATCAAGTTCCAGGGCCTGCCCGCCCGCATCTGCTGGGTGGGCCTGGGCGAGCGCGACCGGCTGGGCCTGGCGTTCAACGAAATGGTCGCCTCGGGCGAGTTGAAGGCCCCCATCGTCATCGGTCGCGACCACCTGGATAGCGGCTCCGTCGCCTCGCCCAATCGCGAGACCGAGGCCATGCGCGACGGCACCGACGCGGTCTCCGACTGGCCGCTTCTGAACGCGCTCTTGAACACCGCCTCGGGCGCCACCTGGGTCTCGCTGCACCACGGTGGCGGGGTGGGCATGGGCTTCTCGCAGCACGCCGGCATGGTCATCGTCTGCGACGGCACCGAGGCCGCCGCCAAGCGGATCGCCCGCGTGCTCTGGAACGACCCGGCCACCGGCGTCATGCGCCATGCCGACGCCGGCTACGACATCGCGCTCCAGGTGGCGCGCGAGAAGCAGCTCGACCTGCCCGGCATCCTGGGGTGACGCTGACCCTGCTCCGCGCCGCCGATCGCGCCGCCGTCCCCTGGAAGAACGGCGGCGGCGTCACCCGCGAGGTCGCCGCCTGGCCGCCGGGGTCGGGCTTCGATGACTTCGCCTGGCGCGTCAGCATGGCCGAAGTGGGCGAGGACGGGCCGTTTTCCAGCTTCCCCGGCATCGACCGCGTGCTGACGGTTCTTGAAGGCGCCATGCGCCTGACCATCCAGGACGCCGGTGTCTTCGACCTTTCGCCGCGCAGTGCGCCCCTGGCCTTCGACGGCGGGGTCCTCACCACCGCGCAGCTGACAGCGGGGCCCGTGCTGGACCTGAACGTGATGACCCGTCGCGGCGCAGCCTTCGCACGCGTCGACCGGGTGGTCGCACACCTGACCGTTCCGCCAACGGCCGGCGCCTGTCTGGTTTTCGCGCTCGCCGATGGCGTCGCGGTTCACAGCGCCGGAGAGGTTCACGAGCTCCACCGACACGACGGCCTCTTGTCGCAAGCCGTTGGGAGCATCCAGGCCTCGGCCGACGCTCAAGCAATCGTCGTCTGGCTGACGACTCCCGACAACCGCATCTGACTGTCGTCTGCCGCCGCCAGCGGCGTGTGGACCGGCAGGTTGCTGGACTTCCCGCGAAGCTGGAGCGCAAATTCGGGCTTGAGAAGGCGCCGTCGGCAGGACATGGACCAGATCGCTTGGTTGGAGCAGAGCGCGTTCGCAACCTGGCTGCGCGAGTCCTCTTGGGCCTTGTTCGCCCTCTTGATCCTTCACACGTTGACGATGGGCGCGATCGTCGGTCTGGCGCTTGCGTCGTGCGCGCGCCTGTTCGGATTGGCCTCAACTGTGTCGCTGCCGGCGTTCGGTCGTCTTACGCCAATCCTGGGTTGGGCGTTGCTGGCCGCGGCCGTCTCCGGACTCTTGCTGGTGGCCGCGTATCCCGCCAAGGCCCTCACCAATCCCCTCTTCTATGTGAAGCTCGCCATGGCCACGTCGGCGGCGGCGATCGCCTGGAACCTGCAGCGTCGCGTCTTCACCGCGGACGTCGCCTCGGCGCCGAGCTGGGCGCCGAAACTCGCCGCGCTCGGAGCGGGGCTGTGGATCGCGACGCTCGCAGCCGGCAAGTTCCTGGCCTACACCCACAAGATGCTGCTGGTGGGTTGAGGTGAGCGCAGACTCCGTCGCCGCGTTCGGCCACGCCACCGGCATCTACGCCTTCATGAACACCGCGTTCGGCTGGCCCACCGTGGAGGTGATCCACTTCGTCGCGCTGTCGGTGCTGTTGGGTTCGGTGGGGCTCTTCGATCTCCGCGCACTCGGCTTGGCGCGGACTGTTTCGATGCGCGCACTCCACGGGTTGGTCCCCTTCGGCGTCGGGGCCTTCGTGTTGAGCGCCCTGTCCGGACTGCTCTTTTTCGTCAGTGCGCCGGACCAGTACATGTTCAATCCCGCGTTCCGGCTGAAGCTGGCCTGCATGGGCATCGCTGGTGCGAATGTGGCGGTGTTCTACACCGCATTCCCGCGGCGGGTCGGTGAAGCGGGGACGGATGAGGACGCACCCCTTCCCGTCAAGGTGATCGCGGCGATCTCCCTGCTTTCGTGGGTAGGGGTGATCGCCTTTGGGCGGCTGATCACCATGTTCCGCCCGCCCTATCATTGGTGCTTCGTCTGCGGATAAGCGGCACGCTGGAACCGACCGGTTCCAGCGGCCCTGGGCGGTGTGACCGCAGGCTTCCGGACAGCGCGCTGGAACCCGCGGGGCCGTTCGGCGGACCGATCAGCGGATTTCGAAGGTCAGCGTCGACCAGTTCGACTCGTAGGTCGCCTCGCCCGTCGCCTTCTGCATGTTGATGAGGGTGATGTACCAACGCCCGGCGGCCGTCACCTTGAAGGACGCGACCCCGCCTGCGTCGGTGCGCAGCTTCGCTGCGCCGGCATGGCCGCTTCCGTTGGGCGCGCCTTCATAGCTTGCATAGACCAACTGCCCGGCCATCGGCTGGCCCTTGATCAGCGTCCGAAAGGCGAGCGTGTCGCCCACCTTCACCGCGGCAGGGTTTTGCGCCAGCAGGATCTCGGCAGGGAAGCCCAGCGGCCGCGCGTAGTCGTCGGTCAGCGCCTCCCCAACCTGCAGGATGGTTTTCACGTGCTTCGAGTAGCGCTCCCGAACCGGCGTCCGCGGACCCTTCTCGGCCTGACGCGCCTTGAGCGTGTCCTCGATGCCGTCGTGCTGCAGGTACTCCTCGAAGTTGTCCGCGGAGAGCTCAATGATCTTGGGCGCGGTCGACACGCCGACCACATATGTGCCGGGCGCCGCCACGGTCAGGTCGAGGTAGGACGTCACCTGGTCGTCGCGCCATTGGGTGGCCGGCGGGGCGCTGATCTTGCCGCCCGCCGCCACCGAGACCGCCTTCATGCGGTCGCGCGTGATCGGGTTCTCGCTCTTGTCGATCGTGCCGTTGAACAGCGCGACGGCCGTCTTGGCGCCCGGCTCCAGATGAAACTTCGCCGGCTTCAGGAACATCTCATGGGCCCCGGCCGAGCTTGCGAAAAGCCCGAGCGCGCCGAGGGCGAGCGCCAGGAGCGGCTTGCGGGTCATGGAGATCTTCCTTCGTCGGTTCAGGGCACGGCGGGAGGCGTCGCGCCCACAGGCTGGATTCCCGGCAGGTTGCCCTCCTCACCGGACGGCACGAGCTGGTAGAAGCCCGACAGCTTCAGCCGGACCTTGATCGGCTGGGCCGAGCGGTTGCGGAAGTACCAGCCGTGGATGCCGTCGACCGGCGCGGTCAGGGCGCCATGGGCGGACGCGCCGCTGGCCTTCTCGTAGTCGGCCACGCTGACCGGACCGCCCTTGGCGTCGGCCGCTACGGTATGGCCGTGGAAGTCGAACATCAGGTCCTCCGGGATCGCGAGGCCGTCGGCCTGCCAGCTGTAGACCAGGCTTGCGCCCTTCGGCAGGCGGACCTTGAACTCCAGCGCGTTGCGCCGGGCCTCGTCGCCATCCGCAGCCAGCGGGATTTCGAACGTGTCGCTGCGGAACGCCGCGGGCTGGCGGCTGGCCGCCGGCGCGCCCGCCGCGGCGGGCGCCACGACGACCTCAGGGGGCGCCCAGAGGCGCGACAACCCGGTCAGGTGGCCGAGGCCCAGCGGGTCCTTGTTGTACTCCGCCGGCAGGACGGCGGCGAAGGTGATGACGACCGCCACTGCGGCCGCGGCGCCAATCGACACGAGCAGGGTGCGCTTCGACGGCGCGGTCGCGTCGGCTGGCGGCGGGGGGGATTTCGCGTCCGACATCACGCCGGGTCTCCGTAGACGAGGCCGCCGAGTTGGAAGCCTATGAGGACGAACCCTGCCAGCATGAGCAGGACGTTGGCGGCGACGGACATGCGCCGGTAGGCGGGAAGCGTCCGCAAGACCATGATCAGCGCCAGCATGAAGGTGAGCGCGATCATCTGGCCGATCTCCACGCCGACGTTGAACGACAGCATGTTGATGATCAGCCCGTTCGGCGGCAGCTCGAGCGCCTGCAGCTTGGTCGCCAGGCCGAAGCCGTGGATCAGGCCGAAGCCGAAGGTGGCCGCCCTGGGATCGGGCTGCACGCCGAACAGCGTGCGGAAGCCGCCGAGGTTGTCGAAGGCCTTGTAGGCCACTGACAGGCCGATCACCGCGTCCACCAGGTAGGGGTTCACCGCGATCTGCCCGAGGACGCCGGCCAGCAGGGTCAGGGAGTGACCGACCGAGAACAGCGTCACGTAGAGGGCGACGTCCTTCATCCGGTAGAGGAAGAAGATAACGCCCAGGATGAACAGCAGGTGGTCGTACCCCGTCACCATGTGCTTGGCGCCCAGGTACAGGAACGGGATGACGTCGGGCCCGGTGGTCGCGGCCACGAAGGCGGCGTCCTTGCCGCCGATTCCGTGGGCCAGGGCCGGCCCGGCCGCCAGAAGCGCGAGCACCAGGACGGCGCCGAGCGGCAGGCGGCCAGGGCCTTTGAGGAGGGAGGCTTTCACGAGCGGCGATCGAGGAGTCGCTGGCGGCCTCAGCCGCCCTTGCCCGGGGCGGTGATCGTTACGTCGATGGCCACAAGGTCCTTGAGGCTGTCGCCGAAGCCGAGCGCCTTCACCGACTGCCCGACCTTCACATCCTTGGGGGTCAGCCGCTTGCCGTCCTTCATCACGCGGGTGTTGCTGTCGACCTCCAGGGTCACGACCTGCCCATCGCTCATCTTGATGTTGATCGACTTGGCCGTCACCGCGGTGACCTGGCCGGTCACCGGCTTCTCGTCGTGGGCGGCGGCAGGCACGGCCACAAGGAGCATCGCGACGGCGGCGAGCGGGGCGAGGATTTTGTACATCGTTGTCTCCAGAACAGATGAGCGGGGATTTCGGAACGGCGTCTCAGCCGGCCCGGTCACGGCCGGCGCTGAAGGCGGGCGGCGAAGCCGGTAGCGTCGGTCCGCGAGGCGAGTCCCGCCTGGCCGATCTCGCTGGGATCACCAGTTCGGGTCCATGTTGGGCGTGCCCTTGAAGCGCACCACCTTGTCGCCGTAGAGCGGGTCATAGTAGTGGCCGCCGTCCTTGTAGTCGGGGTTCCACTGCTTGGTCCCATCGCTCTTCAGGCGATAGAGATACGGCGACATCAGCAGCCGCTCCAGGTGCCACCGGCCCGCGGCGCCCGACGGGATATCCTCGCCAGAGCCGTAGAGCATCAGGCCCCCGTCGGCGTAGACCTCGTGCGCAGGGCTCGTCTCCTTGTACTCGTGGCTCACGTTCATGACCTTGTGGCCGATCTCGTGGGCGATGGTCCGCCGCGCCCGGCTGGCGGTCGAGAGATTGTCGATGGTGATCGCCCCCCGATAGGCCCGCGGGATGGTGTTCCAATACGAGTAGGACGGGAACGACAGTCCGCCGGTGCGCACCATCTTGACCGTCCAGTTCCGGGCGTCGGATCGGTCGAGGAACGGCATGATGACGTCCTGAAGTCCGATGAGGTAGATGGTGCGATCGCTGTCCTTCCGGGGCTCGATGATGCTCTGGAAGGCCTGGAGCGCCATGCCGGTCAGCTCGCTGGGATGGCGCGTGTTGCCTTGGTACATGTTGATGTACTCGGTGTCGGGCACCCTCGGGATCTCGTTGGCCTGTATGGCCAGAAACCGTGGCTCGATCGCCCCGGTCTTGACCGCCACGAGATTGATCTGCACCCCGGTCGGCCGGTAGATTTCCTTGGCCGCCCGTACGCCCTGCAGCATCTGCTCCAGGGTCAGTTTGTTGAAGTCCGGATCGAAGTTCGACGGCATGTAGATCACCACATCCATCGTGAGCTTGCCGGGCTCCAGATCCTTGTTGAAGGCGGCCAGGTCGACGGACGGGACGGCCTTCCAGGCCACTGGCTTTGCGGCCGGAGCCGCGAGCACGGGGGCGGTCGCTGCGCCGTGCAGGCACAGCGCCGCCAGAGCCGCCAGCAGGCGGCGCGAGGTCTGCACGGGCAGCGCTCCCATTACGGCTTGATCTTCAGGACGGCGTCGAAGTTCGGGTTCACGCTGCGCGCGAAGGCGATCGCCGGATCGTCCGGCTTCAGCTCGCTGTAGTAGAATTGCATCTTGCCGGCCTTGCGGTCCTTGTCGGTCGAGGACTGCATTGCCTTCAGACCGCGGCTGAAGACCTCGTAGTCCTTGGTCTCGCCCTTGGGCTTGACGACCAACAGCAGCGCGGGCTCGTTGAAAGGCGCTTCCCAGCCGGTCGGCATGTTGTCGCCGAAGCGGAAGAGCGACCCGGCCTGCATCACCTGGCGCTTGTGCTCGCTGGCCAGCACCCACTTGCCACGCACGGTGTAGATGATGCTGCCGATGTCGTGCGGGTGCTCGGCCAGGAACATGCCGGGCTGCAGTTCGATGAAGAACGCACGCGTCTCCTCCGCGAACAGCAGCGCCCCGAAGGTCCCCTCGTGGGTCGGGATCGCGGCCTTGCCCTTCACCGCGTCCTCGATGTTCGGGATCACTTCCACGTTCGTCGCAAGCTGAACGTAGGACGGCGAGATATCGGTGGCCGGCACCGTGGTCTTCGGCTTGACGGCGGCCGTCTGGGCGAAGGCCGTCGCCGGCAGCAGGCACGAGATCAGGATCGTGGCGAGCCTCACTTGGATACCCTTTCGTGTTGTCCGATCAGGAGAGGTCCTGCGCGGGTTGGAGATGACGGGTGTCTCATTCGCCAGCCGATGGCGTCCGGATGAGACGTGCGCGCCCACGTCGGCGCGCGGCAAGCCGTTCGAACGGCGCGGCGATCCAGGCGACGTCGGAGGGTCGGAAGGCGCGGAACAGCAGGATCATCCCGCTCAACGCCAGCCACGTCACGCCCGTCGCGACCGTGACGATCAGCGGATGGTTGAAACTCTGGCGGTCGCCGTAGTTCATGATGTGGAGCATCCAGGCGATGTCCCATAGCCGCCAGGTGTCCGTTTTCGCCCCCAGCACTTCGCCGGTGGCGCGCGAGACAAACAACGCCGTGTTGTCGGCGTCCGCAAAGGCGACGCGCCAGACGGGACGCACCATGTCGCGCGTCTCGTGGGTCGAGTCCTCCACGAGCCGAACGGCCTCGACCTGCGCCGACCCCGCGTAGCGCGCAACCGCAAGCGATCGGGCCGCTGCTGCGTCCACCTCGAACGGCGTCGCCGTCCCGGCATCGAGCAGGCGAACCCCGTTCGGGGTCGTCGCCTGATAGACCCATCGGTCGAACAGCGGCTTGAGTTCGAGCGTGATGACCGGAGCGCCGACGGCGGCTTCGACATCCGCCAGGGGCCGCGGGTTCGGAGCGGCGGTCAGGTGGGCGACCGGCAGGAGTGCGTGCTCGCCGCTCACCTTGTGATGGTCGAGGATCGCCATGACCGCGCCGCTCAGGGCCCAGATCAGGAACTGCAGGCCCAGGACGAGGCCAAACCACTTGTGGAGGGTGCGGACCAGGAACATGGCGTCAGGCCGCCTTCCGCCGGCGACGGCGCCGGAAACTGTAGAGCAGCAGCCATCCGCCCGTCGCGGACCCCAGGACGGCGAGCCAAGTGAAGCCTTGCAGCAGGACGTTGTTCACGTCCTGGCGGTCATCGTAATCCATGATGTGCAGCATCCAGACCACGTCGAACAGCCGCCAAAGATCGTGCCGACGGGTCACCAGCTCGCCGGTGTACGGCGAGATGTAGAAGGTCGGTCGCCAGGCGCCCTCGAACTCGACCCGCCACACCGGCACGGGCCGGGTCTGCATCTCGAGCGGCGCCTTGGTCAGGTACTCTGCGCTGACGATGGCGCCTGACTCCGCGAACAGCGCCTTGGCCCGCGCCTCGGCCCCGGCCTTGCCCAGCGGCGACAGCTTCTCCCCGGTCCGCGCATCGAACAGCGCTTTGCCGTCCGACGCATCGACCACATAGACGGCGCGCCCCAGCTGGGTCTCCAGGCGGGCGCTCTTCAGGCCCGGCGCCAGGTGGGCGAGATGCGCGGGCTCGACCAGACCGGTCAACGCCAGCGCGGACTGAGGCGCCGCCTTCACCAGCCGGTCGCCATGAATGATGTCGATGTGGACGGCCGTCATGTAGATGCCGCCGGCAGTCCAGAGGACGGCCTGGAGGCCGACGAAGAGCGCCAGCCACTTGTGCGTGGAGCGCGCGAGAGCGGGCAGGCGGATCATGGATCGAACCCAGAGGGAGGCGCCGGCAGGGTGTGGGGTCCCGCCAGCGCCTCAGGGGGGACAGGCTAGAACTTGTACGTCAGGCGAACGTAGCCACGCCGACCGACCAGGTCGTAGACGAAGGTGTCGGTGTTACCGTCCGTGAAGCTGGGCAGGAACGGCGCATCCTCCTCGAATATGTTGTCGATCCCGAGGGCCACGGTGGCGTCTTCCTTCAGCCGGTAAGCGAACTGGGCGTTGTGGTAGAAGACGTTGGGCGTGCGGTAGCCGAGCGCCGTCGGCGCCGCGTTGACGTCGATGGCCTTGCCGATCCACTGGACGGTGTAGCTCGCGCTCCACTTGTCGTCGTCGAGCGTCAGCGACGTCAGCCCCCGCCACTTCGGATAGCCGCCAATCCCGCCGCCGATGCGGCCGCGGTAGATGATCGGCGCCCCGCCCGGGAACGGGACGATGGTGTATTCCTTCAGGTAGGTGACGCTGCCCTGCACCGTCGCACGGAGGTCCATCACGTCGAAGGCGTAGGTCGCCGCGGCGTCGTAGCCCTTCACCGTCTCGGCGCCGACGTTCACCTGCTGCGAGGACAGGAAGTTGACCTCGCCGGTCAGCGCGACACGGGTGAAGTTGTCGGCCGAACAGAACGGGTGGGCGAGGTTCGGGGTGTTGTAGCAGACGGAGAGCTTGGTCGAGCCGGTGATGGACCGGATCGCGTTGTCGATGTCGATCTTGAAGTAGTCGAACGTCAGCGACAGGCCGGGCACGAACTCGGGCTCGAAGACCAGGCCCAAGGTCAAGGTCTCGGCCTCTTCCGGCGTCAGGTTCACATTGCCGCCGGTGGTCGTCAGGATCGCGTTGTTCGGCTGGATGTAGTTCGCCGGCACCCCGGTCGCCCGGCAGTTGGCCACCAGCGTCGCGTTCGTGCTGGTCGCATAGCGGCTGCAGGGGTCGGTCGTGGTCAGTTGGCCTTGGGTGACACCACTGAAGAGCTCGGCCACGTTCGGCACGCGGAAGGCGGTGCCCCAGGTCGCGCGAGCCCGCAGGCCGTAGCCCACCGACCAGTCGAGGCCGGCCTTGTAGTTCACGTCGCTGCCGAAACGCTTGTAGTCCGAGTAGCGGATCGCGCCGTCGAAGCGCAGCGCTTCCACCATCGGCAGGTCCTTGAGCAGCGGGACGCTGAGCTCGGCGTAGCCTTCGACCGCCTCGACTGAGCCCTTGATGGGGCTCTGCTGATTGGAGTTGGCGATGCCCAGCACGATCAGGTTGTCCGGATTCCGGAAGCCCGAGTCCTTGCGGTACATGACGCCCGCGGCGGCCTGCAGCGGCCCGGCGGGAAGTTCGAAGAGCGTACCGGTCGTGTCGAAGCTGAAGTTCGTCGTCTCGTTGCCGCCGGTGTCGATGGTGGTGGCCAGGATGTACTTCAGCACCGCCGGGGAGACATCGCCCGGGCCGAGGTAGTCGGCGCAGGGGATTGCCGCCCCCGCCGCGAACGAGCAGACGGCGGTGTTGAGCGTGTTGGCGATGTTCTGGCGGTTGGCGATGTTGGTGAAGCCGTCGGTGCCGGTGCTGCGGCCGTAGTTGCCGGCCAGCTCCCAGGTCCAGTCCTTCCAGAACTTGCCGCGGGCTCCGGCGGTCGCCTGGTAGGTGTTGGTCTCCTGGAACGCGACGCGCGAGCCGGCCTCGACCAGGCGGCGCTGGATCACCGTGACCTGCTGACCCGTCGGGTTGGTCGGGTTGTTGGCCGCGACGATCAGATTGGTAAGGGTGCCGGGGGACGAGCTCTGATCGGTCTTGCGATGGGTGTAGAGGAGCTCCCCGAAGAGCTGGATGCCGTCCGTGACCTGGTAGTCACCGAACACCCCGGTGGTCAGGCGTTCGAGCGGATTGACCGCGTTGAGGTAGTTGTTGGCCTGGAAGCCGTGCCGCGCGGCGCTGTACGGCTCGAAGGCGTTGCCGCCCGTGAAGTTGATGATCTGGCCGTTGGGCAGCGACGCGCGCCCACCGGCGGTGGAGCCACTGCCGAGGCAGATCAGGGTCCCCGTCGCGCCGCTCTTCTGACAGCCGGCGCGGCTGAACATGTTGACCGGCTGGGTCACCTGGTAGCTGGCCGCGAACTGCAGGCCGCCGCGCTCGTTGCGAAGGCCGTAGGCCGCATCGGCCGTGAAGTCGGTGCCGTCGCCCTCGTCGCTCACCCCGTAGCGGGCCGAGACTTCGAAGCCCTCAATGTCGGTGCGCGTGATGATGTTCACGACGCCGGCCACCGCGTCGGTGCCGTAGATCGCCGAGGCGCCGTCCTTCAGCACCTCGATCCGGCCGATGATCGATGCGGGAATAGTGTTGAGGTCAGGCGCGCTGTTCGCGCCGGTGCCGCCATTGACGAGGCGGCGGCCGTTGAGCAGCACGAGCGTCCGGTTGATGCCGAGGCCGCGCAGGTTGACGGTCGCCGTACCCCAGCCCCGGGCCGCCCAATAGGCGTTGCCCTGACCGCCAGAATAGCCTGCCGCGGCCGGCAGGCGCTGAAGCATCGTCTCGACATTCACGATGCCGGTCTTGGCGATCTCCGGCGCGCCGATGACCGTGGCCGGCCCGACCCCCTCGATATCCGCGCGCTTGATGCGGCTGCCGGTGACGACGACTTCATCGACGTTGGAGGTCTCCTCGGCGGCGACGGCCGCACTTCCCATCATCGCCAGCGACACACAGGCGCTCGCGAACAGGAGACGCTTGGAAATTGCAGTCATGACTACCCCCTGTTGCCCCGACACCACGCCCGTTTCGGGCTCAGCGTTCCGACCTGCCGCATTTGTCCGGTCGGCGCAGGCCGGGAGTCAAGCTATGTATATACATAATGAACAGCGCGCGGCGGAACGAACTTGCGACATTTCCGTGAAGCCGGGTCTCACGGTGACGTTCGCGAGCTAGCCAGGCAATAAAATGCCCGCAACAGGTACGCACTTGGCGATAACTCGTCTTTCTTCGCACAACTGAAGAAACGGTGGCGCCCGCCTGTGGCGCCAACTTAATAGACATCGGGAAGCACAGAAGAACAGCCTGACCCAGCGTCCACTTCACCTTGCGCGCGTGGGAACGATGTCAAGCTCGCCGTGACGTTGCAGGTCGGGATGAGCCGGCAGAACGACAACCTTCCTATTGCTGGAAGGATTCAGGATGAGTCGCCGGCGACGAAGGCTGCTCTTGACCTTCCCATGATGGGAGGCCCCATCTGGGGCGGGCGTTGAGTTCAGGAGCCACGCCCATGCCCGAAACCACCCTCGAGCCGTTCGACATTCCGGTCCTCGGTATGACTTGCGCGAGCTGCGTCAGCCGCGTGGAGAAGGCGATCGCTGCCGTCCCCGGCGTGGCGCAGGCCAGCGTCAACCTGGCCGCCGAGCGCGCCCGCGTAGCCCTGAGCCCGGGAGGTTCCGCCCAGGCCGTCGCCGACGCCATACGCCGCGCCGGCTACGAGCCTCTGGAGACGGAGATCGAGCTGAGGATCGGCGGCATGACCTGCGCGAGCTGTGTCGGCCGTGTGGAGCGCGCGCTCGCAGCGGTCCCGGGCGTGCTCGGCGCGGAGGTGAACCTCGCCACGGAACGGGCGCGGGTGCGCGTTCTGGAGGGTGGTCCCGACAGCGCGGCCCTGATCCAGGCCGTTGTTACCGCGGGCTACCAAGCCGCGCCGGCCGAAGCGGCCACACCCGACCAGACGGACCGCGAGCAGGCGGCCCGCACCGCCGAGATCTCCGGCCTGAAGCGCGCCGTCCTCGTGACGTCGCTGGCCACGGCGCCTCTGTTCCTGGTGGAGATGACCCGCCATTCCCTGCCGGGCGTCCACCACTGGCTCGCCACGACGATTGGCGAGCAGCCCTGGCGCTTGATGAGCTTCGCGCTGGCGGCCCTGGTGCTCTTCGGGCCGGGCCTGCGCTTCTACCGCAAGGGCGTCCCGAACCTCATCCGGCGCACCCCGGACATGAATTCCCTGGTGGTTCTCGGCGCCAGCGCGGCCTTCGCCTACTCCGCCGTGGCGACCTTCGCGCCAGCTCTGCTGCCGGCCGGCGCCGACCACGTCTACTACGAGGCCGCGGCCGTGATCGT
>NZ_JAEUMN010000041.1 GCF_016793225.1 Phenylobacterium sp.
GGGCGTGGGGCTGCAGGGCGTGGCCCAGGCCGAGGCCGCCTACCAGGCGGCGGCGGCGTTCGCCAAGGAACGCCTGCAGGGGCGCTCGCTCACGGGACCCAAGAACGCCGACGGCCCGGCCGATCCGATCATCGTCCACCCCGACGTGCGGCGGATGCTGATGGACATGCGCGCCATCGTGGAAGGCGGGCGCGCGTTCATGGCCTGGACGGCGCTGCACGGCGACCTGGCGCACGCCAGCCCCGACGAGGCCGCGCAGCAGAAGGGCCGCGACTACATGGCCCTGATGACGCCGGTGGTGAAAGCGTTCCTGACCGACCGCGGCTTCCAGGTCTGCTCCGACGCCATGCAGGTGCACGGCGGTTCGGGCTTCACCGAGCACTTCCCGGCCAGCCAATACCTGCGCGACGTGCGCATCGCCCTGATCTACGAGGGGACCAACGGCGTCCAGGCGCTGGACCTGGTGGGCCGCAAGCTGGCGGCCGACGGCGGGCGCGGCGTGATGAGCTTCTTCGCCGAACTCGACGCCTTCACGGCCGCCGAGACGGCCGCGGAGATGAAGCCCTTCACCGAGGGCCTCGCCAAGGCCAAGGCCGAGCTGCAGGAGGCCACCATGTGACTGATGCAGAACGGGCTCGCCAATCCCGACAACGCCGGCGCCGCGTCGACCGACTACCTGCACCTCTTCGGCCTGACCGCGCTGGCCTACATGTGGGCGCTGCAGGCCAAGGCGGCGCTGGCCCGGATCGCCGCCGGCGACGCCGACCCGTTCTACGCCAACAAGCTGGTCATCGGCCGCTACTACGTCGAGCGCGTCCTGCCCGAGACGTCGAGCCGACTGGCGAAGCTGAAGACCGGCTCGGAGCTTCTCATGACGCTGCCGGCCGAGGCGTTCTAGGCCCGGCGATGGCGACCTATCGCGCCACCGTCGAGTGGACCCTGAAGGACGGCGAGGACTTCGCCAACGGCCGCTACAGCCGCGGGCACACGGTGAGCTTCGCCGAGCATGTGGTTCCAGCCACCGCCTCGCGCCATGTGGTCGGCAAGTGGGCCGCGCCCGGGGCGGTCGACCCGGAGGAGATGCTGGTGGCGTCGATCTCCAACTGCCACATGCTGACCTTCCTCCATCGCGCGCGCCTGGCCGGGTTCGTGGTCACCCGCTACCGGGACGCCGCCGAGGGGGTGATGGAGAAGAATGCGGACGGCCGCATGGCCGTGACCCGGGTGACGCTCCGCCCAGAGATCGCCTACGACGGCGCGCGCCCCACCGAGGAGCAACGCGACAAGTTGCACCACGAGGCGCACGAGGAGTGCTTCATCGCCAACTCGGTGACGTGCGAGATCGTGGTCGAGGAAGCGGCCCACGATTAGTTCGTATTTCGTTCTTGACGTTCATCCGGCTTCGCCTAAGGTCAAGCTTGCTTGCGAGGGAGGACGTCGTGGGATTCAGCGGGAGTTGGGCGGCCGTGCAGGGTGCGCCGCGCGACGGGGTGCTAGCCGCCCTCGGCCTCGAGCCATCGGGTCAGAGCGACGCTTTCCCGGACTTTCGCGTCTGCCTGGGCGAGTTGCCCGGGGGCTGGCTGCTCCTCTGGTACGATCGCGACCTCAGCACGGCGTTCGAGGCGGCCCGCGACCTGTCCCCCCTGGGTCCGGCCCTGGCCTGCGCGATCGAGGAGCACGTGATGTTCCAGGAAGCGCGGGGCTACGCCGACGGCGCCGAGGTGTGGCGCGTGACCCACGATCCCAATAGAGGCGGGAGCCTCTACCACCTCGAGACCGACGGCGCGCCGCCTCCCGAGCTCGCCGGGATTCACGCCGACCTGAAGGCCCAACAGGACGCCGAGGGCGGCGAGACGGCCGGTGTCGACCTCATCTGCGACGTGCCGCTCGAACTGGCCAGGTCGATCTGCGGCTTCAAGCACGACCTGGATCCGCCCGATGGCGTCGTCTTCGAAGAACTCCGCCAGGCGAAGCGCGCGACGGGAACGTCCAGGCCCGGCTTCTTCGCGCGGTTGTTCGGAGCCCGTTAGCGACAGGCCGCGACAGAGCGTCCTCCCCCGTCCGTCCGACGGCCGTCTCCGCAGTCGCTCGCTCGAATCGCGGGGGACGCGGAGAAGATCGCGGAATCCTCGCGTAGCCTCCGATCCCTGCGGTCAAGCAGGCCGGCTCCTCCGCCCCGCCGCACCCTCCTCTCCCGCGAGCGGGAGAGGGGGACCGCCCGCCGAAGAGCGGGTGGTGGAGAGGGCAAGCGGCAAGCACAGCGCGGAGGACGACGTTCGCGACGCCAACGCGGTGATGGCCGCGTGGGGTCGCGACTTCCCAGGTCTAGCGGTCGTTCATCGCCCCGAGCCTGACCCGCCTGAGTTAGCCGCGCTCGTTGAGGGCCTAAGCCGCGCTGGCATCGCATTTGCGCGCATACCAAACCCGGTCGATGCGCAGTATGTGTGTCGCCTTAGCATTGGTCCGATTGGGGCATCTTCGGCACAGGCATCACCCGCTGGCTTGCCGGGGCGACAGGAATCGGGGCGATCAGGCGGCGGAGGCGTTCGTCCAGCGCAGCGAGGTCCCTGAGTTCGCACTCCCAGATCACCTCCACCCGCCAGCCGGACGCGGCCAGCGCTTCGGCGCTGCGGGCGTCGCGTGCGGCGTTCCGGCCGACCTTGGCCACCCAGTAGTCGCGGTTCTGCTTCGGGACCCGCGCGCCGCGCGGGCAGTCGTGGCCGTGCCAGAAGCAGCCGTGGACGAAGATCGCCAGCCGCCGGCCGGGCATGACGATGTCGGGCGCGCCCGGCAGGTCCTTGCGATGCAGCCGATACCGCGCGCCCAGCCGCGTGAGCGCGCGGCGGACGACGAGCTCGGGCGAGGTGTCGCGCCCCTTCACCCGCCGCATGACGGCCGAGCGCTTGGCGGGATCGAAGACGTCGGTCACGGCCGCAGGGCCTTCGGCGAGGGCCCGAGCCGGAAGCTGCCCGCCAGCACACTGGCGGCGTGGCCGCGCAGACCCGGCGCCTGCGACAGCGGGGCGAAGATGTGGTTGCGGAACCATGGCCAGAACCGGCTGCTCGATTGAAACAGCGGTGTCAGGAGACGGGACAGCAGCTGATAGGGCGCCGTCTGGAGGCGGCGAGCGAACTGGTAGCCCGCGACCTGGGTAGGACGTTCGACCCGCTCGGCGAGCTCGACCCCATCCAGCAGCGCGAGGTTGGCCCCCTGGCCGAGCTGCGGACTGGTCCCATGAGCCGCGTCGCCGATCATGACCACGGCGCCGCGATGCCAGCGTCCGAACGAGACGTCGCGATAGATGGCCCGCGAAAAGCCTTGGGGGGTCAACTGGGACAGGACCGGCTGGGCTTCAGGCCACATCCGCGCAACGCGGTCGCGCCAGGGCTCGAACGCGTCGAAGGCGTCCATCCCGGAGACCGGCAGCGACCAGAAGAAGCTCACCTGCGGCGGCTGGCGGGCGCTGTCCCGGCCGACAGGCAGAATTCCGATCATCACGGACGCGGCGTCGTATCGCTGATGCAGCCGGCCCGCATACTGCCCGTCGGGGTCCTCGGCGTTGGCCCACACCGCCCCCCAGGGATAGACCGTCGCGCGGACGCGGGGATGGATGATCGATCGAAGCCGCGAGGCCGACCCGTCCGCCGCCACCACAAGGTCGAAAGGGCCGTAGGTCCGGCCCTGCGCGTCCCGCAGGCGCGGCGCGTCGAAGTCATCGACCGCGGCGATCGCCGTGCCGGCCTGCAGGTCCACCCCCGCGTCCAGGGCGGCGTCGTGCAGGACCCCGAACAAGCTGGACCTCTGCACGCCGACGCCGAACGCGCCGGTCCGCCAGCGCGAATAGCGCATGTCCATGATCGCCCGGCCGGAGAGGTCGCGCCCGTCGAGATGGTCGATGCGGGCCCCGCGCGCCAGCACCGCCTCATGCAGGCCGAGCCGACGAAGAGCCGCGAGGCCCGACGGCTGCAGGAGCAACCCCGACCCGACGGGACGGGGCGTCTCGAACGCATCGAAGAGGCGGACCTTGCAGCCCTTGCGCGCCAGGGCGACCGCCGCCGTCAGTCCGGCGACGCCGCATCCGACGACCCCGACCCGCAGGACCTAGAGCCCGTCGAAGAGGGCCGTGGAGATGTAGCGCTCGGCGAAGCTGGGGATGATGGCGACGACGAGCTTGCCCTTCATGTCGTCGCGGCTGGCCACGTCGAAGGCCGCCACCAGCGAGGCGCCGGAGGAGATGCCGACCGGGATCCCTTCCTCGCGCGCCACCCGCCGCGCCATCTGGAAGGCGTCGTCGTTGGCGACCTGCACCACCTCGTCGATCACGCTGCGGTCGACGATCGAGGGGACGAAGCCCGCGCCGATGCCCTGGATCGGGTGCGGGCCCGGCTGGCCGCCCGAGAGCACGGGCGAGGCCTGCGGCTCGACGGCGATCATCTTCACCGACGGCTTGCGCGCCTTCAGCACCTGGCCGACGCCGGTGATCGTGCCGCCGGTGCCGACGCCGGAGATCACCGCGTCGACCGCGCCGTCCGTGTCGTTCCAGATCTCCTCGGCCGTCGAGACGCGGTGGATCAGCGGATTCGCGACGTTGTCGAACTGCTGCGGCATCACCGCGCCGGGCGTCGCCTCGACGATCTCCTTGGCGCGGGCGACGGCGCCCACCATGCCCTTTTCGCGCGGGGTGAGCTCGAGCTTGGCGCCCAGGATCACCAGCATCTTGCGCCGCTCGATGGACATGCTCTCGGGCATGACCAGGATGCACTTGTAGCCCTTGGCCGCGGCCACGAAGGCGAGCGCGATGCCGGTGTTGCCGCTGGTGGGCTCGACGATCGTACCGCCGGGCTTCAGCACGCCCTTGGCTTCCAGGTACTCGATCATCGCCACGCCGATGCGGTCCTTCACCGAGGCGAGCGGATTGAAGAACTCGAGCTTGGCGACGACCTCGCCCTTCGGCTTCAGCGCGGCGGTCAGGTGCGGCAGCCGCACGAGGGGCGTGTCGCCGATCAGGTCGAGGACGGAATCGTGGATGCGGCCCCGCCCGGAACGGCGGTAGCGCGCGGCGTCGTAGGCCTTGTCGGGGGTGGCGTCCATGGCCGGACCTCTCGGAGCATCAAGGACCGCGACCTTAGGCCTTTGGCGGCCATTTGGAAGCGAGGACCGGGCCCGTGGACGCCAGGTTTTCTAACAGGGCCCCTGGGTCGGCTTGTCCCGGCAATCATGGTCTGGCCGGTCGCGCCCTCAGGCGGAGGGAGGCGTGAGATAGCACGCGGTGGCGAGGTGGGCGGCCCCTCCCCGGGAGAGCGCCTCCTACTCGGCCGCGATGGCCGCCGGCGCGGCCAGCAGCGGCTCCAGCAACTCGCTCGCCAGCCAGCGCACGACGGGCACGGCGACGCCGTCGCCGGCGACGTGCAGCGCCGCCGTGGCCGTCTTCGGCAGGCGGTAGCTTTCGGGCAGGCCCATGAGCCGCGCCGCCTCCCGCGGGGTCAGGAGGCGGGAGCGGACCCGGCCGCCCTCCACCACCACGATCGCCTGCCGCGAGGAGCCGCCGCGCGGCGTCCGCAGGCAGCCGGCGAGGCCGTCGAAGCGGACTTCCGCGCGCTGCACGCGCTGCCCGTCCTCGACGCGGGTCCGGCGGAAGACCGCGCCCACGGCGCGCCCGCAGCGGGCCTCCAGCCGCGCGCGGTGCAGCGGTCCCATGAGCTGGAGCAGGCGCGCGGTCTGGGCCGGCGTGTGCCAGCGGACGTCGGCGTCGGGCTCGAGCAGCGCGGCGAGGTCGGTGTTGCGCGCCGGCGGCCGGGCGAGCCGCCACCAGGCCCAGGCGTCCGCCAGCGCCTGCGGCAGCGCGGCGTGCGCGGCGCGGACCGCGCGGGTATGGAACGGGCTGTCGCCGACGAGGCTGGCCGGCGCCTCCCGGGCGGCGATCACGAACAGTCGGGGCCGCGACTGGGGAAGCCGCGTCGCGGCGTCGATCTCCAGCGCCCCGAAGCGGTAGCCGCGACGGGCCAGGGCCGCGCCCAACGCCGCGAAGTCGGCGCCGCCGCGCGAGGTGAGCAGCCCCACCACGTTCTCGATCACGATCAGCCGGGGCGCGCGGCCCTCGTCGTCCAGCGCCTCCATGAGCCGCCAGAAGCCGAAGAAGGCCGAGGACCGTCCGCCGCCGAGCCCGGCCCGCGTCCCCGCGAGGCTGAAGTCCTGGCAGGGACTGGAGGCCCAGGCGAGGTCCGCGCGGCCCGGGAGGTCCCCCGCCTGCAGCGCCCACACGTCGCCTTCGCGGAAGTGTCCGGCCGCGTCGGGGAAGTTGTCGCGGTAGGTGGCCGCCTTCACCGGATCGAAGTCGTTGGCGAAGGCGCAGGCCCAGTCCGCGCCCAGCCCGAGCCGCGCCATGCCGCCGCCGGCGAAGAATTCGTAGAAGGCGCGGGGCGGGCGACTCATATGGGGTGCGAGTCTAGCCCGCCCCGCGAAGATCGGAAGGCGCAGGCCGCTGGAGGAACCTGGAGCGACCGGCCGCCTCCGTGACGCCGGCGGGCGCTTCAGCCCTGACCGGTCGCGGTCACGATCCCTTCCAGGTCGTTAACGGCGCTGGAAACTTGCCGGTTAACGCGCGCAAGGTGGGCCATGCGTTCTCAAGCCCTCCTCCCGTTCCTCATCCTCCTCGCCGCCTGCCAGCCGCAGGATCCCGACGGCAAGCCCGCCGCGCCGCCCGCCGACGCGCCGCCGCCCGCGGCCACGGGGGCGCCCGCGGCTGCGCCCGCGCCGGCCGCCATGGACATCAGCCAGCCGATCACCGCCCGCGGAACCGAGCCCTTCTGGGCCCTCGTCATCGAGGGCGGGACGCGGATGACCCTGAAACGGCCCGACCGGCCCGACCTCACCGCAGAGGCGCCGGGCGCGGCGCTCAGTCCGGGCCGCGCCGTCTGGGTGGCCAAGGCGGCCGACGGCCAGCAGATCACGGTGACGCTGTACGCCAGCGACTGCTCGGACGGCATGAGCGACGCGCGCTATCCGATGGCCGCCGAGGTGGTGCTGCTGAACGAGAGCCTGCGCGGCTGCGCGGCGAAGACCGCGGAGCTGCCCCGCGGCGGCTGAGGCGGCGCTACTCGCCGATCTCGAGGGTGGCGATCTGGCCGGGCCGTTCCACGCCGCCGATGTCGGGGCGGGGCATGGCGAAGCCGGCGGTGACGGCCGCAGCCGCCGCAACGGCGATGACAATTTTCAGGCGCATCGGCGTCCTCCTTCTGGAGGTTCCTGTCGTTTCGGGTCGCGAGGAAATGCAGCCGCCGCCCGCGGGTTCCGCGCCCATGACGAGCAAGTCCGCCCTTGACCGACCGGTGCGGCAGGGCGGCAGAATGCGGAAAACACGGTACGCGACATAGGGAGCCCGGCCATGGAGAAGGCCTTCGATCTCGTCCTGCGGGGCGGCACGGTCGTGGACGGCACGGGGGCGGCCGCCTTCGAGGCGGACGTGGCGGTGAAGGACGGCGTCATCGCCGCCGTGGGCCGCGTCGCCGGGTCGGGCGCCGAGGAGATCGACGCCAGGGGCCAGCTGGTCACCCCCGGCTTCGTCGACATCCACACCCACTACGATGGCCAGGCCACCTGGGACGGCCGCATGCAGCCCTCGTCGTGGCACGGCGTGACCACGGTCGTGATGGGCAACTGCGGCGTCGGCTTCGCGCCCTGCCGACCCGACGACCACGACCTCCTGATCCGCCTGATGGAAGGGGTCGAGGACATCCCCTTCCCCGTGCTGGCCGACGGCCTGCCGTGGAACTGGGAGACCTATCCGGAATACCTCGACCGGCTGGCCGAGCGGTCGTTCGACGTCGACATCGGCAGCCAGCTGCCGCACGCGGCGCTGCGCGTCTATGTGATGGGCCAGCGCGGGGTCGACCGCGAACCCGCCACCGAAGCCGACATCCACGCCATGGCGGCGATCGCCAAGCGGTCGATGGAGGCGGGCGCGCTGGGGTTCGGCACCTCGCGGACCCTGAACCACCGCAGCTCGGACGGCTCGCCCATCGCCACCCTGACCGCCGGCGAGGACGAGCTGACCGGCATCGCGCTGGGCATGGCGGCCGCCGGCAAGGGCGTCCTGCAGGTGGTGTCGGACTTCAACGACCCGGTGGCCGAGTTCGCCATGCTGCGGCGGATCGTCGAGCGGTCGGGCCGGCCGCTGTCGTTCTCGCTGCTGCAGAGCCCGCGCCAGCCCGAGCAGTGGCGGTACATGATGGAGCAGATGAGCGAGGCCAAGGCGGCGGGGCTCCAGATCCGGGCGCAGGTGGCGACGCGGCCCGTGGGCGTGCTGTTCGGCCTGGAGCTGACGGTGAACCCGTTCAGCTCGCACCCCAGCTACAAGGCGATCAAGGAGCTGCCGCTGGCCGAGCGGGTGGCGCGGCTGCGCGATCCTGAGTTCCGCGCCCGGCTGCTGGCCGAGGAGGCGGCGTCGAGCCAGGCCGCGGGGGCCTCGCCGATGCGCTCGTGGGACCGCTTCTACCTGCTGGGCCAGGACAGCCCCGACTACGAGCCCACGCCCGACCACTCCATCGCCGCGCTGGCGCAGCGGACCGGAAAGGCTCCGCACGAGATCGCCCTCGACCACATGCTGGACGGGGGGGCCGGCGAAGGGCGCGGCATGCTGTACCTGCCGCTGCTCAACTACGCCGACAACGGGCTCGACCACGTGTGGACCCTGCTGCAGCACGACTGCGTGGTCCCGGGCCTCTCCGACGGCGGCGCCCACGTGGGCATGATCTGCGACGGCAGCTTCCCGACCACGAACGTGGTGCACTGGACCCGCGACCGCACGCGGGGTCCGAAGCTCAGCCTCGAACACATGATCAAGGGCCAGTGCCGCGACACGGCCGAGACGGTGGGCCTCTACGACCGGGGGCTGGTGCAGCCGGGCTTCCGCGCCGACCTGAACGTGATCGACTACGCTCGCCTGACGCTGAAGGCGCCCAGCGTGGCCTACGACCTGCCGACCGGCGGGCGGCGGCTGGTCCAGCGGGCCGAGGGCTACACCGCCACCATCGTGGCCGGCGAGGTCACCTACCGCGACGGGGAACCCACGGGCGCCCTGCCCGGCCGCCTGCTGCGCGGCGCCCAGGCCGCGCCGGCGCGGATGGCGGCGGAATAGGGAGAGACGCCATGAACGCTGTGACCCCCGAGTTCCGGCCGCGCGAGCTGGAGACCGCGTGCGAGTGGACGGCCAGGGACGTGGCCGACCCGGCCGCCTGGACCGAGATCCTGTCGTCCGCCGAGGTGGACGAGCTGGAGGCGGCCGTGGCCCACGCCTCGGCGGTGTCCGACGACTGGCTGCGGATCGGCAAGGACCAGTTCCCGCTTCCGACCCTGGGCCCGCGCCTCAAGGCCATCGAGAAGGAGCTGATCGACGGCCGCGGGTTCGTGCGCATCCGCGGTCTGCCGCGCGAGCGCTGGACTAACGACCAGATGAGCCTCGCCTACTGGGGCGTCGGCATGCACCTGGGCAAGCCCTGGCCGCAGAACGCCAAGGGCCACCTGCTGGGCGACGTGACCGACCACGGCAAGGCGCCGGGCGACCCCACGTCGCGGGGCAACGAGATCGGCCTGGTCGGGCTGGACTTCCACTGCGACGGCTCGGACCTCGTGGGCCTGATGTGCCTGCAGACGGGCGTCTCGGGCGGTCTCTCCGCCGTCTGCAACTCGGTGGCGCTGCACAATCGGCTGGTGCGCGAGCGCCCGGACCTCGCGGCCGAGCTCTACAAGCCGCAGCCCTTCGACTACCGCGGCGAGCAGCCGCCCGGCCGGCCGGGCTGGTACCTGATGCCGATCTTCACCGAACTGAACGGCCGCCTCTTCATCCGCCTGATCCGGCCCTATGTGCTGGCCAGCCAGCGGCATGAGGACGCCCCGCGGCTGACCCCCGCCGCGGTGGAGGCGCTGGCCTGGATGCAGGGCATGGCCGAGGGCGGCGAGTACTCGGTGATCATGGACTTCCAGCCCGGCGACATGCAGTTCATCAACAACTTCCATGTGCTGCACGGCCGCACCGCCTACGAGGACGACCGCGCCACGGGCAGGATCCGCCACCTGAAGCGCCTGTGGCTCGAGACCGAAGTGCTGGCCGAGCGGCCGGCGCAGTTCGTGAACCGGATGGGGACGCACTGGGCGCGCAACCTCACCATCAGCCGGATGGATGCCTGACCATGGGCGACCTCGTCATTCGAACCGACCGGGACGGCGCGGCGACGCTCACCCTGAACCGGCCCGACAAGCTGAACGCCCTGAACGTGGCGCTCTTCCAGGAGCTGGATGCGGCCGTGCGCCGGCTGGCCGGCGAGACCGAGACGGTCGGGCTGGTGATCGTGCGCGGCGCCGGACGCTGCTTCTGCGCGGGGCACGACCTGGCCGACATCGCCGCTGGCGAGAAGCTGCCCGAACCCTTCTACCAGTCGAAGGTCATCGAGCGGCTGGCCAACCTGCCGCAGCCGGTGATCAGCGCGGTGCACGGCCACTGCTACACCGGGGGGCTGGAACTGGCGCTGGCCGGCGACCTGATCTTCGCCGCCGAGGGCGCGCGTTTCGCCGACACCCACGCCAAGTGGGCGCTCACGCCGGTCTGGGGCATGAGCCAGCGCCTGCCGCGGCGAGTGGGGACCTATCGGGCCCGCGAGCTGATGTTCACCTGCCGGACTGTGATGGGCCCCGAGGCGCTGTCGCTGGGGCTCGCGGACCTCTGCGTCCCCGACGCCGAGTTCGACGCCCGGCTGGAGGAGCTCTGCGGCCAGATCCTCGCCAATTCGTGGTTCAGCCACCGGGCCAACAAGCGGCTGCTGGTCGAGACCGACGGCATGACCCAGTCTGAGGGCCTGGCCCACGAGATCTTCCGCGGCGCCGGACGCGGCCCCGACATGGAAGCGCGCATCGCGGGCTTCCAGAACAAGACGGTGAAGCAGGCGTAGGGCGGAGGCCTTCGCAGCGCGCTCCAGCGCGCGCTGTCCACCCGCCGGCAGCTCCTAAGCGCGCTTCTTCGCCGCGGGCTTCTTCGCGGGGGGCTTCTTCGCCGAGGCATTCTTCGCCGGCGCCTTGCGGGCGGCGGCGCTTCGGGCCGGGGGCTTGCGGCGCTCGCCGCCCTGACCGAGGCTGCGCTTCAGGGCCTCCATCAGGTCGATGACCTCGGCCTCGCGAGGCTCTTCGACCTTCTCGACGCCGTGGCCCTTCTCCTTCTGCCGGATCAGGTCGCGGAGCGCGTCCTCGTAGCGGTCGTTGAACTTCGAGGTGTCGAAGGGGCCCTCGAGCTGCCCGATGATCTTCTCGGCGATCTCGACCATGGCGGTGGGCGGCTTCTCGTCGGGGATGCGGTCGAACACCTCGCCCGCGTCGCGCACCTCGCGGTTCGAACGGATGGTGTAGGCGAGGATGCCCCGGTCGCGCGGCTCCAGGGCGATCAGCCGCTCGCGCTGGTGCATGACCAGGCGCCCCAGCGCGACCTTGCCGGCCTTGCGCATGGACTCGCGGATGACCGAGAACGCCTCCACCGCCATGTCGCCGTCGGGCGTCAGGAAATAGGGGTCGTTCCAGTACAGCCGGTCGATCTCGGACTCGTCCACGAAGCGTTCGATGTCGAGCGTGCGCGTGGTCTCCAGCCGGACGTTCCTGATCTCCTCGTCGGTGACGACGACGTAGTGGCCCTTGGAGACCTCGTAGCCCTTCACGATGTCGGCGCGGTCGACGGGGCCCGTCTCCGGATCGGTGGGGATCATCCGGATGCGGTTCATCGTCTCCTTGTGCAGCATGTTGAACTGCACGTCCCCGGTGCGCGCCGTGGCCGTGTAGAGCGCCACGGGGCAGCTCACGAGCGAGAGGCGCAGGTAGCCCTGCCAGGTCGGACGAGTGGCCATGGGAGACTCCGAATTTGCGGAGTCGGGAACGCGGCCGGGGCGACTCGGTTCGGCGGGTGTCTGCCCACGGAACGACGTCAGCGCGGCCCCACCTCGCGTTCGGCGGCGTCCAGTTCGGCCTTGCGGAAGTTCGTGCGGATCCCGCCCGGCGAGCCGAACTCCATGAGACGGTCGCCGCGCGGGTCATAGGCAGGCCATTCCGCGCAGGGCGCGCCGGATCTCGCGAACGTCACCCAGCAGCCGTGCATAAGCGTCGCCATGGCCCGGTCCTCGGCGCTGACGGCGCTCATGGGGGTGCGCCGACCCCAGTACTCGAAGACGTACTGGATCTCGGCCGCGTGCGCGGCGCGGGTCATCTGCGGGCGGAAGCGGCTGCCCACGTACGAGAAGTGGTAGAGCCACGCGGGCGCGCCGGCCGACGCCTTGCCGGCGATCCACCGCGCCGGGGCGCCGAAGACCCGGTCGGTGAACCGGTCGCGGTCCTGGACGGTGCGCAGGCCGCCGGCGAGCGGACCGCCGAACGCGACGGAGTCCTCGCCCGAGTTCCAGCCGATGATCAGCGGGACGTCGGCCGCCCGGCCGGCGGCGATCGCCTGGGCCGCCGTCTCCCTGAGCGTGCGGCCGTCAGGCCAGGGGTTGTATTCGGCCGACAGGGGGGTGAGCCGTTCGAAGGGCAGCGCGCGCAGGTCCGACGCCGAGGCGCCCGGCTTCGCGCCGGCCTTCTCGAGCAGGGCCACGCCTTCCGCTTCGGCCTGGGCGCGCGTGCGCGGGGGCGACCAGCCGCCGCCGGACTGGACCACCGCCTTGTGGAACAGCCCGCGCGCGCCCGGCGCCGCCAGCAGCGCCAGCACGCTGGCCCCGCCCGCCGACTCCCCGAAGACGGTCACGTTCCGCGGGTCGCCTCCGAACGCCGCGATATTGCGCCGGACCCACTTCAGCGCCGCGATCTGGTCCATCAGGCCGAAGTTCGCGTCGGGGCCCAGCGCGGGATGCGCGAGGTAGCCCAGCGCGCCCAGGCGGTAGTTGATCGACACCAGCACCACGCCGTCGCGCGCGAAGTTCTGGCCGTCGTAGACCCAGCCCGCCCCCACCCGGTGGCCGCCGCCGTGGATCCACACCATCACGGGCGCCTTGCGGGCCGATTTCGGCGCGAAGACGTAGAGATGCAGGCAGTCCTCCGAGACGGGCCCGTTGGCGCCGCCGAAGGCGTTGGGCGTGCCGTCGGCGTTCATGGGCTGCGGACACGACGGGCCGTTCTTCGTGCCGTCGCGCTCGCCCGTCCAGCGCGCCGGCGGCTGCGGCGGGCGCCAGCGAAGGGGCCCGACCGGCGGGGCCGCGTAGGGGACGGCGCGGAACACATGGGCCCGCTCCGTGGACTCGCCGGTCACGACGCCCGCCTCGGTGCGCGCCGACGGCGCCTGCGCCCAGGCCGCCTGTCCGGCCATGAGGAGCGCCGCCGCGACCCCCAGGAACATCCGCATCGCCCGCCTCCGCTCCGACTGCACCGAGTTTAGACCGGTCTTGCGCCGGCGCCGCAACCGCCCCCCTTTCCCGCCCCGCGGCCCCGGTCCAAAGTCCCGCCCCGGTAAGCGTCGACACTCACGCCCGCGCGGGTGCGAGCCCGGCGGCGTCAGGGGACAGTCTCTTGCTTCAGCGTACCTTCTGGCTCTCCACGGCGGCCTGCATCGCCCTGGCCCTCCCGGCCGCGGCCCAGGCGCCGCCCGCGAGCCCGGCCCGGGCCGAAGCCCCGCCGAACACCGTGGGCGAGGTCAGGGTCGAAGGGACCGCGCCGCCGGTGCGCACCTCGATCGACCGCCAGAGCTATTCGGTCACCAACGACCTGCAGGCGACCGCGGGCTCGATCAGCGACGCCCTGCGCAACCTCCCCTCGGTGGAGGTCGACGTGAACGGCAACGTCAGCCTGCGCGGCGATCCCAACGTGACCATCCTGATCGACGGCAAGCCCTCGGGCCGGTTCCGCGGCGAGGGCAAGGGCCAGGCCCTGCAGAGCCTGCCCGCCAGCCAGATCGACCGCGTGGAAGTGATCACCAACCCCTCGGCCGCGTTCAATCCCGAGGGCAGCGCCGGGATCATCAACCTCATCACGCGCAAGAGCGCCCCGCCGGGGCTCGGCGGCAGCGTGCGGGCGAACGTGGGCTCGGGCGGCCGCCAGAACGGCGGCCTCAACCTCACGCGCAAGGCGGGGCCCGTCACCCTCAACGGCGGCCTCTATCTGCGGCATGACTCCCTGCAGCAGACGTTCCGCAGCGACCGCCGGTTCCAGGATCCGCTGGCGCCCGGCGACATAACCCAGACGCTGCGGATGGGTAGCGCGGGGACGGTGAACGTGGCCGGGGTGCGGGCCGGGCTGGACTACGACCCGGACCCGAAGACCCGGATCAGCCTCGAGCTCGACTACAGCGGCGTGACCTTCGCCACGGACCTGCTCGAGAACCTGCGGCAGACGACGGCCGCCGGCGCGACGCGGGCGGACTACGACAACGGCGCCGGCCTGAGGCAGGACCGGGACAGCCTGGAAGGCCAGGTGAGCTATCGGCGCAAGTGGGCCGAGGATCATGAGTTCACGGCCAGCCTGTCGCGCGAGCGCAACGACGAGGACCGGACGCGCCCGATCCTGCGCACCTTCCGCACGCCGGCCACGGGCCCGGTGTTCGAGCTCAGCGACAACCGCAACCGCTTCTGGAACACGCGGCTGAAGGCCGACTATTCCCGGCCCACGCCCGGCGAGGGCAAGCTGAAGCTCGGCTATGCCTGGGACTCCGACGACAACGACTACCGGCTGCTCTTCATCCGTGGACCCGGAGCAGGCCCCTACGCCATCGATCCGGCGCGCTCGAACCTCTTCCGCTTGGACCAGCAGGTGCACGCCGCCTACGTCACCTACGAGCGGCCCCTGGGCGACCTGACCGCGCTCGCCGGGCTTCGCGCCGAGGCCACGCTGATCGATCTCGACCAGCCGACCCAGGGCGTGCGCGCCTCGAACGACTATGTCCGGCTCTATCCCAGCCTGCACCTCAGCCACCAGCTCAGCGAGGCCCAGCAGCTGAAGGCGAGCTACTCGCGGCGCGTCCAGCGGCCGCAGGCGCAGGACTACAATCCGTTCCTGGTCTACGTGAACCCGACGAACCGGTTCCAGGGGAACCCCGACCTCAGGCCGCAGGTCACGGACTCGTTCGAGGCCGGCTACCAGTACCGCAAGCAGGGGACGATCCTGCTCGCCACGGGCTACTACCGGCGCACCCGCGACGGCGTGAACGACGTCTACCGCGACCTGGGCGGCGGCGTGATCCTGCAGTCGAAGGCCAACGTCGGGCGGGCCCAGAGCGCCGGGGTCGAGCTGGTCGCCAACGGTCGGCTGCCGGGGCGCGTCACCTACAACGTCAGCGGCAATGCGCTCTGGAACGAGATCGACGCCCGGGACCTGGGGTTCGGCGCGGGCGTCCGCTCGGCCTACACGGTCTTCGGCCGCGCCTCGCTGAGCTGGCAGGCGACGGACAAGGACTTCCTGCAGTTGCAGGGCTTCATGAACGGCAAGCAGCTCCTGTCGCAGGGCTACCGCAAGCCTCGCGGCGGCCTGAACCTCGGCTACCGGCGCAAGTTCAGCGACCAGCTTTCCGGCGTCGTGACCGTGCAGGACCTGCTGGACACCCAGGGCTACGCGACGGTGATCGACACGCCGCTCTTCCGCGAGCGGAGCCGCGGAGAGTCGGGCAACCGCGCGGTGCTGGTGGGCTTCACCTACACCTTCGGCGGCCGCCAGCGCGACCAGGGCTTCGACTTCGGCGGCCCGGGCCCCTCCTGAGCCGCGGCCGCCCCCTTCCGGAGCCTGCGGCCAGACCGGGACGACAGCGTTTGAGATCGGGGAAACGCCCGCCCGTCAGTGGAAATCGCGGCTGCGGATGAGACGGCCGGTGACGTTGGAGCGGACGGCGATCCTGGCTTCGTCGTCGCGCAGCTCCGAGAGCCGGGCCGAGAGGTCGGTGAAGCGCTGGGCCACCAGGTGGACGACGCCGTCGACGCTCTGCACCTGGCCGTGGACCACCAGGAACGCGGCGCTCATCACGGTCCTGCGGTTCGCCTCGAAGGCGTCGCGCCAGACGACGACGTTGGCGATCCCCGTCTCGTCCTCCAGGGTCATGAAGACGACGCCCTTCGCGGTCCCAGGCCGCTGGCGCACCAGGACGAGGCCGCCCACGGCCAGGCGCGTGCGGTCGCGCACCGACACCAGCGTGGCGCACGTCACCACCCGCTGCCGGGTCAGATCGGCGCGATAGAAGCTGACCGGGTGCGCCTTCAGCGACAGGCTGGTGGTGCGGTAGTCCTCGGCCACGTTCTGCGGCAGGCTCATGAAGGGCAGCTCGACCTGCGCCTCCTTCAGGCTCTGGCGCAGGAGCAGCGGCGCGGTCCGCTCGGCCCCCCATTCGGGCGACAGCCCCTTCACCGCCCAGAGCGCGTCGCGCCGCGTGTAGCCCAGGCTCGCGAAGGCGTCGGCCTCGGCCAGCAGCTCCAGCGCCCGTCGGCTGAGGCGGCCCTGCCGGGCGAAGGCCTCGATGGTGTCCGCGCCCGCCGCCCGGGCGGCCACCAGCGCCTCGGCGTCGTCCCGGCGGAAGCCCTTGATCTCGCGCAGGCCCAGGCGCACGGGGCGCAGCCTCTCGCGCGGATCGTCCTTGGCCTCGAGCGTGCAGTCCCAGTCGCTGAAGCCCACGTCCGGCGGCCGCACCTCGACGCCGTGCTCGCGGGCGTCACGGACCAGCTGCGCCGGCTGGTAGAACCCCATGGGCTGGCTGTTGAGCAGGCCCACAAGGAAGGCGTCGGGGTGGTGGCGTTTCACCCAGGCCGAGGCGTAGACCAGGATCGCGAAGCTGATGGCGTGGCTTTCGGGGAAGCCGTAGCTGCCGAAGCCCTCGATCTGCTTGAAGCAGCGCTCGGCGAACTCGCGGTCGTAGCCGCGCCGCACCATGCCCTCCACGAACCGGACGCCGTACTCGCCGACCGTGCCCATGTTGCGGAAGGTGGCCATCGAGCGGCGCAGGCCGTCGGCGTCGTTGTCCGAGAACTCGGCTCCCACGATGGCCACGCGCATGGCCTGCTCCTGGAACAGCGGCACCCCGAAGGTCTTGCCCAGGATCGATTCCATCTCGTCCTGCGGATACCCGGGGCCCGGCCGCGGATAGGTGACGGGCTCGATCCCCTGCCGGCGTTTCAGGTACGGGTGCACCATGTCGCCCTGGATCGGGCCCGGCCGGACGATCGCCACCTCGATGACCAGGTCGTAGAACTTCCGCGGCCTCAGGCGCGGCAGCATCGACATCTGGGCGCGGCTCTCCACCTGGAACACGCCCACGGAGTCGGCCTTGCAGAGCATGTCGTAGACCGCCGGGTCCTCCTGCGGGACGTGGGCCACGTCGGTGACGAAGCTGCCGTCCGGCAGCGGCGGCAGGAGGTCGAAGCTCTTCTTCAGCGCCGTCAGCATGCCCAGGGCCAGCACGTCGACCTTCATCAGCGCGAGGGCGTCGATGTCGTCCTTGTCCCATTCGATGAAGGTGCGGTCGGGCATGGCGGCGTTGCCGATGGGGACGGTCTCGTCCAGCCGCCGCTTGGTGAGGACGTAGCCGCCCACGTGCTGCGACAGGTGCCGCGGGAAGCCCAGCAGCTCCTGCGCCAGCGCCGTGGCGCGGCGGATCTCGGGCGCGTCGGGATCGAGGCCGCACTGGCGGATGTGCGCGTCGGGCACGCCGTCGCCGTAGGAGCCCCAGACGGTCCCGGCCAGGGCGGCGGTGATGTCCTCGGTGAGGCCGAGCGCCTTGCCCACCTGGCGGATGGCCATGCGCGGGCGGTAGTGGATCACCGTCGCCACGATGGCCGCGCGGTGGCGGCCGTAGCGGCGGTAGACGTACTGCATCACCTCCTCGCGCCGCTCGTGCTCGAAGTCGACGTCGATGTCGGGCGGTTCGCCGCGGTTCTCCGAGATGAAGCGCGAGAACAGGAGGTCCTGGTCGGGCTTGGTGGGATCCACCGAGGTGATGCCCAGGCAGAAGCAGACGCAGGAGTTGGCCGCCGAGCCGCGGCCCTGGCACAGGATGTCCTGGTCGCGCGCCCAGGCGACGATGTCGTGCACCGTCAGGAAGTAGTTCGGGTAGTCGAGCTTCTCGATCAGGTCGAGCTCGTGGGCGACCACCTTGCGCACCTTCTCGGGCACGCCGGCGGGATAGCGCCACGCCGCGCCGGCCCAGGCCAGGTCGCGCAGGTGCTGGATGGCGGTCTTGCCCGGCGGCACCGGCTCGTCCGGGTATTCGTAGCGGAGCTGGGAGAGGTCGAAGCCGATCCGTTCGGCGATCTCGACGCTGCGCTCGACCGCGCCCGGGAACTTCGCGAACAGGCGCGCCATCTCGTCCGGCGTCTTCAGGTGGCGCTCGGCGTTGGCGAGCAAACGCAGGCCGGCCTCGTGGACGGTGCAGGTCTCACGGATGCAGGTGAGCACGTCCTGCAGCGGCCGCCGCTCGGGGCCGTGGTAGAGGACGTCGTTGGTGGCCACCATGGGCGCGCCCGTGCGCTCGGCCAGGGCCGCCAGCCGCGACAGCCGCTGCAGGTCGCGCGCGCCGTAGCGCCGGGCCGCAGCCAGCCAGACGTCGGGCAGCGCGCGGGCGATCCCGCGCAGGCGATCCTCGAAGGCGGCGTCCAGGCGCTCGGGCGGGACCACGATGACGAGCTGGCCCTCGGCCTCCTGCATGAAGTCCGCCCAGTGCAGCTCGCACTCGCCCTTGGCCGACCGCATCTGTCCGGCGGTGAGGAGCCGGGTGAGCCGTCCGTAGGCCTCGCGGTCGGACGGATAGACCAGCAGGCTGGGCGCGCCGTCGGCGAAGTCGAGGCGGCAGCCGGTGAGCGCGCGGACG
>NZ_JAEUMN010000092.1 GCF_016793225.1 Phenylobacterium sp.
CTCGTCGTCCTCGTAGCCCACCAGGGCCAGGGCGCGGGCGGGGATGTCGTGCAGGGCGGCCCAGCGGGCCAGGGCCTCCTCGCGCCCGTGGGTGATCCAGAGCTCGCCCGGGCGCAGTTCGTCGACTGTGGCGGTGAGCTCGTCCCAGTCGGCGTGGTCCGAGATCACCAGGGGCAGCTCGACGCCGCGCTGCTTCGCGCGCGCCCGGATCTGCATCCAGCCCGACGCGAAGGCCGCCACGGGCTCGGGGAAGCGGCGGCTCCAGCGGTCCTGCATCGCCGACGGCGGGGCGATCACGATGGCGCCGGCGAAGTCGGCCTTCTTCGCGGTGGTCGCCGGGGCCAGCGGGCCCAGGTCGACGCCGTGCCGCTCGTAGAGGGCGTTGAGCCGCTCGAGGGCGCCGTGGACGTGGATCACGCGATCCCAGCCCGCCTCGCGCAGCAGCCGGATGATCCGCTGGGCCTTGCCGAGCGCATAGGCGCCCACGATGTGGCTGCGCTCGGGGAACTGGGCGACCGAGCGCAGCAGGCGGGCGATCTCCTGGCGGTCGTCGGGATGGCGGAAGACCGGCAGGCCGAAGGTCGCCTCGCTGATGAAGACGTCGCACGGGACCGGCTCGAACGGCGGGCAGGTCGGGTCGCGCCGCCGCTTGTAGTCGCCGCTCACCACCATGGTCAGGCCCTTCCAGCGCACCACCGCCTGGGCCGAGCCCAGGACGTGGCCGGCCGGGACCAGGGTCACCGCCACGTCGTCGCGGGCGACCGCCTCGCCGTAGGCCGCGGCCTGCCTGGCCTGGGCGAAGTCGAGGCCGTAGCGCTCGGCCATGATGTCGAGGGTCTCGGCGGTGGCGAGCACCGCGCCGTGGCCGGCGCGCGCGTGGTCGGAATGCCCATGGGTGATCACCGCCCGCGCCACGGGGCGGACGGGGTCGATGTAGAAGTCGCCGGGGGCGCAGTAGAGGCCCTCGGGCTTGGGACAGAGCAGGTCCTGGGGACGGATCATCGCCCTTCAATGTAGGGGCGGCCTTTCGGCTCCGCACATTGACTTCCGCGGGCGCGGGACCCTACGCCGGACCGATGTCGGATTTCTTCCACACAACGCCCCTGCCCGAGAGGATGCTGATGGCTCCGCACGCCGACGCCCTGGGTCTGACGCTGGTCTCCATCGAGCCGGGGCGAGGGGTGATGAGCGCGCCGTGGCGCGAGGACCTGGTCGGCGATCCCGAGACGGGCGTCATCGCCTCCGGGGTGGTGACCGCGCTCATCGACCACGCCTGCGGCCTGGCGATCAACTCGGCCATCGGCCAGCCGGTCCCGATCGCCACCCTGGACCTGCGGATCGACTATCTTCGCCCGGCCGCGCCCAAGGCCGGCGTGACCGCCGAGGCGCATGCGTACCGGCTGACGCGCACCGTCGGCTTCGTCCGCGCCGAGGCCTGGGACGCCGACCGCAGCGACCTGGTCGCCACCGCCCAGGCGGCCTTCATGCTCAACACGCGCGCCCAGCCCCTGAAGGCCTGACGATGGACGACGCAGCGACCCAGAGCCTCGACGCCTTCCTGCAGCGCGTGCCCTATGTCCGCTTCCTCGGCATGCGGGTCGAACTGGCGGGCGACGAGATGACCGCCGTGCTGCCGTTCAGCCAGCACCTGATCGGCAATCCGGTGCTGCCCGCGATCCACGGCGGCGTGATCGGCGCCTTCATGGAGCTGACTGCGCTGGCCCAGCTGGCGCTGGCCGAGCCCGGCGGGCGTGTGCCGAAGACCATCGACGTGACCATCGAGTACCTGCGCTCGGCGGGCGCGCGCGACACCTACGCCCGCGCCATCCTGCGCAAGGTCGGCCGCCGAGTCGCGAACGTGCAGGTGGAAGCCTGGCAGGAGAGCCGGACCAAGCTCGTGGCCGGCCTGACCGGCCACTTCCTGCTGCGGAGCAGCGGCGAGCCGGTCGCGCCGTAGCCATTGGAACCGCGCGAACGGCGCAGCGTAGAGCCGGGACCCATAGACCCGGCGGCCAAGGCGGGTGCGGCGGCCGCGCCCGACCTTCGGACATGGCGTGTATGGGTCCCGGTTTTCGCCCGGGGCGAAACCGGGATGACAGCGGTGGGCAGGGGCGGGTCCAGGCCAAACGTCAGGCCGGGGACGACTCCGCCCCGAAGGCCGCGACGTCCTCCAGCAGCGAGGCGGCCGCCAGCTTGACCAGTTCGCCGCCCTTCTCGGGCGTGGCGAGGCCGGGGTCGGACCCCATGCGGCCGTCGGCGTAGCGGGCGCGGAAGTCGGCGGCCTCGCGGATCGGGCCGGTGGGTGCGATCTGCGGCGCGTAGTTGGCGCTCTTGATGGCGTGCGGATAGGCCCACTGGGTGACCGCGATCTCGCTGGGCGTGGCGTGGCTGCCGTGGCCCACCGGGAACTGCTGGTTGGCGAGCGCGGTCACGCCCCTCAGGTCCCACCAGTTCTTGAGCTTGCAGGCGAAGCCGCGCTTGCGCCCGGCGTAGCTCGCCTCGGCGTAGAGCTCGGAGAAGGCCGCCTCGATGGTGGCGACGTTCCCGCCGTGGCCGTTGAGGAAGTAGAGCTTCTCGAAGCCGGCGTGGCTCAGGCTGCGGCACCAGTCGCCGATCGCCAGCATGAAGGTGGAAGGCCTGAGCGCGATCGTGCCCGGGAAATCCAGGTGATGCTGGGCCATGCCGATGTTGAACGTCGGGGCGACGATGATGTCGCCGGCCTTCTCGGCCTCGTGGGCGATGATCTCCGGGCAAAGCCAGTCGGTGCCGAGCAGGCCCGTCGGCCCGTGCTGCTCGTTCGACCCGATGGGCACGACCACGGTCTTCGAACGGGCGAGGAAGCCCTCGACCTCGGCCCAGGTGGACAGGTGAAGCAGCATGCGGGGGAAATCCTGTACGACGTTGCGGCGCAATTCGAAGGCAACCCGCCGCGCGATGCAATGGCCTGGCCCACCGGGGGAAACAGGCCCCAGGAAGAGAGACGCCGCGCCTTCAGCGCCGCGCCACCTCGATCTCGACGTCCATGGCCTTCATGCCGACGAGGCGCCAGTGGCGCTTTTCCTTGGCGAAGGTGAGCAGGCAGTCGCCCTTGCGGCCCTCGACGCAGGCGCGGCCGCCGTCGGCGGCGCGCATGAGCTTCGTCACCTGGGCCACGGTCGGCGGGGCGGCGAGCGGCTGGCCGGTCCCGGCGTGGACGAGGCGGATGGCGGCCGGGCTGATCATGCGGTCCAGCGCGAATTCGGAGGGGCCGCCCTCGACCTCCAGGGCCTTGCCGCGGGCCACCTCGGCGATCTGGCGGCGGACGTCGTCGCGCACGGCCGGACGATCGATCTCGGCCTCGAACGCCACGCGGTCGCCCGCCACGGCGGCGGCCAGCAGTCGGCTGGCGCTCTCCGCCGCGCCCTTGGGCGCCGGCCCGCCGCATCCGGCCAGCAGGGCCGCGGCAACGATGACGGAAAGGCTCCGAATCATCCCCCAAGGCTCGCGGCTCGCCCGCGCCGCATCAAGGGCGCACGGCGCCGCACGGTTGCTTACCGCGCGTCACTGCGGCTACTCCCTCGGCGACAGATCTCGGAGGTGCGCGCGTGTCCGACGGCGAGGTTTTCCCGGTTCCCGCAGACTGGGCGCAGACGGCCCATCTCAACGCCGAGCGATATGCGGCGGCGGTCAGGCGCGTGGCCGAGGATCCGGACGGCTACTGGACCGAAATCGGCGCGCGGCTCGACTGGATGACGCCCTTCACCAAGGTCAAGGACGTCTCCTACGACAAGGCCGACTTCCGCATCCGCTGGTTCTACGACGGCGTGCTGAACGTCAGCACGAACTGCCTCGACCGGCACCTGGCCGAGCGGGGCGACCAGGTCGCGATCATCTGGGAGAGCGACGACGGCAAGTCGTACGACGCGCTGACCTACCGGCAGCTGCACGCCGAGGTCTGCCGCTGGGCCAATGTGCTCAAGGCCAAGGGCGTGAAGAAGGGCGACCGGGTCACGATCTACCTGCCGATGATCCCCGCCGCGGCGGCCTCGATGCTGGCCTGCAGCCGGATCGGGGCGATCCACTCGGTGGTGTTCGGCGGCTTCTCGCCCGACAGCCTGGCCGGCCGGATCCAGGATTGCGACTCGAAGATCGTGATCACGGCCGACGAGGGCCTGCGCGGCGGGCGGATCGTGCCGCTGAAGCTGAACGTGGACGAGGCGCTGACGTCGTGCCCGGGCGTGACCGACGTGATCGTGGTGAAGCGCACCGGCGGCGACGTGCCGATGATCGCCGGCCGCGACGCCTACTTCTCGGACCTGAAGAAGACCGTGGAGACCACGTGCGAGCCCGAGCCGATGGGCGCCGAGGATCCGCTGTTCATCCTCTACACCTCGGGCTCGACGGGCAAGCCGAAGGGCGTGCTGCACACCACGGGCGGCTACCTCGCCTGGGCCAGCTGGACGCACGAGGTGGTGTTCGACTACCGGCCCGGCCAGATCTTCTGGTGCACCGCCGACGTGGGCTGGGTGACCGGCCACAGCTACGTGGTCTATGGCCCGCTCGCCAACGGCGCGACGACGCTGATGTTCGAGGGCGTGCCGAACTATCCGGACTCCAGCCGCTTCTGGGAGGTCTGCCACAAGCACAAGGTGGAGATCTTCTACACGGCCCCCACCGCGCTGCGGGCGCTGATGCGCGAGGGCGACGGGCCGGTGAAGAAGTGGCCGCGCGACACCATCCGCCTCCTGGGCACGGTGGGCGAGCCGATCAATCCGGAGGCCTGGCTCTGGTACCACCGCGTGGTGGGCGAGGGCCGCTGCCCGATCGTGGACACCTGGTGGCAGACCGAGACCGGCGCCTGCCTGATGACGCCGCTGCCCGGGGCGCATGCGCTGAAGCCGGGCTCGTGCGCCCAGCCGCTCCCGGGCGTCTATCCGCAGCTGGTGGACGCCGAGGGCGGCGTGCTGGAGGGCGCGATCAGCGGCAACCTGTGCCTGACCGACAGCTGGCCGGGCCAGATGCGGACCGTCTACGGCGATCACCAGCGCTTCATCGACACCTACTTCTCGACCTATCCCGGCAAGTACTTCACCGGCGACGGGGCGCGCCGCGACGCCGACGGCTACTATTGGATCACCGGCCGCGTGGACGACGTGATCAACGTCTCCGGCCACCGGCTCGGCACGGCCGAGATCGAGAGCGCGCTGGTCAGCCACCCGGCGGTCGCCGAGGCCGCGGTGGTGGGCTATCCGCACGACATCAAGGGCCAGGGCATCTACTGCTACGTGACGCTGAAGGTGGGCGTGGACGCCACCGATGCGCTGATGGCCGACCTGCGCGGGCACGTGCGCCACGAGATCGGGCCCTTCGCGGCGCCCGACGTCATCCAGTTCGCGCCGGGGCTTCCGAAGACCCGCTCGGGCAAGATCATGCGCCGCATCCTGCGCAAGATCGCCGAGGACGACCTGGGCAACCTGGGCGACACCTCGACCCTGGCCGAGCCCGCGGTGGTGGACGACCTGGTCAAGAACCGCGCGGGCCGCGGCGACGACGAGGCCCACGTGGCTGGCCAGCGGGTCTCGTGCGCCGCCCTCGCGGTGACCCTGACGTCGCACGATGCGGTGGTCGAGGCGGCCATCGTCGCCGTGTCGGGGCAGGGCGGCGATGCGCTGTGGGCGTTCGTGACGCCCGACCCGGCGCTGATGGCGACCGACGTGCTGGCGGCCGACCTGAAGGGCTTCCTTCGGCGCGAGGTGGGCGCCCACGCCGTGCCCGAGGCGGTGATCTTCGGCCCGCTGCCCAAGACCCACTCCGGCGAGGTGGTGCGCCCGGTCCTGACCCGCATCGCCCGCACGGGCGAACCCGGCGACGCCGCGGGCCTCGCCGACCCGGCGGTGGCGACGCACCTCGCCAAGCTGCGGGCCGACCTCCTGGCCTGATGGGCGGGGACCTGCCCCCGGCGCTGAAGGCCGCCATCGCGCGCGAGCTCGAGGGCCGGCCGCGGCGCGACCTGGGCGCGCGGAGGGCGGCCGCCACAGCGGCCTACCGCGCCGGCGGGACCTCGGCGGCGGCCATCCGCGGCGCCGACGACGCCCTGGCCTACGCGCTGGCCCGCCTGCCCGCCACCTACGCCGCCGCGGCCGCCGTGTTCGCCGAGGCGCGGCGCGTGGCCCCCGGCTTCAGGCCCGCGAGCCTGCTCGACGCCGGATCCGGGCCAGGCGGGGGAAGCTGGGCGGCGCGCGAGGCCTGGCCGTCGCTGCGGGCCATCGCCTGGGTGGACGCCAGCGCCCCGTTCCTCGCCCTGGCCGGACGGCTGGCCAGCGGCGCGTTCGAGCCGGACGCGCGGCGCGGCGACCTGGCGAGCGCCGACCTGCCCCGGGCCGACCTGGTGCTGGCGAGCTACGCGCTGGCCGAGATCCCGCCGGTCGGGCAGGCCGGCGTGGTCGGGCGGCTCTGGAACGCGACGGACGGCGTCCTCGCCCTCGTGGAGCCGGGCACGCCCGCCGGCTACGCCCGACTGCTGGAGGCCCGCGGCCTCCTGATCGCCGGCGGCGCCACGATCCTGGCGCCGTGCCCGCACGCCGACGCCTGTCCGCTGACCGCCCCGGACTGGTGCCACTTCAGCGTCCGCCTGGCGCGCTCGCGGGACCACCGCCTCGCCAAGGACGCCAGCGCGCCGTTCGAGGACGAGAAGTTCGCCTACGTCCTGGCGGCGCGGCCAGGGGTCGCCGCCGCGCCCGCCCGGGCCCGGGTGCTCGCCCGTCCGCACGCGGGCAAGCCCGGCATCGACCTCAAGCTCTGCACCCCGGCGGGCCTCGAGCGCCGCCACGTGGCCCGCCGCGACAAGGCCGCCCACGCCGTGGCGCGCCGGCTCGGCTGGGGCGACGCCTGGCCCGACGCGGAGGATGCGCCCGCGCCCGCGCCGCGCTAAACGTCCCCGCTATGACCACCGCCGCCGAGGCCTGGGCGCAGGGCGCCGAGCAGCAGCTCCTGGACGAGGCCCTGAAGCTCGTTCCCGCGCACGGCTGGACGCGCCGCACCGTCGTGCTCGCCGGGCGGGCGGCGGGCATGAGCGCCGGCGAGACCGAGCTGCTGCTGCCGCACGGGGCCGCCGACCTCGCCGCGCTGCTGTCGCGCCGCCACGACGCGCGCGCCCTGGCGGCGCTGGCGGACGTCCACGCCTCGAACCTGAAGATCCGCGAGCGGATCCGCCGCGCCGTGGAGGCCCGCCTCGACGCCGCCGCCCAGGATGAGCCCGCCACCCGCCGCTGGATGGGGTTCATGGCCCTGCCGACCCAGCTGCCCCTGGCCGGCCGCCTCGCCTGGGAGAGCGCCGACGGGCTCTGGCGCTGGGCCGGAGACGAGGCCACCGACGAGAACCACTACTCCAAGCGCGCCATCCTGGCGGGGATCCTGACCAGCGCCATGGCCGTGCGCCTCAGCCAGGGCCGCGGGGCGGCCATGGACTTCGTCGACCGCCGCATCGACGACGTGATGCGGTTCGAGACGTGGAAGGCCACCACCAAGGTGCGGCCGGAACAGGCGCTGACCCTGGCCGCAGGCTTCCTCGGCCGCCTGCGCTACGGGCGCGGATAACGGCTCAGAGCGCCCTCAGCTTGTTGACGTGGCCCATCTTGCGGCCGGGCTTGGCGTCGCGCTTGCCGTAGAGGTGCAGCCGGGAGTCGGGCTCGGCGGCGAGCTTGGCCCATTGGTCGACCTCGTCGCCCAGCAGGTTCAGCATCTCGATCCGGGCGTGCGGCTGGGTGGGCCCGAGGGGCCAGCCGGCGACCGCGCGCACGTGCTGCTCGAACTGGTCGACCGAGCAGCCGTCCTGCGTCCAGTGGCCGGAGTTGTGCACCCGCGGCGCGATCTCGTTCACCAGCAGGCGGCCGTCGCGCATCTCGAAGAGCTCGATGCCGATCACGCCCACGTAGTTCAGCCCCTGCAGCACGCGCGCGGAGATCTTCTCGGCCTCGAAGGCGATGTGCGGCATCACCAGCGCCGGCGCCAGGCTGCGCCGCAGGATGCCGTGCTCGTGGTGGTTCTCGGCGAGCGGATAGACCGCCGTGGCGCCGTCGCGCCCGCGCGCGGCGATGACCGAGAGCTCGCGCACGAAGTCGGCGGGCGCCTCCAGGATCACGGGCCGGCCGCCCAGGGCCTCGAAGGCGCCCGCGGCGTCGGCGACATGCTCGACCCACCGCTGACCCTTGCCGTCGTAGCCCTCGCGGCGGGTCTTCATGAGCAGCGGCGCGCCCATGGTCGCGGCGGCGGCCGCCGCGCCCGCGGCGCTGTCGGCGAAGGCGAAGGCCACGGTGGGGGCGCCGCTGGCGTTGAGGAACTGCTTCTCGGCCACGCGGTCCTGCGCCACCGACAGCGCTTCGGCCCCCGGGGCCACGTCGACGCCGAGCGCCTGCAGCTTCAGGACCGAGGCGGCGGGGACGTTCTCGAACTCGTAGGTGACCACGCGGGCCAGCCGGGCCAGCGCCTCGAGCGCCGCCGGGTCGTCGTAGCCGCCGACGATGGTGTGGGTGGCGACCTGGCCGGCGGGGCTGTCGGCGTCGCGCTCGAGCACCGCCGTCTCGAACCCGAGCCGGGCGGCGGCCAGCGCCAGCATGCGGCCGAGTTGCCCTCCGCCGAGGATGCCGAGGGTGGAGCCGGGCGGAAGCGGGAACTGCGGCATGGGACGTCCTATTCGACCGCTTCGGACACGCTGGCGGTCTGGCGGGCGGCGAACTCGGCCACCCGTGCGGCCAGCCCTTCGTCGGAAAGCGCGAGGATCCGGGCCGCCATCAGGCCCGCGTTCTTCGCGCCGGCCTCGCCGATGGCCAGCGTGCCCACCGGGATGCCGCCGGGCATCTGGACGATGGAGAGCAGGCTGTCCATGCCCTTGAGCGCCTTGGACTCGATCGGCACGCCCAGCACCGGCAGGTCGGTGAGCGACGCCGTCATCCCGGGCAGGTGCGCCGCCCCGCCCGCGCCGGCGATGATCACCTTCACCCCCGCGGCCTTGGCGCCCGTGGCGAAGTCGTACATCCGTTTCGGAGTCCGGTGCGCCGAGACCACCTTGGCCTCGTACGGCACGTCGAGCGCCTCCAGCATCTCGGCGGCGTGGCGCAGCACGGGCCAGTCGGACCGGCTGCCCATGATGATGGCGACGGGCGCGCTCATGGCGGTTTCTGCGGATTCCCCTGCCCCGGAAGGGCGCGGAGTATAGGCGCCGCCCTTCCCGGCACAATGCAGCCCGGTCAGATTCCCTTAACCGGGGCGCGATGGAATGCGTTAACCATTGCGTTGCAACAGGCGAAGGTCGGGGGGCGGGTCATGAAGGTAGGCGGCGCGCGCACCGATCCCTATTCGCCGGCCCGGCGTCCGGCGGGGGCGCGCCAGGCGACGGCCGCCGCGGCCGCGGCGAAACCCGACACCGTGGCGATCCTGGGCGTGCCCGAGCCCGAGATGACGCCGGCGGTCCAGGCGGCGATCCGCCACCTGCTGGCCGAACTCGACGAACTGCGCAACGAGGTCGGCCGCCTGAAGGCGCGGCTGTCGCAGGCCGAGGCGCTGGCCGACCGCGACTCGCTGACCCCGCTCCTCAACCGGCGCGCCTTCGTGCGCGAACTGGCGCGGATCCGCACCTTCGCCGAGCGGTACGGCGCGCCCGCCAGCCTGGTCTACTTCGACCTCGACGGCTTCAAGGCGATCAACGACCGCCACGGCCACGGCGCCGGCGACGCGGCGATCCAGGCGGTGGCCGAGCGCCTCGCGGCCAATGTGCGCGAGAGCGACGTGCTGGGGCGCATGGGCGGCGACGAGTTCGCCCTCATCCTCGTGCAGACCGACCAGGCCACGGCCGAGGCCAAGGCCGCGGCGCTGGCCCAGGCCATGGAGGCCGAGCCGATCTCGTTTCCGGGCGGGAGCGCCCCGGTGCGGCTCAGCTACGGGGTGCGCGAGATCGTGGCCGACGCCGATCCGGAGTCGCTCGTCGCCGACGCCGACGCGGCCATGTTCGCCGCCAAGCGCCGCCGCAAGAGCGCCTGAGGCCCTTCCCTTCCCGCTCGCGGCGGGTGGTGGGAAGGGCAGGCGGCGGGCAGGGCGCGTGTCTTGAGCGCGGGGACTGAGGCTTGCCCTTTCCACCCCTCGCTCTACGCCCTGCGGGCTCGGCGAGCGGTCCCCCTTTCCCGCAAGCGGGAAAGGCGAGCGGCGGGCTTGTTTCACCTTCCCTTCCCGCGCGCGGGAAGGGGGGACCGCCCGCCGAAGAGCGGGTGGTGGGAAGGGCGAGCGGCCGGCAGGGGGCGCGCGTCTCAAGGACGGGGTCAGGCGATGATGTCGGGGTTGAGGACGTCCTCGACGCGGGCGATCTCGTCCTTGATCAGCAGCTTCTTGCGCTTGAGGCGGCCGATCACGATCAGGTCCGGCACGGGCGTGGCCGCGAGGGCGTGGATCGCCGCGTCGAGATCGGCGTGGTCCTGACGCAGCTCCGCGAGACGCGCCTCCAGCGCCTCCTCGGTGAACGTCGAATAGTCGATCATCGGGCCGCGGTCCCTACCCCAACGCCGCGGCGAGCTCGGCGAGCGCGGCGGCGGGCGCGGGCCTGTCCCACGCCGCGGACGCCGCTTCAAGCGCTTCCAGCGCGGCGGCGCCGCCGGACCCTCTGGAAAGGCCCTCCAGCGTCTCCATCAGCAGGCGCTCGGCCTCCAGTTCCAGGCGGTTCACGTCCTTGCGGAACGCCAGCCGCGCATCGTCGTCGAACGGCGGCAGGGGCGGCTTCAGGTCGCGGCGCACCGCGCGCAGTGGCTTCAGCGCCACCGCGTCCCAGGCGCGCGCCGCCGCGGCCGCGCGCTTCAGCAGTTCGGGGTCCTTCGCCTCGGCGTGCACGGCCCAGAGCAGGAACGAGGTGTTCTGCCCATGCTCGTCCTGCAGCCTCAGCGTGGCCTCGGGCACGCCCGGCCGGGCGTAGGCCTCCAGCACCCATTCCCAGATCGCCAAGGCTCAGCCCTCGCCCTTGAGCGGGGCGATGTCCTCGCCCCAGCGTTTCACCGGCGCCCACGACAGCCCGAAGAGATCGAGGGCGCGCCCCACTGACTGGTCGACCATCTCGTCCAGGCTCTGCGGCCTGGCGTAGAAGGCCGGCAGGGGCGGGGCGATCACCGCGCCCATCTCGGCCAGCCTGACCATGGTGCGCAGATGGCCCAGGTGCAGCGGCGTCTCGCGCACCATCAGCACGAGGGGGCGGCGCTCCTTCAGCGTCACGTCGGCCGCGCGGGTCAGCAGCGACGACGTCACGCCCGTGGCGATCTCGCTCATGGTGCGCACCGAGCAGGGCGCCACGATCATGCCCAGCGTCTGGAACGAGCCCGACGCGATGGAGGCGCCCACGTCCGTGACCTTGTGGACCTGGTCGGCGCGGGCCTGCATGTCGGCCACCGAGAGGCCGGTCTCCTGGGCCAGGGTCAGCGCCGAGGAGCGGCTCATGACGAGGTGGCTTTCCACGCCGAGGTCGCGGCAGGCGGCCAGCGCGCGAAGGCCGTAGAGGGCGCCGGATGCGCCTGAAACGCCCACGATCAGGCGCGGCTTCTCCGGCTTGGCCATTCAGGGATCCCCGACTCGAAGGCGGAACCGGTTCCCCGGCCGCCCTGCAACCATATGTGATCTGACAGCCGGCGGAAGCGGGTGTTCACTCGGAAGTCGCATGAACTGAGAGGAGGCACTTCGCATGGCGCTAGATGCCCGGATCCGCGAACTCGGATCCCGCCACCAGTCCCTGGAACAGGCGATCCAGGACGAGATGCGCAGGCCCTACGCCGACGACGTCAAGCTCAAGGAACTCAAGCGACAGAAACTCAGGCTCAAGGAGGAGATCGAGACCCTCCGGGGCCAGATCCACTGACGTGACGGGCCCTCGCCTCGCGGCGGGGGCCTTCGTCGTTCAGTCCTCGTCGTCGTCGCCGTCGTCGTGATCGGCGAAGACGGACTCGGCCGTGTGCTCGATCTCGCGCTCGGGCTCGGGTTCGTCGTCGATCACGCCGGTCTCGGAGGCCGGCAGCAGGGTGGCGCCCTCGGGCTCCACCACGCCGCGGCGAGCGTCGTCGCGGGCCTTCTTCTCGGCGGCCTTCTTCACCACCGCGTCCAGCTCGAGCTGGGTGGCGAGGCCGAGCGTCACCGGATCGACCGGCTTGATGTTGGCCGAGTTCCAGTGCTGGCGGTTGCGCACCTGGTCGATGGTGGCCTTGGTGGTGCCCAGCAGGCGGGCGACCTGGCTGTCGGGCACTTCCGGATGGTTGCGGATGAACCAGGCGATCGCGTCCGGGCGGTCCTGGCGGCGCGACACGGGCGTGTAGCGCGGCGCCTTCTTCACCGGCTTCAGCAGCTCGGCGTGGCGGCTCTTCTGCGCCTTCATGCGGTAGTTCGGGTTCTTCTCGGCCGCGTCCAGCTCGTCGCGCGAAAGTTGGCCGTTGGCGATCGGGTCGGCGCCGCGGATGTCGCGCGCCACCTCGCCGTCGGCGATGCCCTTCACCTCCAGCGGGTGCAGTTCGCAGAAGTCCGCGATCTGGTCGAAGGTGAGCGAGGTGTTGTCGACCAGCCACACGGCGGTCGCCTTGGGCATCAGGATCTGGGTCATTTTTCGTCGTCTCGGAAACGAAGGCGCCCGGCCTTTCGGCCGGGCGGTGAGGCTTCACATATAGGCCGGATGGCGGCGCGAGGGAACGGGATTCTCGCCGCCCCCAGAGCCTCGCCCGTTCAGACCGAACGGTCGGAACGGGGGGATGAGGCTCCACATCGAGAGCTGAAGCGCGTTTCGATCCGAAAACCGGTTCCCGCTCTTCGGGACGCGCTCTAGGCGCCGAAGATCCATCCCTCGGGCAGCGCGCTCAGCTGGACGCCCACCAGGATCATGCGGTCGGCCGCGGAGCCGAGGGTGATGACCACGTCGCCGCCCACCTGGGCCACGCTGAAGGGCGTCCCCGGGTCCAGCATCACCCGGTCGCCCTCGGCGATGCTGAAGTCGAAGACGCTGTCGATGCCGGCGTCCGCCGAGGTGTGGAACAGGTCGGCTCCGGCGCCGCCCACCATGCTGTCCGAGCCGCGGTCGCCCGAGACGAAGTCCGCCCCCGCCCCGCCCGCCAGGGTGTCGTCGCCCTGGCCGCCACGGACGGTGTCGTTGCCGGCGCCGCCGTCGACGGAATCGTCGCCCAGGTTCCCGAACACCACGTCGGAGCCGTCGTCGCCGAACAGCCGGTCGTTGTCCTTGCCCCCCACCACCCAGTCGTCGCCGCCGCCGCCGGATTCGGTGTCGTTGCCGGTGTTGCCCTGGATGTCGTCGAAACTGGCGCCGCCGACGATGGAATCGTCGCCGTCCTCGCCGCGCAGGAAGCCCGATCCCGAGCCGCCGTCGATGGTGTCGCCGCCGGCGCCGGCGAAGATGCGGTCCGCGCCGGCGCCGCCGGTCAGGATGTTGGCGAGGGCGTTGCCGTTCATCGTGTCGGCGCCGAAGCCGCCGATGGCGTTCTCGATCTGCGCACCCTGGGCCACCGCAACGTTGCCCACCAGCCCGCCCACGTTCGAGAAGAAGCCCTCGCGCAGGTCGATCAGCTGGTTGTTGGAATAGCCCGAGAAGTCGAAGGTGTCGGCGCCGCCGGCGTCCCAGACCGCGAAGACGAGGCGGCTGGACGAGTTCTGCGCCAGGAACCAGTCGCGCTGGGCGGTGGAGTTGAAGCCGTAGACCGTGTCGCCCGTGCGGGTCGTCATGTTGGCGCCGTACTCGATCTGGGCGGCGCGGATGTCGTCGAGCTGCGGCGCGGCGGCCAGGCGGCCGCCGTAGCTGGCGCCGGTGTTGGCCTCCGAGAAGTAGCTCATCACCGTGTACTGGCGGCTGTCCTCGAAGTACTCGGCGTTGTTGGCGTAGGTGATCGGCGCGGAGTCGTTCTCGCCGGCGTTGTAGTCGCCCGGATGGGCGAGGCCGATCGCGTGCCCCAGCTCGTGCACCAGCGTGTGGTAGCCGAAGTTGCCGGGGGTCGGGATGGCGTTCGTGCCGGCGGTGATGTTGACCCAGACGTCGCCGGCGGCGCTCGAGGCCGCCGGGTTGCCCGGGTAGTTCGCGAAGGCCGACGCGCCGCTCTGTCCCGAGGTGTAGTTGCCGAGCAGGATCGAGGCGTTGTCGGAATAGGCGCCCTCGCCCTCGAAGCCCGACCCGACCCGCACGAAGGTGATCCGCGCGACGTCGGACCAGGCCAGCATCGCCTGCTCGGCGGCGAACATCTGGGTGCTGTTGAAGCGCTGGAAGCCTTCGGTGTCGCTGGGCATGTTCAGCGGGGCGGTGGCGCGGAAGGCGTAGGTGACGGTGTAGGCCTGGCCGGCCGTCCCGCCCCAGCCCGGATAGGGCTCCATGGTGGCGGGGTTGAAGCCGGTCATCTGCAGGCCGGCCCGGTCGATGGAGAAGCTCTGCTTGCCGTTGACGGTCGTCCCGGACCGCTCGTCGGCGTTCAGGTAGGCCAGGGGAGTGGCGGCGACCCCGTCATCCAGGACCACCGCCTGGCCGGCGCAGACCGGGCAGCCGCAGCCGGCAGCCCCGGCGAAGGGCCGGCTGTCCAGGCCGGCGTCACTGAGCGAATGGGGAGCTTCGAGGGACATCTTCCAACTCTACGTCGCCATCCCCTTGGAATCCCTAGGCGATCTGGCGAACGACGGCCACGCGACCATTCGGCGCACAGATTCTTACGGCGACAGAGCGCCGCCGGACGAGAATCAATGCCGGACTTTTCGCGGCGCCGCCAGCGTTCTGCCCGCCGACGACCGACCGCCCGAGCGGCCGGCCAGCGACGGCGCGGGCATGGCGAAGCCGGGTGGGGTGGCAGGCGGCGGGCGCGCGGAGGCGGCGCGGGGAGCGGGTCCCCGCGCGGCGTCTATCTGGAGTCCGGATGCCGGGGCCCTGTCGGCGTCACCAGCCGCTGTCGCGCATGATCTGGCCGGGGCGGAGCTTCTCCCAGGGCGGGATGTAGGGCTCGGGCCAGGGTTCGGGCGGCGGCGGCTCGGGTCCGGGGAGGATGGCGGCCGGTGGCGGCTCGTCCGCCGGCGCGGATCCGCCCGCCGCTTCGGACGACGCTTGAGCAGGCGAGGCTTCGCCATCCGCGTCGTTCGAGGCTTCGTCCTCGAGGCCGAACTCGTCGGCGAGGCGCTGCACGAGTTCCTCGACCGGCGTGGCCAGGAAGTCGTCGTCGTGGGCGAGTTCGGCGAGGCGGGGCTCAAGGTCTTCCCAGACGTCCAGAGCCTCGACCTGTCCGAAGCGGCCCCACACCAGACGGGCGAGGCGGTTGTCGACGCGCTTGCGGTGATGCTCCCGGGCGTCCCGGTCGGCCTTGCGGACGCGCGCCTCGGCGGCGTCGGCCTCGCGCCGGACGCCGGCGGCGAGTTCGGCCTGCTCGCGGTCGAAGCGTTGTTTCAGGATGACGACCTGGCCGACGGTGCGGGCGAAGGCGTTGGCCGTGCGGCCGCAGCGTTCGAAGCCTTCGATGTCCTGGCCCTCGGCGGCATGGGCCATGAGGCCCCTCGCGAGTTCAACGCCCTCGACGCAGGCGTCGAGGACGCGCGCCAGGGCGGCGTCCATGCGCTCAGGGGTGAGGGCTTCGGCCATAGAGAACAAACATAGAACATCGTTGCCAGAAGTCAAGCTTCGCGTCAGAGCGAGGGGGAGAGCTGAGACCCATACGCGCCCGATGGCTGTGACGGCCCGCGAGCGTCACCGCCGCGCTCTTTCCGGACCCACGGAGTCTATGGGAGCCGGTGTTCGCCTGAGGCGAAACCGGGATGACAGGGTTTGAGATAGCGCCCCTCCCACACAACACCCGATCATCCGGCCAGCTCCTACCCTCTCAGCTGTCATCCCGGCTTCGGCGTAGCCGAAAGCCGGGACCCATACGCGCCCGATGGCTGTGACGGCCCGCGAGCGTCACCGCCGCGCTCTTTCCGGACCCGCGGAGTCTATGGGTCCCGGTGTTCGCCTGAGGCGAAACCGGGATGACAGCCGCGAGGGACGGTTGAAGTCGCGCCCCTATCGGGGCGGCGGCGGATCATCTAAACACGGGCCGACGGCGGCGGAGTGTTTCGGCGAAGTGGCGACCCACGTTCATCCAGGTGACCTGCCGGCGGGCGCGCTGGCCGGGGCGACGGCGGTGGCCATCGATTCCGAGACCATGGGCCTTCGCCTGGGCCGCGACCCGCTCTGCGTGGTGCAGTTGTCGGACGGGAACGGAGACGCCCACGTCGTTCAGCTGGACCGCGCCGGCTACGACTGCCCGAACCTCAAGCGCCTGCTGACCGATCCGGCCGTCACCAAGATCTTCCACTTCGGCCGCTTCGATATCGCCATGTTCTGGTTGCATCTGGGCGTCGTGACCGCACCCGTCTATTGCACCAAGATCGCCTCGAAGCTGGCCCGCACCTACACCGACCGCCACGGCCTGAAGGACGTGACGAAGGAGCTGCTGGGGGTGGACCTGTCCAAGGCCCAGCAGTCGTCCGACTGGGGCGCCGCGGCGCTCAGCGAGGACCAGGTGGCCTATGCGGCCTCGGACGTGCTGCACCTGCACGCGCTCCGCGCCCGCCTCGACGAGATGCTGATCCGCGAGCGGCGCGACCACCTGGCCCGCGCCTGCTTCGACTTCCTTCCCCACCGCGCGCTCCTCGACGTCGCGGGCTGGGAGGACGTCGACATCTTCGCCCACTCATGACGCGCCGCCCGCGATGACCGCCCTCTCCGACAGCAGCCTTCCCGAACCGCGGCGCGCCGACTTCGAGCGCTGGCGCCGCCGCTCGCGGCTGATCCGGACGCTGCGCATCGCGCTGCCGGCCCTGATCGCGCTGATCTTCGCCGGCCTCATCGGCTCGGTCGCCTGGTCCACCTTCAACGCCCAGCCCCGCACCGCCCGCGCCGGGGACGAACCCATCCGCCTGATCAACCCGCGCTTCGTTGGCCGGGACGACAAGGGCCGCGCCTTCGTGCTCACCGCGGACAGCGCGATCCGCGATCGCCTGGACTACAGCCGCGTGATCCTGCGCAAGCCGGCGCTGGTGCTGGACGAGGGCGGGCCCGAGCAGATGCGCATCAACGGCGCCGACGGGGTGTTCCACGAGCAGAACGGCAAGCTGGAGCTGTCGAACGGCGTGCGGATCGAAGACGCCAAGAACAGCTTCAACACCGCCGCCTCCCTGTTCGACACCAAGACCGGCGAGGTGGTCGGTTCAGGGCCCATTCAGGGCGCAGGGGGCCTTGGAGAAATCCGCGCGGAGTCCTATGGCGTGTACGGCAAGGGTGAGACCATGGTCTTCAAGGGCGGCGTGAAGACCCGGCTCGAGACGAAGAAGTAGAAGCATGCGCATGAACGTGGTCCTGACCCCCGTCCTCCTCGGTCTCGCGCTCGCCGCGGCGCCGCTGGCGGCCGCCTCGGCCCAGGGGCTCGGCCCCGACTCGGACGGCAAGCCCATGGACATCACCGCCGACGAACTGGAGGTGCAGAACAAGGCCTGCGTCTCCACCTGGCGCGGCAAGGCCGAGGCTCTGCAGGGCTCGGCCCGGCTTCGCGCGAACGTGATCCGCGCGGTGTTCGCCACCAAGCCGGGCGCGAGCGGCGGCACGGGGACCGGGGCCTGCGGCGACCTGATCCGCATCGAGGCCGAGGGCGACGTCTACTACGTGACCTCGAAGGACCAGCGGGTGCGGGGCGACAACGGCGTCTACGACGCCAGCTCCGAGACCGTCACCCTGACCGGCGACGTCGTGGCCGTGCAGGGCCAGAACGTGCTGCGCGGCAGCCGCATGGTGTTCAACTCCACGACCGGCGAGGGCCGCATGGTGGGCACGGCCACGGGCCGCAACGCCCAGGGCCGGCCGCGGGGCGTGTTCTACCCCTCCAAGAAGAACCAGACGGCGTCGAAGTGAACGCGCTCTCCCGCGTGAAGGGCCGGGCCCGACAGCCCGAAGGGGGCGAGCCCGCCGGCGGGGGCCGGGGCGCGCCCCAGGGCGCGCGCGGCGCCATCCCCACCGAAGGCCTGGTGGTCGACAACGTCGGCAAGTCGTTCCGCGGCCGCTCGGTGGTGAAGGGGGTCTCCCTGCGGCTGGGCCGCGGCGAGGTGGCCGGGCTGCTCGGCCCCAACGGCGCCGGCAAGACCACGACCTTCTACATGATCACCGGCCTGATCCCGGCCGACTACGGCGCCATCTACCTCGACGGCGAGAACATCACCGCCCAGCCCATGTACCAGCGCGCCCGCATGGGCGTGGGCTACCTGCCGCAGGAGACCTCGATCTTCCGCGGCATGAGCGTGTGGGAGAACGTGATGGCCGTGGTCGAGCTGCGCCAGCGCGACGCGAAGAAGGCCCGCGAGACCGTGACCCAGCTCCTCGAGGAGCTGCACATCGGGCACCTGAAGAATGCGCCGGCCGTGTCGCTCTCGGGCGGCGAGCGGCGGCGCGTGGAAATCGCCCGGGCGCTGGCGTCCGAGCCGTCGTTCATGCTGCTGGACGAGCCCTTCGCCGGGATCGACCCGCTGGCCATCGCCGACATCCGCGAGGTGATCAGCTACCTCAAGCAGCGCGGCATCGGCATCCTGATCACCGACCACAACGTTCGCGAGACGCTGGACATCATCGACCGCGCCTCGATCATCCATGCCGGCGAGGTGCTGTTCGAAGGGTCCCCCGACGAGATCGTCGACGACCCGGAGGTGCGGCGCGTGTACCTGGGCGATCGCTTCACCAGCTAGCCTCGCGCCGAGGCGCGGTCAGCCGGCCGGGAGAGCCGGCCCGGTCGTCACGCGCCCTCGGGGCGCGGGTCGGCCGCGTCGTCGCGGGTCTGGGTGACGGCGAGCGGCAGGAGCGCCGAGCAGGCGACGCACATGAAGCCCATCGCCTCGGGCACGCGCCCGCGCCAGCGCGCCGAATCCGGGTCGGCGCGGATGCGCACGGGCCGCACGCTCGCCAGCCGGGCCCGGCAGGTGGGGCAGACGGGGGTCGTCACGCGCCGGCCGGCCGGCGCGGCGCGGCGAAGGCGAAGCGCAGGCGAACGTCGCCGGGCGCGGCCAGGGGCCGGGCCAGATCGCAGAAGCCGAGTTCGAGGATGTCGGGCGTGTCCTCCTCGATCGAGGCGTCGTCGTCGGCCCAGCCGCCGCCTGTGACGGCGTGGCGCGAACGGACCTCCAGGCGGCAATCGACGTCCTGCGCAGGGATCTCCAGGCGCTGGTCGATGTCGGCGCCTCCGATATGGGAGCCGAAGCTCGCGCGGGCTTCGCCGGTCGCGACGCACAGGACGCGGATGTCCCAGCGATGCGCGCCGAAGGCTCGACGGGCGCTGGCGGTCATGCGGACGCCCGCGCCGGCGGGCAGGTCGATGGCGTGGGTCATGACGGGTCCTCGCCGGCTTCGGCCGGGACGGATCCCTCGGCGATGCGGCGGGCCACCGCCTGGGCGTGCGCGGTACGCTGGTCTTCCCAGGCGGCGAGCTCGAGCCACGCCGCCTCGGCGGCGCGCTGGCGCTCCTGCACCTGGGTCAGGGGGCTCGCGTCGGCCAGACTGCCGGCGTCACGGGCGCGGCTGCGGTAGTCGTCGGCCCGGAGTTCGCTCTTGAACGGGCCGCCGGGAGCGGGGGATTGGAGGGGCAGGGTCATGGCGTCAGACCCGGGTCCGCCGACCGGCGAGGGCGAAGGCGAGCGGAACCATGGCCGAAGCCAGGACTAGGGCCGCGGAGGCGGCGAACAGCAGCGACATGGGTTTCTCGGAGGGCGCCGCGTCGGGAGTGTTCGACCGCCTGGCTCGGCGGCACAGGGCCGACGGCGCACCAACCCTAGATGGGGCCGCGGGTGCCGCGGCGCCAGGGGCAGGGGCCGCTTCAGGCTGTCTACGCCCGGTGATCGGGCGCGTGTCGGGGCCGAAGCGCTCCGTTCGTCGTTCCGCCATGCAGGCGGCGCGCGGCCGTCCGGAACGCAGGAGGCGCAGGTGCGGGTGATGGTGCTGGTGAAGGCCACCGAGGACAGCGAGCGCGGCGGCCCGATCGACCCGGCCATGATGGAGGCCATGGGCCGGTTCAACGACGAACTGCAATCCGCCGGCGTGCTGCGGACGGGTGACGGCCTCAAGCCTTCGTCGGCGGGGCGGCGGGTCGCCTTCGACGGGGCGTCGCGGACCGTGACCGAAGGCCCGTTCGGCCCGCCCGGCGAGCTGGTGGCGGGGTTCTGGCTCTGGGAGGTGGCGGACCTGGACGAGGCGGTGGCGTGGGTCCGACGTTGCCCGAACCCGATGCCGGGGCCGAGCGTCATCGAGATCCGCCCGCTGTACGAGCCGGAGGATTTCCAGGCGGGCGCCTGACGGCGCCGACGGCCCCTTTCGCGGTGCGTCCAACTTCGGCGTGGGCTGCCTGCCGCGGGACCTTGATCGCCCTTTCCGGTTCGCGGTCGGCGCCGGGACGACGCCTCCGCCTGAAGGGTCCCGGTCACGGCGCCCCCCAAACGGCGATGGTCAGCGGTCGCCCTGGCCGTACGCTCCGTGCGGCGCGCGCGATGTTTGCGCGCCCAGGCAGAAATGGGGCTTTCCATGACTTACGCGTTGAAGATCGCGGCGCTCGCTGCCGCCTCGGCTCTGGCCGCTGCGTCGGCCTCCGCTGCTCCGGTTCAATGGACCACCGGCCCGGGGGCCAACGGCCACTGGTATGAGCTGGTCTCCAGCTTCGTGACGTTCGACACCGCGCTGGCGGCCGCTGAACTGGCGACGCCGATCGCGGGGTATGACGCCCACCTGGCGACGGTCACTTCCGCCGAGGAAAACGCCTTCATCTTCAACAACGTGTTCAGCGGCCTGGTCTGGTTCGCCGGCAGCGATGCGGAGGTCGAGGGGGTCTGGAAGTGGGTCGCGGGACCCGAAGCAGGCACGATCTTCCGAAATGGCTTCGTGCAGCCGCCGGGGACCTATGCGAACTGGCACGCCGGCGAGCCCAACAACGCCGGTGGCGAGGATGCGCTCACCGGCTTCTACTTCGGCGGGCTCACCTGGAACGACCAGTGCGTCTGCGCCACGAACCGCTATGTGGTGGAGTACTCCGGGTCGGGGCCCATCGGGGGCGGCGTGCCCGAGCCATCGACGTGGGCGCTGATGATCGTCGGCTTCGGCCTCGCGGGCGCCGCGGTGCGCACCGGGCGGCGGCGCGCTGTCGCCGAGGCCGCGTGACGACCCGCGCGAGGCTTCGTCGAGTTTCCGTCACCGCCGCCAGCGCTGTCGGCGGTCGTCCCAGCGCCCGTAGCGGGAGTCGTAGGGGTAGCCAGAGAAGCCGTAGCCGCAGGGGTCGTCGCGTCGGGCGAGCTGGTTGCCGATGATGCCGCCGGCGACCCCGCCGACAGCCGCGCCGGCTGCGTCGTCCCGGGCCACGGCGGCGCCTGCCGCCGCGCCCAGCACCGCGCCCGCCGCCGTCGCGGCCGCCCGGTTGCGCTCGTAGTCACGTTCGCAGGCCGAGGCCCAGCGACCGCTGCCGGTGCTGGCGCAGCCGCCGAGCGTCACGACGGCGAGTATTGGCAGGACGAGGATCGGACGCATGGCGGCTCCGCGGGGCTGGATGACGACGTTCGTCCAGCAAACGGCGCAGACCTCTCGGCGTTCCAGTCCGCCGGAAACGGGGCCGGAGCGCAGCGTATTCGGCGCCCCGCTCGGCCAGGCGTGAGCGCCGGTCAGCCGATGAGCTTCTCCATGTCGGCGATGGTGCGTTCGAACTTGGTCAGCATGGCGCGGTAGGGCTCGGGCGAGGTCATGTCCACGCCCGCGCGCTTCAGCACGTCGACCGGATAGTCCGAGCCGCCGGCCTTGAGCACCGCCAGGTACGCGTCGCGCTCGCGCGGTCCGCCGGCGAGGATCTTCTCGGCGAAGGCCGAGGCGGCGGTCACCGAGGTCGCGTACTGATAGACGTAGAAGTTGTAGTCGAAGAAGTGGCCGGGGAGCGCCCATTCGACGCCGTAGGCCTCCTCGATGGTCATCCTCGGGCCGTGGTAGCGCTTGAGCAGGTCGAGGTAGATGGCCGACAGCCGCTTGCCGGACAGGGCCTCGCCCTTCTCGGCCGCCTCGTGGATGGCGAGCTCGAACTCGGCGAACATGGTCTGGCGGTAGAAGGTGGCGCGCATCATCTCGCAGACGCGGTCCAGGTAGAACAGCTTCTCCTCGCGGGTCTTGGCGCCCTTGACCATGTGGGCGACGAGGAGCTGCTCGTTCACGGTCGAGGCCACCTCGGCCAGGAAGGTGGGATAGCCGGCGAGCTCGAACGGCTGGGCCTTCTGGGCGATGAGCGTGTGCATCGCATGGCCCCACTCGTGGGCGTAGGTCGACAGGCCCTCGTAGTTGTCGGTGTGGTTCAGCAGCATGTAGGGGTGCACGTCGTAGGCGGCGCCGAACACATAGGCTCCGCCGCGCTTGCCCTTGGACGGATAGACGTGGACCCAGGGCTGGGCAGTGGCGCGCTCGAACTCGCGCGAGTACTCCGGACCCAGCGGCTTCATGGCCTCCAGCGAGAGGCGGCGGCTGGCGGCCAGGTCGAACCTGGCGTCGAGGCGCGTGACCGGCGGATAGATGTCCCAGTAGCCGAGGTCCGACAGGCCCAGCAGGCGGCGGCGCAGGTCGAAGTAGCGGTGCAGGATCGGCAGGCCGCGGTTCGCCTCCGCCACCAGCGTGCGGTAGACGCCGGTGGGGATGTTCGGCCCGTCGGTGGCCCAGGCCAGGGCGCTGTCGTACTTGCGGGCGCGGGCGTTGAAGAGGTCGCCGTTGACCTTGGCCGCCAGCGCGGCGCCCAGGCTGGATTCGAAGCCCTTGAAGGCGCCGAAGAAGGTGTCGAACACCTTCTTGCGTTCGGCGCGGTCGGCGGCGGCGCGCGCGCGGGTGTACCCCTGCTGGTCCAGGCGGACCGGCTCCCCGGCCACCGTCACCGTGGGCCACGGAATGTCGGAGGCCACGAGCTGGCCGCGCACGGTGGTCGGGCCCGAGAGCGGGTTGGAGGCCGCCGCGAGCAGCGCCTCGCCCTGGTCGTCCAGGGTGTGCGGCGCCTGGCGCAGGGTGTCCATGAGCCCGAAGCGGAACTTCGCCAGCGCGGGGTCCTCGCCGAGCAGGGCCTCGATGCGGGCGCGGCCCACGCGCAGCACCTCGGGGCTCGTCCAGGCGGTGGCCTCGCCGAACTTCGCGCCCAGGGCCTGGGCCCGCTGGCGGCGTTCCTGGTGTACGGCGACGGACAGGTCCTCGTCGGCCTTCAGGGTGGCGTAGACCACCAGCCGCAGGAACCGCTTCTGCAGCGCGGAGATCGCCTCCAGCGCGGACCTTAGGCTGGCGGCGCTCTCCCCCAGCTTGCCCTTGTGCGCGGCGAGGCCTGGCAGGGCGGCCTCGACCGCCCTGGCCTCGGCGTCCCAGGCCGCGGCGTCGGGGTAGAGGGGCGCCAGGTCCCACACGGCGGGCAGCGCGGCGGCGGCGGTCTGGGCGTTGGCGAAGGCGGGCGCGGCGGCGGCTGCGGCGGCCAGCATGAGCGCCTGGCGGCGGCTGAAATCGGTCATCTGGTCAAAGGGCTCCCAAGGTGACGCGAAGCTAGGGAGGCCCGAAGCGGCCCGCAACTTACGGAAGCGTAAGCCGGCGCGGCTTGGAGCCTCACCCGTTCAGACGGAACCGTCTGAACGGGAGAATGAGGCTCTAAATCAAAAGCTTGAGCGCGTTTCGATCCGAAAACCGGTTCCCACTTTTCGGAACGCGCTCTAGCCGGCGGCCGCCTTGCGCGCCTTGTCCATCCGCTCCCAGTGCTCCTGCTGATGGCGCCGCCAGCGGGCGCGCAGGCTGGCCGGGCGGTCGGGGTAGCGCTCGTCGAGGAAGCGGGCCGTCGTGATCCGGTCCGTGCGGAACGAACGGAAGTCGCCGCGCAGTTCGCACCAGGCCATCACCAGCCGCGTGGTCTCGTAGTAGCCGATGGCGAAGGGCCACACGGTGCGTCCGGACTCGCGATCCTGCTCGTCGCGATAGGTCAGGGCGACCTTGCGGCCGTGGCGGATGGCGGCGCGCAACTCGGCCATGTCGAGATTGTCGGGCGCGGCCTTCCAGCTCGGCGCCGCGCGCGTGGCGGGCTCGACCACGAGCGGACGCAGCTGCTCGGGGATCACCGCCCCGATCTTGGCGATCAGGTCCTCGGCCGCGCGGCGCAGGGCGGGATCGCCGCGGGCGGCCACCATCTGGGCGCCGAGCACGGCGGCCTCCACCTCCTCGGGCGTCAGCATGAGCGGCGGCAGGTCGTAGCCGTCCTCGAGGATGTAGCCGACGCCGGCCTCGCCGCGGATGGGCGCCCTCTGGCCCACGAGGTCGGCGATGTCGCGGTAGACGGTGCGCTTGGAGGTCTCGAGCTCCTCGGCGATGGCGTCGGCGGTCACCGGCCGCGTGGTCCGCCGCAGGATCTGGATGATCTGGAACAGGCGATCGGCGCGTCGCATTTTGTTCTCATGCCAAGCTGCTGACAGGATGGTGTCAGCAAGGCCCCGCCAGGATGCTCCTGTCAACGCGGGAGACCTGAGATGATCACGCTCTACGGCATCGGCGCGGGTTTCGGGCTTCCCGAGATCAGCCCCTTCGTCACCAAGACCGAGGTGCAGCTGAAGATGGCGGGCCTCGCCTACGAGAAGCGCATCGCCCAGCCCTCCGACGGGCCGAAAGGGCAGGTCCCCTTCATCGAGGCCGACGGCGTCCGCATCGGCGACTCGACCTTCATCCGCGGCTGGGTCGAACGCACGCACGGCGTCGACTTCGACGAGGGCCTCTCGCCCGAGCAGCGCGCCACGGCCTGGGCGGTCGAGCGCATGATGGAGAACAACTTCGCCTGGGCGATGGTGTTCGAGCGCTGGCTGGATCCGGTGAACTTCGCCAAGGGGCCGGCGCGGTTCTTCGCGGGCGCTCCGCAGACGGCGCGCGACGCGGTGCTGGACGAGGTGCGCGCCAACGTCCGGGCCGGCGGCATGGGCCGGCATTCGGACCTCGAGATCGTGGCGCTGGGCGTGCGCTCGCTGGCGGCGGTGGCCGCGATCCTCGGAGACAGGCGCTACCTGTTCGGCGACCGGCCCTGCGGCGCGGACGCCACGGTGTTCGCCATGCTGGCCGGCGCGCTGACCCCGTTCTTCTCGGGCGAGCTCCGCCGCCGGGCGGAAGGCTTCGGGACGCTGGTCGCCTACGTCGACCGGCTGATGGCGCAGTTCTACCCCGACTTCGCCTGGGACCTCGAACCGGCGAAGGCCGCCTGAACCCCACGCGGGAGCTGTCGCCGCAACCTGGAGCGCGTTCCGAAAAGTGGGAACCGGTTTTCGGATCGAAACGCGCTCAAGTTCTTGATTTAGCGCCTCATTTGTCCCGTTCAGACGGTTCCGTCTGAACGGGTGAGGCGCTGGGGCCTCCGCGTGAACGGGGGCCCTCTCTTTCGGGTGGTCCTCGCCGGCCGGAAAGGTTCCGGCGCGCCGTTAACCTGTCGGTGGGGAAGCGCCGGTTAGCTTGGCAAGCAAGAAGCGGGCCAGGGGGATCGGTTTTGGCGCTCAGCGCACGGCTGGAGATTCGGCAGGGGCAGGGGCTGGTCATCACGCCCCAGCTGCAGCAGGCGATCAAGCTGCTGCAGATGTCGAACCTCGAGCTCGAGGCCTTCGTGGAGACCGAGCTGGAGCGCAATCCGCTGCTGCAGCGGGACGAGCGCGAGGCCGAGGGCGAGGACCTGCCGGAGCCGGCGGCCGCGAAGGCCGACGAGCACGCCGCCGACGCCGAGGCGCGCGCCGAGCTCGACACCACCCATGACGAGGCTTCGCCGGGCGAACGCGCCACGGGCGACGCCCCCGAGGCCGCCGACGCCGGCGGCGCCATCGACTGGTCGCGGGCCGGGTCGGGCGGCAGCTTCGACCGCGAGGAGGGCGACTTCGAGGGCGCGCTCGCCCGCGAGAAGACGCTGGCCGAACACCTCCAGGAGCAGGTCGCCGCGGCCGGCCTGTCGCGCGCCGAAGCCGTGATCGCGGGCGTGCTCATCGATGCCGTGGACGAGGGCGGCTATCTGCGCGCCGAGACCGCGGAGGTCGCCGAGCGGCTGGGCTGCGCGGTGGAACTGGTGGAGCGCGTGCTGGGCGTCGTGCAGGGCTTCGACCCCGTGGGCGTCGCCGCCCGCGACGTGCGCGAATGCCTGATGATCCAGCTGAAGGACCAGAACCGGTACGACCCGGCGATGGCGGCCCTGCTCGACAACCTGCCGCTGCTCGCCCGGCGCGACCTGCCCGCGCTGAAGAAGCTCTGCGGCGTCGACGACGAAGACCTGCGCGACATGATCGCCGAGATCCGCGGCCTGACGCCCCGGCCCGGCGCGGCGTTCCCGGGCGGCGAGGCGGCGACGCCCGTGCAGCCCGACGTCCACGTCCGGGAGGGGCCAGGCGGGCTGTGGCACGTCGAGCTGAACTCCGACACCCTGCCGCGGCTGCTGGTCGACCAGCGCTACCACGCACGCGTCTCGGGCCAGGCGCGGAGCGACCAGGAGAAGACCTTCGTCTCGGACTGCCTGGCGCAGGCCAACTGGCTGATGAAGAGCCTGGACCAGCGCGCGCGGACCATCCTGAAGGTGAGCTCCGAGATCGTGCGGCAGCAGGACGCCTTCCTGGCCTACGGCGTCGAACACCTGCGGCCGCTGAACCTGAAGACCGTGGCCGACGCGATCGGCATGCACGAGTCCACCGTGAGCCGCGTCACCTCGAACAAGTACATGGCCACCCCGCGCGGCCTGTTCGAGATGAAGTTCTTCTTCACCTCGGCCATCGCCTCGTCCGAGGGCGGCGAGGCCCACTCCGCCGAGAGCGTGCGCCACAAGATCAAGCAGCTGATCGACGGCGAGCAGGCCGAGGCGGATGTCCATTCCGACGACCGGCTGGTGGAGATCCTGAAGGCCGCCGGCGTGGACATCGCCCGGCGCACGGTCGCCAAGTACCGCGAGGCCATGCGCATTCCGTCCTCGGTGGAGCGGCGGCGGATGCTGAAGGTGGACGCCTAGCGCAGGCGGGCGCGGCCGGGTCTGGCGCCCCGCCGGCAGAAGACTGTTTCGCAGATCGTGGGTTCCGGGCGGGCCCTCATCGCGGTAGCTGAGGACCCCTGCAGACACATGGGAGTCCTCCGTTGCGGATCGCCAGCCTCATCGTCGCCCTCACGGTCGGTCTCGCCGCCGCCCCCGCGCTGGCGCAGTCGCCCAACGCCTCGCCCGCCGCCGCCCGGGCCGTCGCGGCGGGGACCTACAACGTGGACCCGAACCACACGATCGTCACCTGGTCCGTCGACCACATGGGCTTCTCGCGGCTTTCGGGGATGGTCGGCGAGATGAAGGGCGTGCTGAAGCTGGATCCGGCCCGCCCCGAGGCGGCCAGCGTCGAGATCGATATTCCGCTCTCGGGCCTGCGCGTGACCTCGCCCGCCTTCGGCAAGCACCTGGCGACCGGGGACCTCTTCGACACGGCCAAGCACCCGACCGCCCGGTTCGTCTCGCGCAGCGTCAAGGTGAACGGGCTGCAGGCCCAGATCGCCGGCGACCTCACCCTGCGCGGCGTGACGCGCCCGGTCGTGCTGGACGCCCGGTTCTACGGCGCGGGGGCCAACCCGATGACCAAGGCCGCCACCGTCGGCTTCTCGGCCGTCGCCAAGCTGAAGCGCAGCGAGTTCGGCCTGGGCTACGCCGTCCCCGCCGTCTCGGACGAGGTGAACCTCGAGATCGACGCCGCCTTCGAGAAGGCGCCGGGGTAGGGCGCTGTAATCCGGCGTTCATCTGACCGACAGGTGAGGTTCACGGCGGCTCCATAGCTCCTTCCTCCGAGGCTTCGCGCCTCCAGTGGCGAAGGACGATGAGCAGCTTGAAACGCGCAGTCTCGATCCCGGCGGCGTTCGGCGGGGCTGTGGCGCTGGCCGTCTATCCCGCGCCGGCAGCGGCGGCCGACGAGGACGTCCAGGCCTGGACGGTGCTGCAGGCCTCGCGGCCGATTTCGGAACGGTGGGTGTTCAACCTCGACACCCAGGCGCGGTTCAACGAGGACGCCGGCCGGCTGGGCCAGTTCGTGCTGCGGCCGTCGATCGGCTGGCGGCTGGACGGAACGCGCACGCTCTCGCTGGGCTATGTCTACAACCGCTCGAGCCAGCTGGGCCGCGCGCCGGTCCACGAGCACCGGATCTGGCAGCAGCTGGCCTTCCGCATCGCGGGCGACGGCCGCGGGCCGACCCTGACCGGCCGCACGCGCCTCGAGCAGCGACGCGTCGAGAACCGCGAGGGCGCCGGATGGCGGCTCCGCCAGCAGTTGCGCTTCACCGCGCCGCTTGCGGGGGAGGTGCGCGGGGTCGTCACCACCGAGCCCTTCATCGGCCTGAACGGCACCGCCTGGGGCCAGCGCGACGGGCTTGCCGCCTGGCGCAGCTTCGCCGGCGTCTCCATCCCGGTCTCTCCCACCCTGGCCGTGGAGCCGGGCTACCTCCACCAGCACACCTTCCGCCCGGGCGAGGATGCGGTGATCCACGCCGCCTCGGTGACCCTGACCGTTCAGTTCTAGCCGGAGACACGATCATGCGCCTGCGTTCGACGATGCGTTCCCGCCGCCTGGGCTGGGCGGCCGCAGCGGTGCTGCTGGCCGTCGGCGGCGCGGCCCAGGCCAGCGCGCCCAAGCCCGTCCCGTCCGCGCTGGCGCGCATGACCCCCGAGGACGTGGCGGCTCGCGTCGAGGTTCGCGACGACCCTCTGGAAGAGCACATCCGGTTCAGCACGAAGCCTGTGCACCGGCGGGGCTCGGCCGCCGACGGCGTGGCGGTCAACGACGGCTATGTGACGGCGCTGCGGTCGCGGGAGGGCGGCGAGGTCCGCTGGCGCGTGAACCACGAACTTTCGTACCTCGGCGCGCGGCGCGACCTTCGGGTGGTGCACCTGCGCACCGCGCAGGGGCTGGAGAAGATCCCGCCCTCGGCCGTACGGCGCTGGGACGACGGCTGCCCCGAGCCCTCGACCTCGTGCCTGCAGCATGTCCGGGTCGAGTTCGAGGCTCCCGAGCGGGTGATCCGCGAGATCGCGGCGGCCTGGAAGCCGGGCGGCCGGGAGGCCTGGCCGCTGCGGTTCAAGGACGCCTACGGGCAGGATGTGACCGTCGGTTTGGCCCCCGCCGAGGTGGCGGGGCTCGTTCAGGCGGTGGACGCCTGGCGCCGGTGAAGGGCTGCGGCGCGGCTGTAATCCGCCGTTCATTCTCACGACAGTTGAGGTTCACGGTGAAGGCGTACCCCGGTCGCAAGGCGATCATCGCCGGGCAGATCAGGAGAAGCACGCATGACCCCTCGCTCCATCGTCGCAGCCGGCGCCCTGTTCGCCGCCGTGGCGGCCGCTCCGGCCGCATGGGCGAGCACGACCTACACGGGCGCTCTGACCGAGGCCGAAGTGCTGTCGGCGCAGAAGGCCTGGGGCGACGCGCTCGTGGCCATCGCCCGTGAGCACGAGGCGCACGGCCACGCGAAGGCCAAGGCGCTGGCTGTCCAGGTTCTCGACAAGGCCTACGGCTACAACCTGGGTCCGGTGCTCTTCAAGCCGACCCTCACGGTCTCGCCGCAGACGTTCCGGACCACCAAGGAGGGCGCGCTGGCCTACTTCGTGGGCGGGGATGCGAAGTACCCGAACGACAAGGGGTTCGCGCTGCAGGGCTGGCGCAGCGTCGAGATCCGGAACGCCGCCATCCAGATCCACGGCGACACCGCCAGCACGGTGGGCAACGTCATCATGACCGACAAGGACGGCAAGGTGACGGTCGTGGACAAGAGCTGGTCGTTCAAGAAGACCGACGATGGCGCGATCCGCATCGTGGCGCACCACTCCTCGCTGCCCTACGCCGCGAAGTAGGACGCCCGGCTCCCCCGGAGCCGCCGACGCCTCCGCCCCCGCGGCGGAGGCGTTCGCACGCCGGCGTCAGGCCTCCACGAGCTTGCGGGCGGGCACGGGCTCGAGCCGGTAGCCCAGGCCCCGGACGGTCGTGATGAAGGACGCCGCATCGGGCGGATCCACCTTGGCCCGCAGCCGCCGCACGTAGACGTCGACGACGTTCGTCAGCGGGTCTTCGTCGACGCCCCAAACATTGGAGAGGATCCGCTCGCGGCTGAGCACGCGTCCGGGGGCGGTCATGAACAGCTCCAGGAGGGCGAGTTCGCGGGCGGTGAGCACGATCTCCTCGCCCCCGCGGCTGACGCGCATGGCGCCACGGTCCAGCTCGAGGTCGCCGACCGCGAGGGTCCGGCTGGACGCCCGCTGGTCGCGGGGCCGGCGCAGCAGCGCCTCGATGCGGGCCAGCAGCTCCTCGAAGGCGAAGGGCTTCACCAGGTAGTCGTCGGCGCCCATGCGCAGCCCCGACACCCGATCCTCGACGGCGCCGAGG
>NZ_JAEUMN010000125.1 GCF_016793225.1 Phenylobacterium sp.
GTCGGACTTTCGCTGGCGGCCGTTCCCGCCCCGGCCGAGGCGGCCAAGCGGGTGCTCGTCTGCAAGAGCGTCAAGAAGTCCGCCAACAAGGGCACGGTGATCGGCGCGGTGGCCGGCGGCGTCCTGGGCAACCAGCTGGCCGGCAACGGCGCGCGCACGGAAGGCACGCTGCTGGGCGCCGGCGTCGGCGCGGTGGCCGGCCACCAGATCGCCAAGTCGAACGCCAAGAAGAAGCGCTGCCGCTACGTCTATCGCTGAGGCTTCAGGCAGAGCCAGCGGGTGCGGTGGAAGTTGGGGGCGTTGTCCACCCAGCCCGTGACCCGGCGGCTCACCAGGTTGCGGTTCACCACGAAGTAGACCGGGATCATCGCCTCCTCGTCCAGCATCAGCTGCTCGGCGCGGGCGAGGATTCGCGCGCGTTCGGCGAGGTCCGGCTCCTGGTCGGCCGCGGCGAGCAGGGCGTCGTAGGCCGGATTCTTGTAGTCCCCGTAGTTCTGGGCCCCGGTGTCGCTCTTGAAGAGCCCCAGGAAGGTCACGGGATCGTTGAAGTCCCCGTACCAGCTCATCGAGCCGATCTCGAAGGCGCGGTTGCGGTAGGCGGCGAAGGCGACGCCCGCCTCGTTCTGCTCGATCCGGGGCTGGACGCCGATCGCCCGCCAGTCGGCCTGCACCGCCTCCATCAGCAGGAGGGTGTCGGTGTTGTTGGGCGTGGTGATGGTGAGCTTCAGCGGCCGCGCCGCGGTGTAGCCCGCCTCGGCGAGCAGCCGCCGCGCCTGCGCCTGCCGCTCGGCGAACGGCAGGCCCGCCCAGCGCAGCCGGGGCCCCTCGCCCGCGCCCACGTAGCCCGCGGTGATCGGCGGCGTGAAGGCGTAGGCCGGCTGCTGCCCCGCGCGCAGCAGCTTGGCGGTGATGAAGTCGCGGTCCACCGCCATCGACAGCGCCCGGCGCACGCGGACGTCGCGGAAGGCCGCCACGTCGCGGGTGTTGAACGACAGGTAGGCCGTCGCCAGCGAGACCCCGGTGCGGGCCACGCCCGGCATGGTCTTCTGCAGCCGCTCGTAGCGGTTCGACTGGAAGCGGGTGTTCAGGTCCAGCTCGCCGCGCGCCACCCGCCGCTCGGCCGAGACCACGTCAGGCGTCGGATAGTAGTTCACCCGGTCGAGGCAGACGTTGGCGGCGTCCCAGAAGTAGGGGTTCTTCTCCACCGAGATCCGGTCGCCCAGCCGCCATCCCGTCAGCCGGAACGGCCCGTTCCCCACATACCGCCCCGGCTGCACCCAGCCGTCGCCGTACCGCTCCACCACGTGCCGCGGCGCGGGGAAGAAGCTCTGGTGCTTCAGCAGTTCGGGCAGATAGGGCGCCGGGTGCGCCAGCCGGATCTCCACCGTGCGGGGATCGGGCGCCCGGACGCCCAGCGCGGTCAGCGGCGCCTTGCCCTCGTTCACCGCCTGGCCGTTCTCGATGACGTAGAGCAGGTAGGCGTAGATGGAGGCCGTCTTCGGATCGAGCGTGCGCCGCATGCCGAACACGAAGTCGTCCGCGGTCACGGGCCGCCCGTCCGACCAGCGCGCCGGGCGCAGGTGGAAGGTCCAGGTGAGGCCGTCGGCGCTGGTCGTCCAGCGTTCGGCCGCGCCCGGGACCGGCTTGGCGTCCGGGCTGTCGGTGGTCAGCCCCATCATCAGGTCGCCGATGATCGCGGCCTCGTCGACCAGGTTGGCCTTCTGCGGGTCCAGCGTCTGCGGCTCGGAGTTGTTGCCGTACTCCAGGCAGACCTTGCCCGCCGGGCAGGCCGCCCGCTGGGGCTCCCCCTGGCAGGCGGCCAGGAGCAGGGCGAGGAGAAGCACGGCGCGGCGGATCACGCCCGCATCAGTCTACGCAGACCCGCGTCCTGTCTAGTTCAGCCGGAAGTCCGCCCCGACGGCGCGCAGTTCCGCCGGCTTGATCAGCTTGCAGTGGCCCACCGTCACCTTGAACAGCGGCCCCTCCAGGGTGCGATGCCAGAAGTCCAGGAACTTCCGCAGCGTGGGGAACTCCGGGAAGATGTCGTAGTCCTGCCAGATGTAGCTCTGCAGGAGCGAAGGATGGTCGGGCAGCCGGTACAGGATCTCGGCCGTCGTCAGGCCATAGCCGGCCAGCTGCTTCCGGAATTCGGGCGACGCTTTCATTCAGTTCCACCTCGCACGCGTTGGACCGCAGGGGCCACGCCGCACGGGCGGGGCCGCACACCCTGACAGTACGCACGATTCTGAACGAAAGTTTCAAGATTCCAATATGTTAGCACTCATGCGGCAAGGCTGCTGCTAGCCGAACAGCTCAGGCCGCCGCACGCGCAGCGCCAGGATCAGCGCCAGCGACTTCAGGTCCTCGATCCGGCGCTGCTCCACCCAGGTCCAGAGCAGCGACAGCGGGACCTCCTCCACGGCGATCAGCTCGTTCTCGCCCTCGACCCCGCCGCCGGCGGCCACGCGGTCTGCGGCCCGGTACTCGGCCAGGAACAGGTCGATCCGCTCGGACGACACGCCCGGCGTCGAGAACGGCGAGCCCACGGCCTCCAGCCGCCCCAGCCGCACCCCGCACTCCTCCAGCGCCTCGCGGACGGCGGTGTCCTCGGCGTCCTCGTTGTCGACCATCCCCGCCGGCGCCTCCAGGAGCGCCGGCGGGCCGCCCGCCCAGATCACCGGCGCCCGCGGCAGGTTCACCATCAGCGCCGTCCGCCGCTCCGGATCGTAGGGCAGCACACAGGCCGCCCGGCCGTGGTGCTCGATCTCGCGCCGGAAGGTCGTCCCGTCCGGCCCGGCCAGGGTGGCCACCAGCAGCGTCAGGTAGCCCTGGTAGGCCGTCTCGACCTTGCGGAGTTCGACCGTCGACATTTCGCCATGCTCCCACCCCGCTTCGGCCGGGAACGGCGCGCAGCCTCGCACCGTTCTCAGCGTCCGCGTCCGTCACGGGGTCACCCGCCATGCCCGACATTGGTCACGAGGTCGAGCCGACCCGCGCCCTGCCGCGCGGACCGGCCGGCGCCATCGCCGCCGCCGCCGAACGCCTGCCCGACCCCGACGACCCCGCCTTCGGCCGCCTCTTCGACCGCTTCGGCGACGCCCGCGTCGTGCTGCTGGGCGAGGCCAGCCACGGCACGTCCGAGTTCTACCGCGCCCGCGCCGCCATCACCCGCTGGCTGGTGGAGAGCCGCGGCTTCAACATCATCGCGCTCGAGGCCGACTGGCCCGACGCGGCCATCCTCGACGCTCAGGTTCGCAACGCCCACATCCACGGCCGGCCCGCCCCGGCGGGCGAGGCCTTCGCCCGCTTCCCCCTCTGGATGTGGCGCAACCGCGAGTTCCAGGCCTTCACCCGCTGGCTGGCCGCGCACAACGCCGCGAGGCCCCGCGGGGCCCAGGTCCGGGTCTGCGGCCTCGATCTCTACAACCTCGCCGCCTCCATGCGCACGGTGATCGACTACCTCGACCGCGTCGACGCCGAGGCGGCCAAGGTGGCGCGCGCGCGGTACGGCTGCCTCGCCCCCTGGGCGCAGGAGCCGGCGGCCTATGGCCGGATGGCGGTGTCGGGCCGCTACGCCGCCTGCGAGGGCGCGGTCACGGCGATGCTGACCGACCTCCTCCAGCGCCGGCTTCGCGAGCCCGACCGCGGCGACGAGGCGCTGCTCGACGCCGCCCAGAGCGCCCGCCTGGTCCGCGACGCCGAGGCCTACTACCGGGCCATGTACGACGGCGGCGCCCAGGCCTGGAACCTGCGCGACCGGCACATGTTCGACGCCCTTTCCGCGGTGATGGAGGCGCGCGGCGGCGACGCGAAGGCGGTGGTCTGGGCGCACAATTCCCACATCGGCGACGCCCGGGCGACCGAGATGGGCATGGTCCGCGACCAGCTGAACCTGGGCCAGCTCTGCCGCGAGGCCTGGGGCGAACAGGCGCGCCTGATCGGCTTCGGCACGCACGCCGGCACGGTGGCCTGCGCCGGCGACTGGGACGCGGCGATGGAGATCAGGCGCGTGCGCCCCTCGCTCCCCGACAGCCACGAGCGCCAAGCCCACGACGCGGGCCTCCCCCGCTTCCTCCTCGACCTGCGCCCCGGGCACCACGGCCCCGCCCGGCGCGCGCTCTGGGAACCTCGCCCGCAGCGCTTCATCGGCGTCGTCTACCGCCCCGAGACCGAGCGCCAGAGCCACTACGCCGACTGCCGCCTGTCCGAGCAGTTCGACGCCTGGGTCTGGTTCGACGAGACCACGGCGGTCACCCCACTGTCCGCCGAGCGCGGCCGCCACGAGACCGGCGCCGAGGAGACCTGGCCGTTCGGGGTGTAGGGAGATCGCCGACGGCCCCGAGGTCAGCCTCGCCCCGTTCCTCACAACAAGAAGGCGGCCCACCGGCGGGTGCGCGATGGGCCGCCCTGCAGTCTGCAGCAAGCGTCTTGGAGGCGGTCAGCGTCCGCGCGCCGCCCCTGCGGCCGTCAGGCCGGCGTGAGGGAGGCCACCCGGCTGTTGCGCCGGCGCAGCATGGCGCCCAGCCCGCCGAAGCCCATGATCATCAGCGCCCAGGCGCCGGGCTCGGGGATCGCGGCGCCCACCGGCACCCCGACGGCGCCCTGCGCGTACAGCGATTGCCCGGCGGTCGCGCCGTTGTTCTTGACGGTGAGGCTGGTGAAGCCGTCCGAGCGGATCCCCGAGAACGTGGAGATTGCGGACAGGAAGAACTGGATCGGCGGGTGCTCGCCCTCCGTGAAGGTCAGCGGTCCCGTCCAGCGGAACACCAGGTTCTCCACGGTCGGGTCGTCGGTGAAGCCGGGCACCGGCTGGAACGCGTCCGGATCGGTGGACACCGTGCTCGTGAGCTCGGTCGTCGCCTCGATGAACGGGTTCGGCAGTGCGCCGAAGCCGACGAAGCCGGCGAAGTCGTAGATGATCAGCCCGTCGCCGGGGCGGACGCCGGCGTCGCTGTCGAGCGTGAGGTTGTAGATGAACTCGAAGTTGGATCCGGAGGGCGTGACCGCGTCCAGCGTCGGAGTGACGCCGGCGGCTTGCGCGCTCCCGGCCAGCACCAAGGTGGCCGCGGCAGCGAAGAGGAGCTTTTTCATGAAGGGCTTCCACACGTCACAAGGTTGACGCAGCCCCAACCAGGGCCGGCGAGCGATGTTCCAGCCCCGCCGCGATTTCGCCGCAAATTCTGCACGGGGAAGCTGCCTTACCTCCAGCCGAGGCCGGCGCTTCCCCACCTACGTGATGTCTTGACGGACCAGCTCCCCAGGCTTCCGGCTTCGACTGCCGCAGCTCACCTGAGCGTCCTCTGCGCCGCAGGCGCCGTTCTTCTCGAACCACCAAGACCACCAAGAGATCCGGAGCCGCTCAGCTCACGGCCCCTTCGTGCGCTTGGTGGTCGAGTAACGGGCCCGACGCGAAGCGTCCTCATGAGACACCACGAATGACAGCTATCCAACGATGGGACCCAGGCCTCTCCGCGGCCATTCGTGGTCTTCGTGTGCATTCGTGGACCAACAACACGCCTCCACGAGCAAGGATCGGATTGCGCCCGCGGTCCGCGCCTCAGCCCAGCGTCGCGCGCAGCATCCAGGCGTGTTTCTGGTGCGCGTCGATGCGGGCGTCGATGACCGCGGCGGTGACGTCGTCGGCGCCCTCGCGGGCGGCCTTGGCGGCGGCGATCAGCGCCTCATGGTCGGCGACCAGCTCGCGCAGCATGCCGGCGGCGTCCTGATGAGGGTCGCCGTCCTTGATCGACGACAGCCGCGCGAACGCGGCGTAGCCCTGCGGCGCCAGCTGGCCCAGCGCGCGGATCCGCTCGGCCACCAGGTCGATGGCGGTCCACATCTCGGTGTACTGCTCCATGAACATGCCGTGCAGCGCGTGGAAGTTCATGCCGCGGACGTTCCAGTGGTAGCCGTGGGTCTTGAGGTAGACGGCGTAGGTGTCGGCCAGCAGCTTCGACAGCTCGCCCGCGACCTTGTCCTGGGTTTCCATGGCGTTCGTCCTCCTCAACGGGGATGGGGGTGGGCGCCGACCCGGACGGGGACGGCGCGAGGCCGCCAGGCGCGCTCGTGCAGCGCGTAGGCGATGGTCTGGAACACCGGCTCGATCAGGCCGACGGCCAGCGCCGCCTGCCAGTTGCGCGTCAGCGCGTAGGCCACGGCGATGGCGACGGTCATGTGGACGACCGACCAGCTGACGGTCTTGGCGGCGAGGCGCATCGGGACTTCCTTCCAGTGACGGCAGAGATAGGCGCCCGCGCGCCAGAAATCCAATCGATCGTTCCGTCATTTGGAATAGATCGTACCTATGACGAGCGATCGCCGCTTGGCGCCTGCCCGCCTTCGGTTATCGTCGATCAGACAGCTCCAGCCGGCCGGTCACCGGGACGGCGCCCAAGAACAGATGCGAGCTGCAGGGAGACGCGCCCATGAAGTTCACATGGTTCAACCTGATGCCATGGCCGTATCTGCCGGACGATTTCCGGGAGACCCATCGGTCCGTCTGGGTCGACATCGACCAGCGCCTGTTCGATCCCGTGAAGAGCCATGAGGTCTACAACACCTACATGGACCTCCTGGAGTACGCCGGCACGCTGGGCTTCGACGGCATCGGGGTCAACGAGCACCACCAGAACGGCTACGGCATCATGCCGTCGCCCAACATCATCGCCGCCGGCCTGGCGCGCCGCACCAAGGACCCGGCCATCGTGGTGCTGGGCAATTCCATCGCGCTCTACAATCCGCCGGTCCGCGTGGCCGAGGAGTTCGCGATGCTGGACTGCATCTCGGGCGGGCGCCTGGTGGCCGGCTTCCCGGTCGGCACTTCGATGGACACCAACTACTGCTACGGCCAGATCCCCAGCCTGACGCGCGAGAAGTACAACGAGGCGCACGACCTGATCATCAAGGCCTGGACCGAGCGCGACCCGTTCGCCTTCAACGGCCGCTACAACAAGCTGCGCCACGTGAACATCTGGCCGCGACCGATCCAGCAGCCGCATCCGCCGGTGCACATCCCGGGCGGCGGCTCGGTCGAGACCTACGACTTCTGCATCGACAACACCTACAGCTACTCCTACCTCAGCTTCTCGGGGTACCTGCGCGCCAAGGCGCTGATGCAGGGCTACTGGAACCGGGTCGAGGAGCGCGGCGCGCCCGACAAGAGCCCCTACCGGGCCGGCTTCGCCCAGACGATCTGCGTGGCCGAGACCGACGCCGAGGCCAAGAAGCTGTACGAGGAGCACGTCAGCTATTTCTACAACCGCTGCCTGCACGTCTATCCGGGCTTCGCGGACGCGCCCGGCTACCGCACCATCAAGACCATCCAGACCGGCGCGCTGTCGCAATACGCCCCGCCCGTGGGCGGCTACTCCCAGCTCTCCTGGGAGGAGCTGACCGAGCAGGGCCACGTGATCGCCGGCTCGCCCGAGACGGTGCGCCAGCGGATGGAGGACCTGATCAAGGGCCTGCACGTGGGCAACATCTTCTGCCTCATGCACGTGGGGAACATGCCGGCCGACAAGTGCATGTACTCGACCAGGCTGTTCGCCGAGAAGGTGATGCCGCACCTGCGGAACATGTTCCCGGACTATGCGGACGACGACCGCTTCTGGTGCAAGCCGCTGTCGAAGATCGCTACCGCCGGCGACCTGCCGGCCGCCCCGGCGCGCGCGCCGATCCCGGCCGAGTGAGGGAGCGCCAGATGTTCGAACTGAAGACCGTCCAGACCCACTACGCGCCGGTCCGCTACCTGGTCGGCGGCGCCGGCCCCGACCTCGTCTACCTGCATGGCGCGGGGGGCGTCGCGGCCGAGGATCCGCTGCTGGCCGAGCTGGCGAAGAGCCATCGCGTCTACGCACCGCTGGTCCCCGGCTACGGCGACTCGGAGGAGGCGCCCGAGATCCGCGACATGCTGGATTTCACGCTCCACACCTGGGACGTGGTCCAGGCCCTGGGCCTGAAGGACCCGATCCTGGTCGGCCACTCCATGGGCGGCATGATCGCGGCCGAGATGGCGGCGGTGCAGCCCAACGACGTCTCGCGGCTGGCCCTGATCGCCCCCGCCGGCCTCTGGGACGACGACCACCCCATCGCCGACCTCTTCGCCACCATGCCCTACGAGATGCCGGCGCTCCTGTTCCACGACGCGGAAGCCGGCGCGGCGATGCTGACCGCGGGGCGGAACGTGACCGACCCCAACTTCCTGCAGACCTACCTGGTGACCAACGCCCGGCAGCTCGGCATGGCGGGGCGCATCCTGTTCCCCATCCCCGAGCGCGGGCTGTCCGGCCGGATGCACCGCATCCGCGCGAAGACGGTCATCGTCTGGGGCGACTCCGACCGGCTGATCCCGCCGGTGTACGCCCACGGCTTCAAGAAGGGCATCGCTGGCGCCGAGCTGGTCTCGATCCCCGAGGCCGGCCACATGGTCACCCTCGAGCGGCCGAAGGCCGTGGCTGAGGCCATCGCGCGGTTGGGCTAGGGCGTGGGGCGCTCGGGCACGCGCCAGAGGTAGATCTCCGAGCCGTCGGCCATCTCCCGGGTGGCCTCCGGCCGCCAGTCGCCCATGTCCCAGGCGTGGCTGACGATCCGCGTGCCCGGCTTCAGCGCCAGCAGCTTCGGCCGCAGGCGCAGGTTCAGGTCGGGCAGCAGGTAGAGTGTGACCACCGTCGCCTCCGAAAGGTCCGTCGCGAACAGGTCCTGCCGCCGGAACTCGACCAGATGGCCGACGCCCGCGGCCCGGGCGTTGGCGCGGGCCTCGCGCACCCGCTCGGCGCTCAGCTCGACCCCCAGGCCGCGCGCGCCGAACCGCCGGGCCGCCTCGATCGGGATCCGCCCGTCGCCCGAGCCCAGGTCGTAGACCACGTCGCCCGCGCGCACCTCGCCCAGCTCCAGCATGGCGGACACCGTCGACTCCGGCGTGGGCACGTAGATGACGTCGATCCCGCGGTCAGAGGGCACGCTCTGGCAGGCCGCCAGGACCAGCGCCGCGAGGGCTGCGACGAGCATCTTCACGACGACCGCTCCTTTCACGCCTGCGTGATCTGGCGTGAACCAAACCAGCCGAACCGGGTTTTCGCAAACCGTCGGAGGCCATCGGCGTCAAGACGCTCTGGCCGCCGCCGCAAGACGAGGGACCGACACATCCCACGCCTTTGAGGAGAGAACACGATGAAGACCCTGATCCTTCCCCTCGCCGTCGCCACGGCGCTGACCGCCGGCGCCGCCACGGCGCAACCCTACGGCTGGGGCTCCGCCCGCTCGATCGACGAGCGCCAGGACATGCTGATGCACCGCATCGACCGCGGCGAGGCCACCGGCCAGCTGACCCGGCGCGAGGCGTACCGGCTGAAGATGGAGTTCAACGCCATCGCCCGGCTCGAGGCCCGCTATCGCTACAACGGCCTGTCCCGCTGGGAAGCCAACGACCTGATGCAGCGGCTGGACAACCTGCAGCACAGCGTCCGCATGGCCCGCCGCGACGACGACCGTCGCCGCTACGGCTATAACGACCAGCGGCCCATGTACTAAGGGCCCGACGACCAGTCCGACGTTGCGGCGGCGGGAAGGACCATCCTTCCCGCCGCCGTCGTTTCCGGGCACGGGATGGACCATGGCCGCCGACCTGTTCGACCTGCCGCCGCAGGGCCCTCCAGGCTTCGCCTGCCGCCCCGCGTTCGTCACGCAAGACGAGGAAGCCGCACTGCTCACGCGCCTGGGCGAGCTCGACTTCCAGCCGTTCCAGTTCCAGGGCTACGAGGCGCGACGCCGCGTGGTGTCCTTTGGATGGCGCTACGAGTTCAGCGGCGCGGGCGCCCTGGTCGAGGCGTGGCCCCTGCCCGACTGGCTCTTGCCGCTGCGCGACCGCGCGGCGGCTTTCGCGGGCGTGCCCGCCGCCGACTTCGTGCACGTTCTGATCAACGAGTATCGCGAAGGCGCGCCCATCGGCTGGCATCGGGACCGGCCGCAGTTCGACAAGGTCGTCGGCGTGTCGTTAAAGGCGGCGGCCATCATGCGTTTCCGCCGCCGGGTAGGATCGCGGTTCGAGCGGCTGAACGCCCGCCTCGCCCCACGCTCGGCCTACCTGCTCGACGGCGAGGCGAGATGGACCTGGGAGCACAGCCTTCCGGAGGCCAAGGCGCACCGCTTCTCGATCACCTTCCGCAATCTGCGCGCCCCCGCCTGACCAAGGGCGTTGCAGCG
>NZ_JAEUMN010000132.1 GCF_016793225.1 Phenylobacterium sp.
CGCTTGGGGAAGCTCGCGAAGCGAGAGGGGGTGGGCGTTTGCGGACACACCGGGGTGGAAACCCCCTCCCCGCCGCCGCTCCGCGCCGCCGGACCTCCCCCAGCGGGGGAGGACCCTCCGCTCATGCTCGCCCCTGGGGGAGCTCGCGAAGCGAGAGGGGGTGGGTATCTGCAGACACGCCGGGGCGGACACCCCCTCCCCGCCGTCGCTCCGCGCCGCCGGACCTCCCCCGGCGGGGGGGACCTCACAGAGCATGCTCCCCCCGTGGGGGAGCTCGCGAAGCGAGAGGGGGTGGGGCCGGCCCGGGTCACGAATTCGCGGACGTCGCCTCGCTCATCGCGGGGCCGATCTCGTCGTGCAGCACCAGGTCCGCGTAGGGATCGATGTCGGTGGGCTCGCGGTTGACGATCGCCAGCATCGCGCCGTTCTTCTTCGCCAGCACCGGAAAGCCCGCCGCCGGATAGACCACCAGCGACGAGCCCAGCACGAGGAACAGGTCGCAGGCCAGCGTCTCCGCCTCGGCGCGCGCCATGGGCTCGGCCGGCATCGCCTGCCCGAACGAGATGGTCGCGGTCTTCACGATCCCGCTGCAGGACCGGCACGCCGGCAGGTCTCCCGTCGCCTCGTAGAGCGTCTTCAGCTCGTCGAGCTCGTGCCGCTCGCCGCACTCCAGGCAGGTGGCGTAGCTGGCGTTGCCGTGCAGCTCGATGATCCTGTCGGCCGGCACGCCCGAGGCCTGGTGCAGGTTGTCGACGTTCTGGGTGATGACCGCGGCGCACTTGCCGGACGCGACCAGCCGCGCCACCGCGTGGTGGCCCGCGTTGGGTTCGCGGCCCACCCAGCCCGCGCGGCCGCCGAACGCGCGCTCCCACGCCTCGCGGCGCCGCTCCTCGCTGGCCACGAAGTCCTGGAAGTAGATGGGCTTCATCCTGCTCCAGACGCCGCCGGGGCTGCGGAAGTCGGGGATGCCGCTCTCCGTGGAGATGCCGGCGCCGGTGAACACCACCATGCGCCGCGCGTCGGCGATCAGGCGGGCAAGATGGGCTCGGCTCGGCATCGCGGCTCCGTTGTCGTCAGGTGATGACGGGCGGGACCCACCGCCCCCATCGGCCTTCATAGTGATCGTACGGGTTCGGCTCGCCCAGCCGTTCGACGGCCCGGGGGCCCGCCTGGACGACAAGGCGGTTGATCACAGCCGTCACGCCCGGGGTCTGCCGGGCCAGCATCTCGGCGTGCGTCACGTCCGAGGCGCCCGGGACGTGCCCGGTGAGGGTGACGGTCCCGTCCGCCACCGAGATCTCCACCTCGCTCGCGTCGATCAGCCGGTCCTCCATCAGCCGCTCGGACACCTCCTCGCACAGGCGCTCGTCGGTGCGGACCCACGTCCGCGGGCCCTTCCCGGAATGAGGTCCAGCGTCGGTCATCGGTGTGCTCCTCGGCAAGCTACGCAATCACAGAACAGGCGCGGGCGCGAGGCGTTCCGCGGGGCTGGTCTCGACGGTTCGGAGGGGGGATCGGCCCGGCCTCGGTCGGGGGGATGCCAGGGGGGTGCGGGCCGGGCCGATCGTGGTCGCCCTCGACCCACAAGGGGAACGGCCGGGCGATCAGCCTCTAAACCGGGTCAGGGGCCGCGGGTTCCGCGTCAGGGGGCGCCGAAGGCCCGCGCGACGTCGTCCGCGGTCACGCCGTCGATCTCGAGGCGCTTCAGCCGCGCGGTCTGGCCGGCGACCACCCGCACCGCCGACTTCGGCACGCCCAGCCCGCGGGCGACGAGGGCCGTCGCCGCGGCGTTGGCGGCCCCCTCGGACGGCGCGGCCGAGACCCGCAGCCGCAGGACCGGCCGTCCGGCTTCGTCCACGCTCCACCCGTCGACGGCGTCGCGCCCGCCCTTTGGCGTCACGCGCACCGTCAGGCGCAGGGGCTCAGACGGCGACGACGCCAATGAGGAAGTTCGCCAGGGCCGGCAGGATGAACCGCTGCACGCCCACGATGACCAGGATCGCCACGATCGGGCTGATGTCGACGCTGCCGAGCGGCGGGATCAGCCGCTGGAAGGGGCGCAGGACCGGCTGGGTCACCGCGTCGAGGAACCGCACGACGTTGTAGGCGAACTGGTTGCGGATGTTCAGCACGTTGAACGCCACCAGCCACGACAGCACGGCGCTGATGATGATCGCCCACTTGATGAACTCGAGGAGGCCGCTCGCCACGAAGAAGACGAACTGGATGATTGCGATCATGGACGGGTCCTATGGCCTTCGGGGGCTGCTTCTAGCCGGGTTTGCCGCCGCGACAAAGTTGGCCGTTCGTCGCCCGGCCCGGCGTGGCCGCTTGACAGGAGCGCCCGCAATCGACTTATTCCGCGCCTTCCTGGGGCCGTAGCTCAGTTGGTAGAGCGCCTCGTTCGCAATGAGGAGGTCAGGGGTTCGACTCCCCTCGGCTCCACCAGGAACCTTCCGTGACAGACCGACGGACACCATCACCGCCCTCCACCGGGGGCCGGCTCGTCTATGCGGTGGGCGATGTGCACGGCTACGCCGGGGCGCTGGAGCGGTTGCTGGCCGACATCGTGCGCGACGCCGAGGCGAGCCGGCCGGCGGAGCGGCCGGTGGTGGTGTTCGTGGGCGACTACGTGGACCGGGGGCCCGACAGCCGTGGAGCCATGGACCTGGTGCTGGCCTTCGCGGGCCGCGCCGACGTCGAGGCCGCGCCGCTCCGCGGCAATCACGAGGAGGCGATGCTGCGGTTCCTCGACGAGCCCGCCTTCGCGCCGGCCTGGATCGGCAGCTGGGGCCGGGAGACGCTGAAGTCCTACGGCGTGGCCGCGCCCGATCCCGACGACGTTCGCGCCTGCGCCGAGGCCCGGGCGCGCTTCGCCGCCGCGGTCCCGGACGCGCACCGCGGCTTCCTGCGCGGACTGGAGCTGTCCCGCACCATCGGCGACTACCACTTCGTGCACGCGGGCGTCCGGCCGGGCGTCGCGCTCGCCGCGCAGTCTCCGCGCGACCTGATGTGGATCCGCCACGCCTTCCTCGACTGCGACGACGACTTCGGAAAGGTCGTGGTCCACGGACACACGCCCGCGCCGGGGCGGCCCGAGGTCAAGGCCAACCGCATCAACGTCGATACGGGCGTCTACTTCACGGGCGTGCTCACCGCCGTGCGCCTGGAGGGCGAGACCCGCCGCTTCCTGCAGGTCGCCGCGTAGGCGGGCCCCGACGCCTCAGTGCGCGTCGTCCCAGTTGGCGGCGGCGCGCGCTTCGACGACCAGGGGCACGCTGATCGAGACGGCGGGCTCGGCGGCGCGCTCCATCACCTGCCTGGCCACCGCGATGACCCGGTCGGCCTCCGCCTCCGGCGCCTCGAACACCAGTTCGTCGTGCACCTGGAGCAGCATCTTCGCCTTGAGCCCCGCGTCGAGCAGCGCCTGCGGCATGCGGATCATCGCGCGGCGCATGACGTCGGCCGCCGCGCCCTGGATCGGCGCGTTGATCGCCGCGCGGTCGGCGAAGCTGCGCTCGGCCTGGCTCTTCCCGCGCGCGGCCGGGATGTGGACCTTGCGGCCGAAGATGGTGGTGACGAAGGCCTGGCTGCGCACCTGCTGGATCTGGCGGTCCATGTAGGTGCGGATCCCTGGGAAGCGCTCGAAGTAGGTCTTGATGTAGGCGCCGGCCTCCTCGCGCGGGATGCCCAGCTGGTTGGCGAGGCCGAAGGCCGAGATGCCGTAGACGATGCCGAAGTTGATCGCCTTGGCCCGCCGGCGGGTGTCGGCCGGCATGCCCTCGACGGGCACGCCGAACATCTCGGAGGCGGTCATGGCGTGGATGTCGAGGCCCTCGGCGAACGCCCGCTTCAGCTGCGGGATGTCGCCGATGTGCGCCAGTAGGCGCAGCTCGATCTGCGAATAGTCGGCGCTGATCAGCACGTGTCCCGGCTCGGCGATGAAGGCCTTGCGGATCTTGCGGCCCTCCTCGGTGCGGATCGGGATGTTCTGCAGGTTGGGATCGGTGGAGGCGAGGCGGCCGGTGGTGGCGGCCGCCAGGCTGTAGCTGGTGTGCACGCGGCCCGTCTGGGGGTGGATCGCATCCACCAGGTTGTCGGTGTAGGTGCCCTTCAGCTTCGACAGCTGCCGCCAGTCCAGCAGGATGCGCGGCAGCTCGTGGCCCTGGGCCGCCAGGTCCTCCAGCAGGGACGCGTCCGTCGATTGCGCGCCCGTGGCGGTGGTCTTGCCCGAGGCGATGCCCATCTCCTTGAACAGGATGTCGCCGATCTGCTTCGGCGAGCCCAGGTTGAAGGGACGTCCGGCGACGCGGTGCGCCTCGGCCTCCAGTTCGACCATGCGCACCGAGAAGTCGTGGGAGAGCCGCTTCAGGATCTCGGGATCGACCTTGATCCCCTCCATCTCCATGCCGACCAGCACCGCCGGCATCGGCCGCTCGAAGCGCTCGTAGACCGTCGCCATCCGCTCGTGCGCGAGCCGCGGCTTCAGGTGTTCCCACAGCCGGATCGTCACGTCGGCGTCCTCGGCCGCGTAGGCGGTCGCCGCGGCCAGGTCCACGTGCTTGAAGCTCTTCTGGGCCTTTCCGGTCCCGGCCACCTGCTTGTACGGGATCGGCTCGTGGTCGAGGACGCGCTTGCTGAGCTCGTCCATGCCGTACTTGTTGTGCAGGCCCCCCTCCAGGGCGAAGGCCAGCAGCATGGTGTCGTCGATGGGCGACACGCGGATGCCGTGCCGCGCCAGCACCGCCATGTCGTACTTGGCGTTCTGCGCCACCTTCAGCACCGACGGATCCTCGAACAGCGGCTTCAGCCGGGCGAGGGCGACGTCCTGCGCGACCTGCTGCAGGTCGGCCGGGGCGTCCAGCGCCAGGCCGCCCTCATGCTCGCCCGCGTGGCCCACCGGGATGTAGCAGGCCTGGCCCGGCGCGACGGCCAGCGAGATCCCGCAGAGGTTCGACTGGAAGGCGCCCAGCGCGTCCGTCTCGGTGTCGAACGCCACGATCCCGGTCTCGTAGGCCCGCGCGATCCAGGCCTCGAGCGCCGCCTCGTCGCGCACGCATTCGTAGACGGCGTGGTCGATGGCCTCGTGCGTCGGCGCCGTCGGCCCGGCGGCCTTGATCTCGGCCATCACCGCGGCCACGCCCGCCTCGCGCCCGGGGGCGATGGCCTCGCTGACCCGCCGCGACAGGGTGCGGAACTCCATCTGCTCGAGGAAGGCCTGCAGCACGCCGGCGTCCGGGTCGCGCACCGCGAGGTCGTCGATCGGCTCGGGCAGCGGCGTGTCGCAGTCCAGCTGCACCAGCTGGCGCGAGAGCCGAATCTGGTCGGCGTACTCGATCAGCGTCTGGCGGCGCTTCTCCTGCTTGATCTCGGTCGCCCGCGAAAGGAGCGTCTCGAGGTCGCCGTACTCGTTGATCAGCGCGGAGGCGGTCTTGATGCCGATGCCCGGCGCGCCCGGCACGTTGTCCACCGAATCGCCGCAAAGGGCCTGCACATCGACGACGCGGCTCGGCGGAACGCCGAACTTCTCCATCACCTGGTCGGGGCCGATCTTCACGTTCTTCATGGTGTCGAGCATCGACACCCGGTCGCCCACCAGCTGCATCAGGTCCTTGTCGGACGAGACGATGACCACCTCGCCGCCCAGGTCGCGCACCTTGCAGGCATAGGCCGCGATGATGTCGTCGGCCTCGTAGCCGCCCAGTTCCAGGCAGGGCACGCCGAACGCGCGCGTGGCCTCGCGCACCAGCGGGAACTGCGGGACCAGGTCCTCGGGCGGCGGCGGCCGATGGGCCTTGTACTGGTCGTACAACTTGTTTCGGAACGTGACCTCCGACTTGTCGAACACCACCGCCAGGTGGGTCGGCGCGTCGGGCTGCGCCTTCATGTCCACCAGCAGCTTCCAGATCATGTTGCAGAAGCCGGCGACCGCCCCGGTGGGCAGGCCGTCGGACTTCCGCGTCAGCGGCGGCAGCGCGTGGAAGGCGCGGAAGATGAAGCCCGAGCCGTCCACCAGGTACAGGCGGATCGCGGGGCCGTCCTGCGTGGCGTCGCGGGGGGTGTCGGGCAGCGCCGCGGTCTCGGCGTCGAGCGTTTCGGTCATCGGCGCAAGATAGGCGGCCGGTGCGCCGAGGTCACCCGCCCGAGAACCGCTTTTGCAGCGCCGGCGCGCCGTCGCCGGCGGCCCCCAGGCCGTGGACGTCGCCGGTCTCCAGGAACGCCGCCGCCGACTTCGCCAGGGCGGCGAACGCCGCGCGGAACGTCCCCGTGCCGGCCGAGAGGCGCCGTGCGCCGAGGCTCGCCAGGGTCGCCGCATCGGGGACGCCGGGCCAGGCCATGACGTTCAGAGGCAGCGGCAGCGCCGCCGCCAGCCGCCGGATCAGCTCGGGATCGGCGGCGCCGGGCGTGAACACCCCGCTGGCGCCGGCGTCGGCGTAGAGCCGGCCCCGACGGATGGCCTCCGCCTCGGCCGCGTCGCCTTGCGCGAGCTGGCGCAGGTAGACGTCGGTCCGCGCGTTGATGAAGAGGTCGACGCCGGCCGTCCCCGCGGCGGCGCGGGCGGCGGCGACCTTGCGCGCGTGCAGTTCCGGGTCGCGGCCGCCGTCCTCGAAGTTGATCCCCACCGCGCCGGCGTCGATCACCCGCCTGATGTTGTCGGCGAGGACGCCCAGGTCGTCGGTGAAGCCGCCTTCGAAGTCGCAGCTCACCGGCAGGTCGGTGATCCTCACGATCTCGGCCACCACGCGGCAGGTGGTCTCCACGGCCAGCACGTCGCCGTCGGCGTAGCCGTGCGCCCAGGCCACGGCGGCCGAGGAGGTGGCGAGCGCCTTGGCCCCGGCCGCCTCCACGGTGGCGGCGGACGCTGCGTCCCACACGTTGGCGAGCACCAGCACCTCGGGGCCCTGGTGCAGTTCGTGGAAGGCTCGGGCTTTGGCGGCCTGGTCCATGTGTCGTTCCTCGTCTCGTCTGTGCGGCCAGGACGCAGATATGGCTACGCCTGTGACATCCGCTGGCGGAATCCGGACCTCAACGGCGCCGGAGGCCCGCCGCCGCCGGGTCCCTTGCTGTTCCCGGATCCGGCGGAAACCCGCTAAGACGCCGCGGTGACCGCGACGGCCCTGACCCGCCTCTCCCTGACGGACTTCCGCAGCTACGCGGGCGCCGAGCTGGCGCTCGACGGGCGTCCCGTCTGGCTGGCGGGCCCGAACGGGGCGGGCAAGACGAACCTGCTGGAAGCGGTGAGCTTCCTGATCCCCGGCCGCGGCCTCCGCGGGTCGGCCCTGGCCGAGGTGGGCCGCAGGCTGCCGGGCGAGGCGGCGGGCCGCGCCTGGGCGGTGTCGGTGAGCGTGCGCGCCGGCGGCGACGAGGTCCGGCTCGGCACCGGCGTCGAGCAGCCGGGAGCCGCGCGACGCGTGGTCCGCGTCGAGGGCGAGCCGGCGCCCCCCGGACGGCTCGCCGAACATGTGCGCCAGGTGTGGCTGACGCCGGCGCAGGACCGGCTGTTCCTGGAGGGCGCGGCGGACCGTCGCCGCTTCTTCGACCGGCTGGTGTTCGCCGCCGAGCCCCAGCACGCGGTCCACGTCCAGGCCTACGAGAAGGCGCTCCGCGAGCGCATGCGCCTGCTCACCGACGGCCCCGCCGACGCCGCCTGGCTCGACGCGCTGGAGGCCCGGCTGGCCGAGTCCGGAACCCTGATGGCCGAGGCGCGGGCGCGCACCCTGGCGGCGCTGGCGGCCGAGATCGCCACGCGCGGCGAGCGGCCCTTCCCGCAGGCGCGGCTGTCGCTCACCGGCGACTGGGAACGGATGGCGGGGGAGGGGGCGGACTTCGCCGAGATCGAAGCGCGGCTGGCCCGCGCCCTGGCCGCCGCCCGCGAGCGCGACGCCGCCGCCGGCCGCGCGCTCACCGGGCCGCACCGCGGCGACCTCGCCGTCGTGCACGCCGAGAAGGACCGTGCGGCGGCGGAGTGCTCCACAGGCGAGCAGAAGGCGCTGATCCTGAACCTGGTGCTCGCCCAGGCCGCCCGGCTCGCCCGCGCCGAGGCGCCCGCCCCGATCCTCCTGCTGGACGAGGTCGCCGCCCACCTCGACGCCCGCCGCCGCGCCGCGCTGTTCGACGAGATCGAGGCCCTGGGCCTGCAGGCGTTCCTAACGGGCACGGACGAGATGCTGTTCGCCGGGTTGGCCGGCCGGGCGCAGGGCTTCAGGGTGGAGCCCTCCGGGCTGACGGTCGCCAGCTAGCCAGGCCCGCCTCGCGCCCCACGCCCTGGCGGACGCGGATCGCCGCGCCTACGCTCGGTCCATGCCCGACACCCGAACCCTTCGCGCCGGCCAGCTCGACTTCACCGTCGACCTCTACGGCCCCGACGACGGCGCGCCCGTCCTGATGCTGCACGGCTTCCCGCAGTCGCGGGCGGCCTGGCGTTCGCAGGGGGCTGCGCTCGCGGCGGCCGGCCTCCGCGCGGTCGCGCCGGACCAGCGCGGCTACTCGGCCGGCGCGCGGCCCGACGGCGTCGCGGCCTATGCCGCCGACCTCATCGTCGGCGACGCGCTCGCCCTGATGGACGCCCTGGGGCATGCCCGCTTCCACCTCGTGGGCCACGACTGGGGCGGCCAGATCGCCTGGCTGACGGCGGTGCGCGCGCCCGAGCGGGTCCTGAGCCTCGCCGTCCTCTCGCGGCCGCACCCCGCCGCGTTCGCCCGCGCCTTCGCCGGCGACCCGCAGCAGGCGCAGCGGTCCGGGCATCACAAGGCGCTGCAGGACGACGCCACCGTGGCCGCGATGCGCGCGGACGACTTCGCCGGGCTGCGGGCCATGTTCGCCGGCGCCGGCGTCCCCGCCGCCACGGCGCAGGCCTACATCGACACCCTGGCGCCGCCGGGCGCCCTCGAAGCCGCCGTGGCCTGGTACCGCGCCGGCGCCGGCTCGCTGCGCGCGGCCGACGTCCCGCGCGTCGCCGCCCGCACGCTCTACGTCTGGGGCGACGCCGACGCCACGGTGGGCCGGATGGCCGCAGAGGCCACCGCCGGTTTCGTCACCGGCCCCTACCGGTTCGAGGTGATCGAAGGCGCCGGTCATTTCCTCACCGACGAGGTCCCGGACGCGATCAATCGCCTGTTGTTGCAGCATCTGGCGGCGCCCGCGGCCTGAGCGGGCCGCCCGATTGACGCCGTGGCCGGCGCGGCCCCAGCGTCCGCGCCGGGGTTCGGGCCCCGCGTTCGCTGGGGAGGGCGATGCGGATCCTGCTGGTCTCAGACCTGCACTATGCGCTGAAGCAGTATGACTGGACGGCCGCCGCCGCGCCGGCGTTCGACCTCGTGGTCATCGCGGGCGACCACCTCGACATCTCCAGCAGCCTGGACGGCAATGTGCAGGTGGTGGTGATCCTCAAGTACCTGCAGCGGCTGGCGCGCACGACGCGCCTGGTCGTCTCGTCCGGCAACCACGACCTGGACCGGCGGGACGCCGCCGGGGAGCGGATCCCGGCCTGGATCGAGCGGGTGCGCCGCCTCGGCGTGCCCACCGACGGCGACACCCTGGAGCTGGACGCGGCCCGGGTGACCATCTGCCCCTGGTGGGATGGGCCGGCCGCCCGCGGGCGGATCGCAGACCAGCTGGCGCGCGACGCCGCCGCGTCCCGCCGGCCCTGGATCTGGGTCTATCACGCGCCGCCCGCGGACTCGCCCACCAGCTGGGACGGCCGCCGGTCGTGGGGCGACGCCGACCTCTCGGCCTGGATCGAGCTCTACCGCCCCGACATCGTGCTCTGCGGCCACATCCACCAGGCCCCGTTCAAGCGCGAGGGCTCGTGGGTCGACCGCATCGGCGACACCTGGGTCTTCAACGCCGGCCAGCAGATTGGCCCCGAACCGGCGCACGTGATCCTCGACACCGCCCAGCCCGCCGCCGCCTGGTTCTCGCTCGCCGGCGCCGAGATCGTGCGCCTGGACGCGCCTCTGTCACGGCCCGTGGAGTCGCTCGCGGGCCTCCCCGCGTGGGCGCCCGCTATCCCGGGTCCCGGTCCGAGCCCGGCGTGAAGGCCGGTCCCTGGTTGTGCACCAGGGTCTCCAGGATCTCGTCGACGAAGCCCAGGTGGCTGCGCTCGCCCTCGAACTGACGCTTGAGGTCCACGAGGTAGCCGGTCACCCCGTTCAGCCGCTGCGCCAGCACGCGGGCCAGGTGATAGGCGATCTCGGGGTGCGACCGCAGGAACGCCTCGCCCTCGGTCGACCGGTAGGCGCGGCAGGGGGTCACCGCCCGGACCGTCGCCATGTGCGGCGCGGCCAGAAGCACCGACATCTCGCCGAAGATGGCGCCGGGCTCGGTCACCACGTCGATCTGGAAGTCGCCCTTCACGATCTCGACCTCGCCCCCGATCAGCACATAGAGGCGGCCCGACGTCTGTCCCTCGTCGAGCAGGGCCTCGCCGGGGGCGAAGTCGACGACCGGAAGGTCGCCGCAGAGGTCGAGCAGTTCCGCGGACATGGCCAAGCCATAGACGACCTCCGCCGCGTCTCGCGCGTCAAACCCGCCCTGGAGCCCCCGTCGCCCGCGCCCTGCCTGCGTTTTGGGCGCCGACGCGCCAGCTCATGGGTCTGGCGGGATGGAGCGGCATCGACCTCAGCCTGGCGGCAGGCGTCGGCCGGTCAGCGAGGTGGCGGCGGCCTGGTGCAATCGTGGTCCTGGCAGTATGTCGTGCGCGCCGCCGCGGCGATCTCGGAGGCGAACGAGCTGAGACCGGGTGCGTCCGGGCCGCTCGACGCTATCCGGCGCGCGGCCGGGGCCGTAATGAAGGCCGTCGCGGCCCGGATGTCGTCCTCGCGCGAGCTCGCCGCGAGGGCCACGGCGGCCTCGTCTACGAGATCGGCCAGGACGCGGCGGAGCGCCTTCTCCACCAGTTCGGCCGTCATCTTCGAGACAGGGTCGCCGGTTTCCGAGGCGGCCTTCAGCCTCGCGAGTTGCACCCCAATCCCGGGTTCCATCTGCTTTATCGGATCCAGCGCCGCCATGAGCTCCCGTGCGGCCTGGACCGCGGGTGACGGCGCCTGTTCTGCGACCGGGGCGGAGGCTCCGGATGAGGGGGGCTGCAGCGGCAGGCCGGCTCCGTCGCACGTTTCGCGGCCGCAGAGCGTCCGGCTCACCTCCGCGCCGATCAGGTCCGACATGCGCGGCACGGCGCGCGTGATCGCCGCGGCGACCTCCTCTCCGCTTCGCTGGAGCACCGCGGCGCCGGGCGATCCCGCAAAGTCGTGGAACGCCATGATCTCGTCTCTGGAGAGGTCCGCCGTCATGGCCTGCGCGAGGGCGTCGCGCGCCCCGGATTTCCGCGCCTCGATCGCCCGCCGAAGCGCAGCGGACGCCGCCGCCCGGGACGCCTTGGGCGTCGCTGCGCCGTCGTCCTGTTCCAGAGCCGTCAGGTCTGCGTCGAGAGAGGCGAGAAACAATGGCGCCAGCTCGAGGGCGTCAACGGCCCGGAGGGCCTCCGCCGACGGAGGTCCCGCCGGCCGCCGGGCATCGCTGCGCGGCGGAAGCGTGAAGCGGACAGGAATGCAAACGGTCCCGCCCGACACAGGCACGCCGGCGAACAGTCTTGGCTTCATCCGGAAGCTGGAACTCATCCGAATGGCCGCGACGCCGAAGCCCAGGTCTGCGGGGACCTCCCGGTCCACGCTGCAGCCGCTCAGCCGACCCCTCTCGTCCACGTCGCAGCTGATCTGCGCCAAACCTTCGATCTCGAGCAGCAGAGGCGCCTTGGGATAGTTGGCGGACAGAAGCTCTGGCGAGGGGAGCTCCGCCCAGTCAGGCTCGACCACAGTCGCGACCCGATCCGCGGCGACCGCCGCGCAAGGCGCGAGGATCAGAGCCGCCAGCAGCCACCTCGCCAAGTTGCGCCCCCGCCCTTCACGCCCTGCATTGAACCTATCGTCGAACTACGGGAACTCAAAACCTTCGCGCGCGCACGCGTACGCGGGAGGTGCATAAGGCGCCGGGAACCCCTATATTCCACAACGAGAATCGGCCCGCGAACGGCCGGCGGCGGCGCCTCTTCATCCTGCGGGCGGCGCCCTCAACCCCTCTATCGGATCGGGCCGGGCGTCCAGGTGGGCGTTCCGGGCGGATTCAACCGGACGCGTGATGAGCGAAGACAGCGAGACCCCCGAGACCGGGAATGGCGGCAACGGCGCGGCCGAGTACGGCGCGGAGTCCATCAAGGTCCTGAAGGGGCTGGACGCCGTCCGCAAGCGCCCGGGCATGTACATCGGCGACACCGACGACGGCTCGGGCCTGCACCACATGGTCTACGAGGTGGTGGACAACGCCATCGACGAGGCGCTGGCGGGCTGGGCCACGCGGGTCGAGGTGATCCTCAACGCCGACGGCTCTTGCACGGTCACCGACGACGGCCGCGGCATCCCCACCGACATCCACGAGGGCGAGGGCGTCTCGGCGGCCGAGGTCATCATGACCCAGCTGCACGCGGGCGGTAAGTTCGACCAGAACAGCTACAAGGTCTCGGGCGGCCTGCACGGCGTGGGCGTGTCGGTCGTGAACGCGCTCTCCGACTTTCTGAAGCTCAAGATCCATCGCAACGGCAAGGTCCACGAGATGGAGTTCCGTCTCGGCGACGCGGTCTCGCCGCTCGTGGTGACCGGCGACTCGCCGCTCCGCGAGAACGGCGAGCCGCTGACCGGCACCGAGGTCACCTTCCTGCCCTCGCTCGACACCTTCAAGTTCATCGACTTCGACCTGAAGACCCTGGAGCACCGCCTGCGCGAACTGGCGTTCCTGAACTCGGGCGTGACCATCTGGCTGAAGGACCTGCGCGGCGCCGAGCCGTTCGAGGAGGTCATGAGCTACGAGGGCGGCATCGAGGCCTTCGTGCGCCACCTCGACAAGGCCAAGACCCCGCTCATCAAGCAGCCGATCGTGATCCGGGGCCGCCGCGAGTCGGTCGAGGTCGACATGTCGCTCTGGTGGAACGACGGCTACCACGAGAACGTCCTATGCTTCACGAACAACATCCCGCAGCGCGACGGCGGCACGCACCTGGCGGCCTTCCGCTCGGCCCTGACCCGGATCATCACCAACTACGCGGAGAGTTCGGGCGCGGCGAAGCGCGAGAAGGTCAGCGTCTCGGGCGAGGACGCCCGCGAGGGCCTGACCTGCGTGCTGTCGGTCAAGGTGCCCGATCCCAAGTTCTCGTCGCAGACCAAGGACAAGCTGGTCAGCTCCGAGGTGCGCCCGGCGGTTGAGGGACTGGTGGGCGAGGGGCTCGCGACCTGGTTCGAAGAGCACCCGAACGAAGCCAAGATGATCGTGCAGAAGATCGCCGAGGCCGCCGCCGCCCGCGAGGCCGCGCGCAAGGCCCGCGAGCTCACGCGCCGCAAGTCCGCGCTCGACATCACCAGCCTGCCCGGCAAGCTCGCCGACTGCTCCGAGAAGGACCCGGCCAAGTCCGAGATCTTCCTGGTGGAGGGCGATTCCGCCGGCGGCTCGGCCAAGCAGGCGCGCAACCGCGAGAACCAGGCGATCCTGCCCCTGCGCGGCAAGATCCTGAACGTCGAGCGCGCCCGTTTCGACAAGATGCTGTCGTCCGAGCAGGTGGGCACGCTGATCATGGCGCTCGGCGCCGGCATCGGCCGCGACGAGTTCGATATCGAGAAGCTGCGCTACCACAAGATCGTCATCATGACGGACGCCGACGTCGACGGCGCCCACATCCGGACCCTGCTGCTCACCTTCTTCTACCGGCAGATGCCGGAGGTGATCGAGAAGGGCTACCTCTACATCGCCCAGCCGCCGCTCTACAAAGCGTCCAAGGGCAAGTCCGTCCGCTACCTGAAGGACGACGCCGAGCTCGAGGTCTACCTGATCGACGAGGGCGTCGACGGCGCGACGCTGGACCTCGCCGACGGCACGCGCATGACCGGCGCCGACCTCCTGGCCCTGGTGCAGCAGTCGCGCGCGGCCAAGGCCAACATCGAGCGCCTGGCCGCCCGCGCGCCGGCCTTCGCCATCGAGCAGGCGGCGCTGGCGGGCCTGCTGGGCAACGCCGAGGACGTGGCCGCGGCCGCCCGGCGGCTCGATCTCTATGCCGAGGAAGGCGACGGCGCCTGGACCGGCGAGCCCGCGGCCGGGGGCGGCTACGCCTTCAGCCGGATCAAGCGCGGCGTCTCCGAGAAACTCGTGCTGGACGACCTGCTGCTGCACGCCGCCGACGCGCGGCGCCTCGCCGAGCGCGCGGCCAGGATGAGCGAGACCTTCTCGGGCGTGGCCACCTTCACGCGCCGCGACCGCACGTCGAAGGTCCGTGGCCCGCTCGACCTGGTGAACGCGGTGATGGACAACGGCCGCCGGGGCCTCTCCATCCAGCGCTACAAGGGCCTGGGCGAGATGAACGCCGAGCAGCTCTGGGAGACCACGCTGGACGTCGAGGCCCGCACCCTCCTGCAGGTGAAGGTGAACCACGCCGACGACGCCGACGACATGTTCACCCGCCTGATGGGCGACCTGGTCGAGCCCCGCCGCGAGTTCATCCAGGAAAACGCCCTCGACGCCGAGGTCGACGTCTAAGTCGCTGATCGTCGCGGAAGCGCCGAGATTTTGGGCGCCCCGGCCGTGACTGTGGCTCCATGATCACGCAGCGGCGACGATCGTGTGACAGTGTCCGGCGAACGGCGGCGCTTGAGCCCCGGGTGGTGTAGCTGGGAGTCCCAGAGGCGAGTCGCAATCGCCGCCCACTCCTCTGGGGATCTCTCTCATGACGCGTTCCACCGCCCTGCGGGCCCTGCTGGCCGCCGGCGCTTCCGCCGCCACACTCGCCTTCGCCGTCACCGCGGCCGCCGCCGACGACGTCACCGACGTCGGCGAGGTCATCGTCACGGCGCAGAAGAAGGCCGAGAACATCAACGAGGTGCCGCTCTCGGTCACCGCCGTCAGCGGCCAGAAGCTGGACGCGATCCGCTCGTCGGGCGGCGACATCCGCGTCTTCTCGGCCCGCGTGCCCAGCCTGACGCTCGAGTCCAGCTTCGGCCGCACCTTCCCGCGCCCCTATATCCGCGGCCTCGGCAACACCGACTTCGACCTCAACGCCAGCCAGCCGGTCTCGTTCGTCTACGACGAGGTCGTACTGGAAACGCCGGTCCTGAAGGGCTTCCCGCTCTTCGACATCGACCAGGTGGAAGTGCTGCGCGGGCCGCAGGGCACCCTCTTCGGCCGCAACACCCCGGCGGGCGTGCTGAAGTTCGATTCCGCCAAGCCCAGCCAGACGTTCGGCGGCTACGCGAGCGCGTCCTACGCCACCTTCTCGACGATCAACCTGGAAGGCGCGGTCGGCGGGCCGATCATCCCCGACGTGCTCGCCTTCCGCCTGTCGGGCCTCTACCAGCACCGCGACGACTGGGTCGACAACACCCGCGTCCCTGGCGACAACGACAGCGAGGGCTACAACCAGTACGCCTTCCGCGGCCAGCTGCTGTGGACGCCCAACGAGTCCCTCTCGGCCCTGCTGAACCTTCACTACCAGCACCTGAACGGTACGCCGCGGGTGTTCCGGGCCAACATCATCCAGCGCGGGACCAACAACTTCGTCCCCGGCTTCGACCGCGACACCATCAGCCAGGACGCCCAGAGCCGGGCGATCCAGAAGGTGCAGTCGTCGGGCGCCAGCCTGAAGGTCGCCTACGACTTCGGCGAGGGGATGCCCGAGCTCACCTCGATCACCGCCTACGAGATGGTGGACACCTATTCGCGCGGCGACATCGACGGCGGCTTCGGCGCGGCGTTCGCCCCGCCCTCGGGCCCCGGCGTGATCCCGTTCCCGTCCGAGAGCGCCGACGGCGTCCCGTTCCACCGCCAGTTCAGCCAGGAGTTCCGCCTGGCCGGCGACAGCGGCCCGCTCGGCTACACGGTCGGGTTCTACTACTTCAACGAAAGCATCAAGATCGACAGCTACAGCTTCAACACCCTGGCGGGCGGCGCCATCGACGGCTTCGCCTACCAGAACCAGAAGACCGAAAGCTGGGCGCTGTTCGCCAACCTCGACTACGAGGTCTCCGACCAGCTGACCGTGGGCGGCGGCATCCGCTACTCGGACGACGACAAGGACTTCCTGGCCCAGCGCACCCGCTCGCCCTTCGGCGCGCCGCCGACCGCGATCCTGCGCACCAGCCCCGACGCCAGCGAGGTCAGCTTCAACCTCAACGCCAGCTATGCGGTGAACGACGACCTCAACCTCTACGGCCGGATCGCCCGCGGCTACCGGGCGCCGTCCGTGCAGGGCCGCCTCGTGTTCGGCGACACCCTCTCGGTGGCCGACAAGGAGACGGTGATGTCCTACGAGGCGGGGCTGAAGGGCCGCGCCGGCGGCCGCATCCGCTACGACGCCTCGGTCTTCTACTACCGGGCCAACGACCTGCAGGTGACGGCCGTGGGCGGCGGGGCCAACTTCAACCGCCTGCTCAACGCCGACAAGGCCACCGGCTACGGCTTCGAGTTCAACGCCGAGGCCGAGCCCGTGGACCGGCTGCTGATCACCGCCGGGCTGTCGTACAACAACACCGAGATCGACGATCCGGCCCTGTTCACCCAGCCCTGCGGCGCGCCCTGCACGGTGCTGGACCCGGCCGGCCCGATCGCCGGCACGGTGCGCATCGACGGCAACAGCCTGCCGAACGCGCCCAAGTGGATCGCCAACATCACCGCCGGCTACTCCTGGCCGATGGGCGAGGGCGAGATCTTCGTCTTCACCGACTGGGCCTACCGCTCGAAGATCAACTTCTTCCTCTACCAGTCGGTCGAGTTCACCGACGACAAGCTGCTGGAAGGCGGGGTCCGGCTGGGCTACCGCGCGCCGGGCGGCATGTGGGAGGCGGCGCTCTTCGGGCGCAACATCACCAACGATCGCAGCCTGGAAGGCGGCATCGACTTCAACAACCTCACCGGCTTCGTGAACGACCCGCGCATCCTGGGCGCGGAGGTGAAGGCGAAGTTCTGACGCCCGGAGCCGCGCCGCTCAGGCCCGCGGGCCCAGGGCGGCGCGTTCCGCCACGGCGGAGTCGTGTCCGGCGCCGGTCCTGCTCGTCAGGATCACCGTGGCGAAGAGGGCGATGAGGGCGGCCATCAGGCCGAGGAGGGGCTTACGCAACTGGCTCATGGGCGGCTGATAATTCGGCCGTCCCCAAGCTGCAGCTTAATTCCCCGCAATATTCCCCCGCTCGCGGGGGAAAGCGGCGCTCGTGCGCGTTGAGCGCAGCCAGTCTCCGGCGTCAGGCGACAAACCCCGCCACCACCTCGAGCACCGCCGCGCCGTAGTGGGCGAGCTTGGCTTCGCCGACGCCGTTGAGCCCCGCCAGGGCCGCGCGGCCGCCGGGCCGCGCCGAGGCGATCTCGGCCAGGGTGCGGTCGTGGAAGATGACGTAGGGCGGCACGTGCTGGGCCTTGGCCTCGGCGGCGCGCCAGGCGCGCAGGGCGTCGAACAGCGGCCGGTCCGCCGCCTGGACCGCCATGGCCTCGCGCCCCTTGCGGCCCCGGCCGCGGGCGCCGCGCTCTTCGCCGGCCGCCGCCTTGCGCATCAGCACCGGCCGCTCCCCGCGGAACACCGCCCGCACGGCGTCGGCGTCGCCGAGGCCCACCAGCGGCCGCCCGTCGTTCGGCGTCTCGCGCAGCAGCCCCTCGAAGACGAGCTGCTCGGTCAGGTCCTTCCACTGCGCGGCCGAAAGCTCCTGCCCGATGCCCCAGGTGGACAGCCCGGTTTCCCAGGCCGACGGGTCCTTGGTCCGCGCGAGCAGGTGGTCCACCAGCCGGCCGCGCCCGAAGCGGCCGCCCAGCCGGTGCGCCGCCGACAGCGCCTTCTGGGCCGCCACCGTGGCGTCCTCGGTCTCAACGGCGCCGGTGCACAGGTCGCACTGCCCGCAGGCCTCGACCCCCTCCTCGCCGAAGTAGCGCCGGACCGCCGCGGCCCGGCACGAGACGCCGTCCAGCATGGCGTAGAGCTGACGGACCTTCCGCGCCTGGGTCTGCTTGACGCTATCGTCCACGTCGCGCTCGGCCAGCCGCCGGTAGGCCCAGGCCATGTCCGCGGCGCCGTAGAGGGTGATGCCCTCGGCGGGCTCGCCGTCGCGTCCGGCGCGGCCCACCTCCTGCCAGTAGGCCTCGATCGAGGCCGGCGGGTCGGCATGGATCACGAACCGGACGTCCGGCTTGTCCACGCCCATGCCGAAGGCGATGGTGGCCACCATCACCGCGGCGTCAGCCTCCAGGAACTGTTCGAGCCGGTCCGCGCGCAGCCGCTTCTCCAGGCCCGCGTGGTAGGCCAGGGCGTCGACGCCGGCGTCCCGCAGCGACTGGGCCAGGGTCTCGGTCTTCTCGCGCGACCCGGCGTAGACCACGCCCGATCGGCCGGCGCGCGCGGTGACCAGCTCGACCACCCGCTTCTCGGCCGAGCCGCGCTTGCGCTCGGCCGACAGGATGAGCTCGGGCCGCGCGAAGCTGGCCACGAATTCGGCCGAGTCCTGCAGGCGAAGCTCGGCGCGGATGTCCTCCCGTGTCCGGGCGTCGGCCGTCGCCGTCACTGCGAGCCGGGGCACGCCCGGGAACAGCTCGGCGAGGCGGCCCAGCATCCGGTACTCGGGCCGGAAGTCGTGGCCCCACTGGCTGACGCAGTGCGCCTCGTCGATCGCGACGATGGAGAGCGGGGTCCGGGAGAGCCGGTCCAGCATGGCCGGCTGCATCAGGCCCTCGGGCGAGACGTACAGCAGGTCCAGCGCGCCGGCCTCGATGCGCCGCCAAGTCTCGGCGCGCTCGTCCAGGTCGATCATGGAATCCAGCCGGGCGGCGGCCACGCCCGACTGCACCAGCGCCGCCACCTGGTCGGTCATCAGCGCGATCAGCGGCGAGACCACCAGCCCCAGGCCGGGCCGGACCAGCGCCGGGATCTGGTAGCAGAGGCTCTTGCCGCCGCCCGTGGGCAGCACCGCCAGGGCGTTGCGGCCCGCCAGCACCTCGGCGATCACGTCGGCCTGCAGGCCGCGGAACGCCTCGTGCCCGAACACGCGCCGCAGAACGTCGCGGGCGGCCTCCATGGGCCGCGGCTCGGCCTCGGCGAGGACTGCGCTCATGGGCCGGTTATGGCGCGCTCCGTCCTGAGGCGCCAGCCGCCGTTCCGGTTTTGGTCCCGAGCTTCCTGTGGAGGACCGCTCAGAGCATGGCGCGGAGCTGGGTGCGGGATTGGATTCCGCGAACGGTCTTGAGCAGCCGAAGGGCGGCGCGGGCCGACAGGCTCTCGGGCGTGAAGGTTTCGCGCTGGCCCAGTGTCCGCAGGATGGCGTCGTCCGCCGCGCTCATGCCGCGGGCGCACATGTTCCAGTCGCCGAACTCGCGCGCGCCGGCCGGGCCGGCCGACAGCACCTTGCACTCCGCGTGGCGCGGGTCGTCGTTGATCCGGCGATAGGTCGTCAGCACCGCCTCGGCCGGCCCCTCCAGCGACTGCACGAAGTAGCCCTGGTGCACGAGCAGCAGGCCGGTGAGGTTCACCTCGCGATTTTTCCGGATCGAGGCGCGGATGATCTCGCCCACCTCATGGTCGAGGTCGTGCGGCGCGATGCGCTGCCGACTGCAGTAGATGAGCCTGTGGAGCGTTCGGGCGCCTGAAATCTGCTGCATGGGGGTTCACGCTGTTACTGAACCGCCAGCATCACCCCGAAGGTTCAAGATTCAGCTAATCTCACACGCTTCCGGGGCCGGACAGTCTAGCGGGCCCCGGCCTCCACGTAGTCGCGCCAGGCTTTCTGGAAATGGCTGCGCGGCTGCGGCCCTTCCGCGCCGAACTCGATCTGGCGCTCGTCGGCCAGGTCGAAGCGGGGCCAGGTCACCCCCGCGGCCTGGCCGGGACTGCCCGTCCTGGCGAAGTTGGCCCAGTAGGCGTTCATGGCCTCGGTGAGGGGCAGATCCTCGGGCGCGAAGCGCGCGCGCGGCTGGCCGAAGACGAAGCGCACCTCGTCCACGTGGCCCGCGCCATAGGGCTTGCGCGCGCGCTCGGCGGCCGGGACGTACGAGAAGTAGAACAGCCACGTCGGGTTCCCGGCCTTGGCGTGCAGCCGCGCCAGGGCCCGGTCGGGCTCGGTGATCGTGCTGACCGTGACGAGGTCGTTGATGACCCGCCCCTTGTCGCCCGAGCCCTGCGGATCGAACACCTTCAGGATCGCCTCTCGCCGGTCGGCGGGCAGGGCGTCGAACATGGCCGCGGTGGGCCGCGTCAGGCTGGCCTCGTTGGACGTGCCCCCGATGATCAGCGGGATCTTCATCTGCCGTCCGGCCCGGAAGCCCGAGATCACGGTCTCGACGTAGAGCCGGCCGTCCATCATCGGGAACGGCCGCCCCGGCGCGGTGACGCCGCCGCCGCTTCCCGCCAGCGCCGAAAGCGGCAGCCTGCGCAGGGCCGCCGCCGCCTCGGGCCCGTCGCCCGTGACCCCGGCGGCCTGGGCCAGCTTCAGCCCGTTGGCCTCGGCCTCGGCGCGCGGCGTCGGCTCGGTCCGCGCGAAACCGGACTCCACGACCGCCTTCTGGAACAGGCCGCGGGCTTCCGGCGAGATCATCATGTTCAGGATCGACATGGCCCCGGCGCTCTCGCCCACCGCGGTCACGTTGCCCGGGTCCCCTCCAAAGGCGGCGATGTTGGCCTTCACCCACTTCAGGCCGGCGATCTGGTCCATGTTGCCGTAGTTGGCGGTCAGCCCCGGCTCCCGGCTGAGCGCCGGGTGGGCGAACCAGCCGGCGCGGCCCAGGCGGTGGTTCACGCCCACCACGATGACGCCCTTCTTCGCGAACTCGGTCCCCTCGGTGTCGGCGCCGAACGCGCCGATCGCCTGGCCGACCCGGAACGCGCTGCCGTGGATCCAGACGATGACCGGCAGCTTGGCGCCCGGTTTCGCGCCCGCGGGGCGCACCACGTTCAGGTAGAGGCAATCCTCCACCATCTGGCAGCTCGGCGGGGCCTTGGTGGCGTCGCGCGCGCCGGTCCAGGTGGGGGCCGCGCCCGGTGGGCGCCAGCGCAGGTCGCCCACCGGCGGCGGCGCGAAGGGAATGGCGTAGAAGTGGTCGACCCCGTCCGCGCGGGCGCCCTTCAGCGACCCCTGCCGGATCTTCAGCGTGACCGGCTCCCCGGCGGGCGCGGCGGACGGCGGCTGGTAGGCCTGGGGCGCCTGGGCCCACGCGGCCAGCGGCGCGACGGCCAGGCCGAGGGCCACCAGGGCGGCCACGGTGCGACGGATCATGTCTCCCCCCGGAGAAGGTGGTCTTTGTCCCCGACTAGCCGCCGGCTGTTGCGCGATTGTGTCGTGGCCGATCCGCCCCGAGGTTCATCCCGGCCCGAACTCGCTCTACCGTCGCGGAATGGTCGCCTACGTCATCAACGAGATCGTCGTCACCGAGCCCGAGCGCTTCCAGACCTATGCGAGCCAGGTCCCCGCGATCCTGGCGAAGTACGGCGGCGCCTACGTGGTGCGCGGCGGCGCGCCCGAGCCGGTCGACGGCCCCACGCCGCCCGAACGGCTGGTGGTCCTGCGCTTCGAGAGCCGCGCCGCCGCCCGCGCGTGGCGCGAGTCCCCCGAGTACCGCGCGATCCTGCCGATCCGGGAGGCGACCTCCACCAGCCGCGTCTACATCGTCGACGGCTACGAGGGCTGAGCTTGCGGACGCCGGACGACGTCGCCGCCGACCTCGCCCGGCTGGGCGTCGCGCCGGGCCGGGCCGTCATGGTGCATGCGTCGCTGCGTCGGATCGGACCCGTGGCGGGCGGCGCGGCCGGCGTCGTGGCCGCGCTCGACAAGGCCGTCGGCCCCGACGGCGGGCTCCTGATGGTGATGGGCTCTGCGGACGGCCCAGAGCCGTTCGATCCCCTGACCAGCCCCGTCGATCCGGACGTCGGGCGCCTCGCCGAGGCGTTCCGTACGGCGCGGGGCACGATCGTCACCGACAATCCGGAAGGCCGCTTCGGCGCCCGCGGCGGTCTCGCGGGCGCCCTGCTGCAGGACGCGCCCTGGGACGACTACTTCGGCCCCGGCTCGCCCCTGGCGCGGCTGGTGGCGCTGGACGGCGCGGTCCTGCGCCTGGGCGCCGACCCGGACACGGTGACCCTCATGCACTACGCCGAGTACCTCGCGCCGGTCCCCGACAAGCGCCGCGTGGTCCGCGAGCGCTGGGTCGCCGCCCCCGGCGGACCGGTGCGGCGCACCGTCGCCTGCCTCGACGACAGCGACGGCATCGTGGCCTGGGACGGCGAGGACTACTTCAAGCTGATCCTGGACGCCTATCTGGCCACCGGCGCCGGCGCCCGCGGCCGGGTGGGCGACGCCGCCTCCGAGCTCCTCGACGCCCGTGACCTCGTGGACTTCAGCGTGCGCTGGATGGCGGACAACCTCGTCCGCGCGTCGTGAGCGGCGCGGGCGTCAGCCCCCCTTCAGCCGCCGGATCGCGTCGGCGAGCGGCCGCTCGGCGTCGAAGTAGTCGGCCCAGGCCTTGGTCTTCGCCAGCGCGGCGGGCGCGGTGCGGATCGTCCAGGCCTTGGGGTCGAGGCCCTTCTTCACCTGGGTCCAGGTCAGCGGGAAGCTCACCGGGGCCAGCGGCCGCGCCCGCGGCGACAGCGGCGCCACCGCCGTCGCCATGCGGTCGTTGCGCAGGTAGTCCAGGAAGATCCGTCCCTTGCGCCTGGCCTTCGACATGTTGACCACGTAGCGGTCCGGCGCGTCGGCGGCGATGGCGAGGCAGATGTCCTGGGCGAAGGCCTTGGCGATCTTCCAGTCGGTCTTGCCCTTCCCGTCGGCCAGCGGCGTGACCACGTGCAGCCCCTTGCCGCCCGTCGTCTTGCAGAAGGCGGCGAGGCCCACCGCCTCCAGGCGCTCGCGGACCTCCCTGGCGGCCTCGATGACCCGCTCGAACGGGATGTCCTCGTCGGGGTCCAGGTCGAAGACCAGGCGGCCGGGGACCTCGGGCTGGAAGGGCTGGCAGTTCCAGGGATGGAACTCCGTGGCCGCGATCTGCGCCAGCGCGATGAGGGCTTCCAGCCGGTCGGCCTGGAGGTAGGGCTTGTGGTCGCCGAAGACCTGCACCTCCGAGATCAGCGCCGACGAGCCCTTGCCGGCGTGGCGCTGGAAGAACCGCTCGGCGCCGATGCCGTCGGGCGTTCGGACGATCGAGCAGGGCCGGCCCTTGAGGTGCGGCATCATCCAGGGCCCCACGGCTTCGAGGTAGCGGGCGAGGTCCAGCTTGGTGACGGGCCGGCCCTTGCCGTCGTCGGGCCACAGGGCCTTGTCGGGGCTGGAGATCGTCACGCCCAGCACGACGTTTCCGGCCGCCGCGGACGTCTTGCGCGGCGCGGGCGTCGCGAGCTCGGCCTCGGCGACGGGCTCGGGCGGCTCGGCCTCCACCTCGCGGGCGGGCTTGTCCTCGCGCAGACCCTTGAAGGCGCCTTGCCGGACGTTGCCGTCCGCGGTGAAGCCGGCGAACTCGATCTCGGCCACCAGGTCCGGCTTCGCCCAGTTGATGTCGCCCGCCTTGCGCGGCGCGCCCGGGCCCGAGAACGGGCTGCGGTCGGCGGCCACCGCCTCCAGCCTGGGTAGCACCCGGGCGACCTTGTCCCGCCCGAAGCCCGTGCCCACCCGGCCGACGTAGACCAGCTTGTCGCCGCGATGGACGCCCACCAGCAGCGAGCGCAGCTGGCCGGGCTCGCCGGTCCAGCCCCCGATCACCACCTCGTGCCCCGCCCGGCATTTCGACTTCTGCCACGCGCCGGTGCGGTCCGAGCGATAGGGCGCGTCGAGCTTCTTCGAGACGATGCCCTCCAGCGACATGCGGCACGCCGACTGCAGCACCGCATCGCCCGCCGTCTCGAAGTGATCGACGTAGCGGATGCGCCTGGCCGGCGTCCGGCCCGCAGCCGCAAGCGTCGCGGCGAGGCGCGCCTTGCGTTCGCTCAAGGGCCGCTCGCGCAGGTCCTCCCCGTCGAGGAACAGGGCGTCGAAGGCGAAGAAGATCAGGTCCTGCGTCTTGCCGTCCGAGAGCGCGGCCTGCAGGGCGGGGAAGTCCGGCGAGCCGTTGTGGTCCAGCGCGCAGGCCTCGCCGTCGTAGATCCCGTCGGGCAGGCCCGCCGCGTCGGCGGCGATCTCGCGGAACTTGGCGGTCCAGTCGAGCCCCTTGCGGGTCTTCAGCGTGGCCCGGCCCGCTTCCACGCGAAGCTGCAGGCGGTAGCCGTCGAACTTGATCTCGTGCGCCCAGCCCGCGCCCTGCGGGGGCCGCGCCGCCGGCGTCGCGAGCTGAGGCGGCACGAAGCCCGGCAGGGCGGCGGCGCGGCGGCCCGGCGTCGCTTTCGCCTTGGCCGCCTTCGCCTTAGGCGCCTTCGCGGGAGCTGTCTTCGCGGGCGCCGCTTCCGGCGGCGTGTCGTCGGCGCGGTTCGATCGCCAGACGTCCTTGCCCGAGGCGCGGCCCTTGCCGGTCATGAAGCGGCTCGGCCCCTTGCCCTTGCCTTCGGCGATGGCCTCCATCGGGCGGCCCGAGGCCACCGAGTCGGTCTCCGCCTCCACCAGGGCTTCCCCGTGCGCGTCCACCGACCAGCCGTCGTGGTGCTTGATGAGCAGCCAGTTGTCGCGGGTCTCGCGCTCGCGGCGCTTCATGCGCACCAGCACCCACGAGCCCTTCATCCGCTCGCCGTCCAGCGTGAACTTCAGGTCGCCCTTCCTGAGCCCGGCCCGCGGGTCGCCCTCCGGGGTCCAGTAGCCGCGATCCCACAGCATCACCGTGCCGCCGCCGTACTCGCCCTTGGGGATCGTGCCCTCGAAGTCGCCGTAGTCCAGCGGATGGTCCTCGGTCTGCACCGCCAGCCGACGATCGGCCGGGTTCAGCGACGGACCCTTGGTCACCGCCCACGACAGGAAGACGCCGTCCAGCTCCAGCCGGAAGTCGTAGTGCAGCCGTGTCGCCGCATGCTTCTGCACGACGAACCGCAGCCGCTTCGAGGCCGTGGTGCGGTCGGCGCTCGCCGGCTCTGAGGTCTTGGAGAAGTCCCGCATGGACCGATAGCGGGCCAGCTTGTCGGCCATCACACGGCCAGCCCCTGGCGGGTCGCGCCCTCGTCGGCCAGGGCGGCGACGAAGCTGTCGCGCCACGCGGTGACGTCCTCGCGGACCACGTTCTCGTACAGCGCCTGCCAGCGCCGGACGCGCTCGGCCTTCTCCATGCTCAGCGCCCGCTTCAGCGCGTCGGCGATGTCCTCGGGACTGTTGGGGTTCACCAGCAGCGCCTCCTCCATCTGGCGCGCGGCGCCGGCGAAGCGCGAAAGCACCAGGACGCCGGGGTCCTCGGGATCCTGCGCCGCCACGTACTCCTTCGCGACCAGGTTCATGCCGTCGCGGAGCGGCGTCACCAGCCCCACGCGCGCCGCGCCGTAGATGCCGGCCAGCTCGTCGCGGCGGTAGTTTCGGTTCACCCACCGGAACGGCGCCCAGTCCACGTCGGCGAACTCGCCGTTGATGCGGCCCGACAGCGCGTCCAGCCGGCCGCGGATCTCCTGATACGCCTCCACCGACTCGCGGCTGGGGGGCGCGATCTGCAGCATGAGCACCTCCCGGCGCAGGTCGGGGTTCTGCTGCAGGAACGTCTCGAACCCGAGGAACCGCTCCTCCAGGCCCTTGGAATAGTCGAGCCGGTCCACGCCGACGATCAGGTGGCGGAACACGGTGCAGGCCGTCATCAGGTCGCGCATCCGCCGCGCCCGCCCGCTTTTCATCATCCGGGCGAAGTCGTCGACGTCGATGCCGATCGGGAAGCTCCCGGTCTCGACCGTGCGGCCGAAGGCGCGCAGCCGGCCGGGCGGCAGGGTCACCCCGTCGGCCTCGTTCAGCACGTACTCCTCGAACGCCTGCTGGTACTCGGCCGTGTGGAATCCGATGAGGTCGTAGTCGAACATCGACTCCACCAGCTGGCGGTGTCGGGGCAGGTTGATCATCACCTGGTGCGCCGGCCACGGCACGTGCAGGAAGAAGCCGATCCGGTTCTTCACCCCCAGCCTGCGCAGCTCCCGCGCCAGCGGGATCAGGTGGTAGTCGTGAATCCAGATCAGGTCGTTCGGCTGGATCAGCGGGCGCAGGGTCTCGGCGAACCGCCGGTTCACCCGCCGGTAGCCCTCGCCGAACGCGCGGTGGAAGGCGGCCAGGTCGGTGCGGTAGTGGAACAGCGGCCACAGCGTCTTGTTGGCGTAGCCGTTGTAGTACTCGTCGAGATCGATCTCCTCGAGATCGACGGTGGCCGTCGTGACGCCGCGCTGCTCGACGACGTTGAGCTCGCCCGTGAACTCGGGCGTCGTCTGGCCCGACCAGCCGAACCATACGCCCGAGTACTGCTTCAGCGCCGCCGCCAGGGCCATGGCCAGGCCGCCGACGCTCTCCTCGCCCTGGGCCGCGGGCGGGTTCACGCGGTTCGACACCACCACGAGGCGTTGCGGGGCCGTCATCGCGCCGACTCCAGCCAGGCCAGGACGTCCTCGACGTTGCGAAGCCCGAACAGCGCGTGGGTCTCGCGCGGCCGGCCGACCAGGACGCCGAAGCCGCCCTGGCGGGCCACCTCGGCAAAGCCGTGCTCGTCGGTGGCGTCGTCGCCGGCGAACACCGGAACCGACCCGGCGAACGGCGCCTGCCGCATGAAGTCGCGGATGGCGTCACCCTTCGACGGACCGGGCGTGCGCAGTTCTTCCACCATGTCGCCCTCCTGCAGCGTCAGTCCTGTTTCGGCCGCGAGGCGCCGCGCGAGCAGGCGCGACTCCGCGGCGCGGGCGCGCGCCAGCCGGAAGTGCAGCGCGACGCTGGCGCCCTTCTCCTCGACCATCAGGCCGGGATCGCGCCCGGCGAAGGCGCGCAACGCCTGCGCCGCTGGCGCCAGGCCCGGATGGGGCTCGACCCGGCGCACCTCGCCGTCGGCGTCGCGGCGCACGAGGCCGTGGACGGCCGACACGCACGGGATGCTGCCGTCGAGGATGCGGTCGATGTCCTCGAGCGTGCGGCCGCTCACCACGGCGAGCCGCCCCTCGAGCGCCCGTCCCAGCCGCACCAGCAGGCGCGTCCGGCGCAGGTCCGGCCTCACGTCCTGCGGCCGGGGCGCGATGGGCGCCAGGGTGCCGTCGAGATCCAGGAACAGCGAAACCTCCGACAGCCGCAGGGGCTTCGGGGCGGGTGGCGTCACGACTGCGACTTCAAACGACATCACGCTCCAGACCGACCTGCCCAAAACGCCGCGCGGGCGGTTTTGATCCTGGGGCGGGCCGCGCCCGGGGGCCGCAGGCTTGACCCGTCGGCCCGGCCGCGCTCTCTCCGGGGCATGCCCGACACGCCTCAGTCCGACGCGATCGTCCTCTTCGGCGCCACCGGCGACCTGTCGCGGCGGATGCTGCTGCCGTCGCTCTTCTTCCTCGACGTGGACGGCTTCCTGCCGCCCGGCGTCCGCATCGTCGGGACGGCGCGCGGCGAGCTCACCCGCGAGGCCTTCGTGGAGACGGTGCGGCGCGTGCTGGACGAGCGCGCCGAGGAGATCGACGAAGCGGCCTGGACGCGCTTCGCCGCGCGGCTGGACTACGTGGGCGCCGACGCCACGACCCCGGAGGGCGCCGCGCTCCTGAAGCCGGCGCTCGAGGGCGCCGAGCGGCCCCTGTTCTTCCTGGCCATCTCCCCCAGCCTCTATGGGCGCGTCTGCGAGGCGCTGCACACGGCGGGCGTCGCCGGCGAGGGCTCGCGCATCGTGCTCGAGAAGCCCATCGGCCGGGACCTCGGCACGTCGCGGGAGATCAACGCCGCGCTGTCGGACATCTTCGACGAGAGCCAGATCTTCCGGATCGACCACTACCTGGGCAAGGAGACGGTCCAGAACCTGATCGCCCTGCGCTTCGCCAACACCCTGTTCGAGCCGCTCTGGAACTCCCTTTCCATCGACCACGTGCAGATCACCGTGGCCGAAACCGAGGGGGTCGGCGCGCGCTGGCCCTACTACGACGAGTACGGCGCCCTGCGCGACATGCTGCAGAACCACATGCTGCAGCTCCTCTGCCTCGTGGCCATGGAGCCGCCGGCCGACATGGAGCCGGACTCGGTGCGCAACGAGAAGGTGAAGGTGCTCCGCAGCCTGCGACCGTTCACCCGCGCCGACGCCGCCGACAAGTCCGTGCGGGGCCAGTACGGCGCGGGCGTGGTGGCGGGCCGCGAAGCCGCGGCCTACGAGGCCGAGCGCGGCCAGAAGAGCGGCGTCGAGACGTTCGTGGCGCTGCGGGTCGACATCGACAACTGGCGCTGGGCTGGCGTCCCCTTCTTCCTGCGCACCGGCAAGCGCATGCCCGAGAAGCGCACCCAGATCGTCGTGCAGTTCAAGCCGGTGCCGCACTCCATCTTCGGCCAGGCCTCGACGCACGACCTCGTGGCCAACCGCCTCGTGATCGACCTCCAGCCGGACGAGGACATCAACCTCACCCTGATGAACAAGGCGCCGGGGCTCACCAAGGGCGGGATGCGGCTGCAGTCGATGCCGCTCTCGCTTTCGCTCCTGCGCACCTACGAAGGGCCGGGCGCGCGGCGGCGCATCGCCTACGAGCGCCTGCTCCTGGACGTCATCCACGGCGACGCCACCCTGTTCGTCCGCCGCGACGAGGTGGAGGCGGCCTGGGCCTGGGTCGACGGCGTCGCCGACGCCTGGGCCGAGGCGGGCCTGCAGCCCAGGCCCTACGCCGCGGGCAGCTGGGGTCCCCCCGGGGCCTTCGCCCTCATCGAGCGCTTCGGCCGCGACTGGCGCGACTGATCCCGGGCGGCTCCACCGCCGCTCCGCGGCCGGAGAGGGCCGAGGCGCCTTGTCCTATCGGATGCTCTGCCAGCTCTTGGAGAGCAGGTTGGCGCAGTTGATCAGGCCGACCAGCGAATAGGTCTGGGGGTAGTTGCCCCACAGCTCCTGGCCATCCAGGGCCATGTCCTCGGACAGCAGGCCCGCCGCCGTCCGCCGCTCCAGCATCTCCTCGAAGAGCTTGCGCGCCTCCTCGGTGCGGCCCGACAGGTGCAGGGCCTCGATCAGCCAGAAGGTGCAGAAGTTGAAGGCGGTCTTCGGCAGCCCGAAGTCGTCGGGAATGGCGTACCGCAGCATGTACGGCCCGCGGCGCAGGCCGCGCTCGACGGCCGCCATGGTGGCCTGCATGCGCGGATCGTCAGCCGGCAGGAACCGCACGTCCACCAGCTGCAGCAGGCTCGCGTCCAGCTCGTCCCCGTCGAAGGTGGCGGCGAAGCGGCCTTCCTGCGCGTTCCAGGCGCGGGTCTCGATGGTGCTGCGGATGTCGGCCGCCCGCGCGTTCCAGTAGGCCGCCCGCTCGGCGAGGCCCAGGCGCGCGGCGGCGTTGCCCAGGCGGTCGCAGGCGGCCCAGCACATCACAGACGAATAGGTGTGCACCGCCTCGCGCCCGCGGAACTCCCACAGGCTGGCGTCCGGCTCGTCGTGCAGCTCGAAGGCGCGCTCGCCGATGGGCTCCAGGGCGCGGAAGTCGTCCACCGTCGCCGGGCGCAGCAGCCGCTCGTCGAAGAAGGCCTGCACCGTCGAGAGCACGATCTGGCCGTAGACGTCGTGCTGCAGGTGCTCGTGCGCCTGGTTGCCCACCCGCACCGGACCGATGCCGCGATAGCCGGGCAGGTGCGGCGCGATCCATTCGGTCAGCACGGGCTCTAGCCCGACGCCGTAGACCGGCTGCACGTGGCCCGCCTTGCCGGAGGCCGCCGTCGGCAGGTCGAGGCCGGGGAGCTCGCGCTGCTCCGGGCGGATCGCCGACGGCTTCATGTCGCCGCGGTTCGCCTGGTCCACCAGGTTGCGCAGGTAGCCGAGGTAGTTCTCCAGCATGTCGGCCGCGCCCAGCCGGTTCAGCGCCTGGACCACGTAGTAGGCGTCCCGCAGCCAGCAGTAGCGGTAGTCCCAGTTGCGGCCGCCGCCGTCGTCGGCCTCGTGCTCGGGGATCGAGGTGGTGAGCGCCGCCACGATCGCCCCGGTCTCCTCGTAGGCGCAGAGCTTGAGCGTGATCGCGGCGCGGATCACCGCCTCCTGCCATTCCAGCGGCACCGTCAGCGTCCGCACCCAGCCGCGCCAGTAGTCCGTCGTCTCGCGCAGCATCCTCTGGGTGGTGGTGGAGACGTCGGCCTCCAGGCCCTCGTCGGGTCCGAGGAAGAAGCCGATCGGCTCCTCGAGGCGGAAGGCCCGCTCGGCCGCGACGTGGCTCACCGGGGCGTCGGTGGTCAGCCGCAGCGTCACCGCCTCGCCCACGTAGCGGATGTGGTTCGAGCCGACGGTCTCGTAGCACCGCCGCTCGCCGTATTTCATCACCGGGCGCAGCCGCATGCGGATCCGCGGGGCGCCGCTCAGGGGCCGCACCATGCGGACGAACGCCAGCGGCCTGTATTGCCGGCCGTGGTGCCGATAGCGGGGGCAGAAGTCGAGGATCTCCACCGCCGCGCCGTCGGCGTTGCGGATCTCGGTGCGCAGGATGGGCGTGTTGCGCAGGTAGGCCTGCCGGGTCTCCACCGCGCCTTCCACCTCGAGGATCCAGACGCCGTCCGCCTCGCCCGGCTCGGCCCCGGACAGCAGGGCCGAGAACATCGGGTCGCCGTCGACGCGCGGGACGCAGGCCCACACGTAGCGGCCCGCCCGGTCGATCAGCGCGCTGGCGGCGCAGTTGCCGATCGGAAACAGGTCGAGGGATTGGTCCAGATGCCCGTCCTCCGGTTCGGCGCAAGCGAGAACGGCCGCGCCCCGCCGGCCGGCCGCCGATGGCGAAACGCCGCGCGCGAACCTTGGCTCCCGGCGACGGCGCCGCAGGCGCAAGCCGATCGAACCACGGAATGCGCGGAAGCACGCGGAAGGGCCCGGCGGCGGGCGCCTCCAGCTTGTTCCGTGTCGTTTCGCGTATTCCGTGGTTAGCCATTGAAAATGGCTCGCGCGGCCGCGTTGCGCGTTATGAGCGGATCCATGATCGAAACCTTCCCGAGCGCCCCGGTCCTGGCCGACGCCGCCGCGCAGGCGGTCGCCGCCGCGCTGGCCGGGGCGGTGACGGCGCGCGGCCGCGCGTCCCTCGTGGCCACCGGCGGCCGCTCGCCCGGGCCGGTCTACGACCGCCTGGCCGGCGCGCCGCTGGACTGGACCCGGATCGCGGTGACCCTGTCCGACGAACGCTGCGCGCCGCCCGACGATCCCGTGTCCAACGCCCGGCTGGTGCGCGAGCGCCTTCTCGTCGGGCCTGCGGCGCGGGCGAGGTTCCTGCCCCTCTGGCCCGCGCCGGAGCCGGCCGCGGTGGCGGTCCTCACGCCCTTCGACGCGGTCATGCTGGGGATGGGCGAGGACGGCCACGTGGCCTCGCTGATCCCGGGCGATCCCGGCCTGGAGGACGCCCTGACCACGGCGGACCTGTTGAGGCCCGTGCCGGCCGGCCTGGGCCGGCCGCCGGTCGCGCGCATCACGCTCACGCTATCGGCCCTGCTACACGCTCGGGCCATCTTCCTTCTGGTCGCGGGAGAGACTAAGCGCGGGGTCGTCGAGCGGGCGCTCGCCGGCGACGACCTGCCTGTGGGCCGACTCCTCGCGCGCGCGAAGGCGCCGGTTCGCATCTTCTGGACCCCCGACGGAGGTTGAACGCCCATGGCTCCGCTGAACCCCGTCACGGCCGAGGTCACGCAGCGCATCGTCGAGCGCAGCCGCGAGAGCCGCGCCGACTACCTGGCCCGGATGGCCGCGGCCCGTGAGGCCGGCCCCGGACGCGGCAAGCTCTCCTGCGCCAACTGGGCCCACGCCTTCGCCGCCCAGCCCGACGACGACAAGCAGCGCCTGCGCAATCCCGCCGCGCCCAACGTGGCCATCGTCTCGGCCTACAACGACATGCTCTCGGCGCATCAGCCCTACGAGCGCTTCCCCGACATCATCCGCCAGGCGGCGCGCGAGGCCGGCGCCACGGCGCAGTACGCGGGCGGCGTCCCGGCCATGTGCGACGGCGTCACCCAGGGGCGGCCCGGCATGGAGCTGTCGCTGTTCTCGCGCGACGTGATCGCCATGGCGACGGCCGTGGCGCTGACCCACGACGCCTTCGACGCGGCCCTGATGTTGGGCATCTGCGACAAGATCGTGCCCGGCCTCTTCATCGGCGCGGCCTCGTTCGGGCACCTGCCCGTGATCTTCGTGCCCGGCGGCCCGATGACCAGCGGAATCTCCAACGCCGAGAAGGCCCGCGTCCGCGGCCTCTACGCCGAGGGCAAGGCCACGCGCGACGAGCTGCTGACGTCGGAGATGAAGAGCTACCACGGCCCCGGCACCTGCACCTTCTACGGCACCGCCAACTCCAACCAGATGATGATGGAGATGACCGGCCTGCACCTGCCGGGCGCGGCCTTCGTCACGCCGAACACGCCGCTCCGCGACGCGCTGACCGCCGCCGCGCCCCGCCGCGCGGTCGAGATCCGCGACGGCGCGAACGACTACACCCCGTTCTCGGCGGTGGTCGACGAGAAGAGCCTCGTGAACGCCGTCGCCGGGCTGCTCGCCACCGGGGGCTCGACGAACCACACCCTGCACATCCTGGCGATGGCGCGGGCCGCGGGCGTCCAGATCACCTGGGAGGACTTCAACGACCTGTCGCGCGTCACCCCGCTGATCGCGCGCGTCTATCCGAACGGCAGCGAGGACGTGAACGCCTTCCACGCCGCGGGCGGCATGAGCTTCGTGACCCGCCAGCTGCTCGACGCCGGCCTCGCCCACGAGGACGTCATGACCGTGGCCGGCCGGGGCCTGCGCCGCTACCAGCAGGAGCCGTTCCTCGACGGCGGCCGCCTCGTCTGGCGCGAGGGTCCCCCGGCCAGCCTCGACCGCGACATCCTGCGGCCGGCCGACGATCCGTTCCAGCGCGAGGGCGGGCTGCGCATCGTGACCGGCGCGCTCGGCCGCGGGGTGATCAAGACCTCGGCCGTGAAGCCCGAGCACCGGACGGTCGAGGCGCCGGCCATCGTCTTCGACGACCAGGACGCGCTGCTCGCCGCGCACCGCCGGGGCGAGCTCGAGCGCGACTTCGTGGCCGTCGTCCGGTTCCAGGGACCGCAGGCCAATGGCATGCCAGAGCTGCACTCGCTGACGCCGGTCCTGGGCGTGCTGCAGGACAAGGGTTTCAAGGTGGCGCTGGTCACCGACGGGCGGATGAGCGGCGCCAGCGGCAAGGTGCCGGCCGCCATCCACGTCACGCCCGAAGCCGCGGCGGGCGGGCCGCTCGCGCGCGTGCGCACGGGCGATGTCATCCGCCTCGACGCCGAGGCCGGGGTGCTCGACATCCGCCTCGATCCCCGCGAGCTGATGGGCCGCGAGGCGGGGCCAGCGCCGCCGTCCGCGCCGGGCTACGGGCGCGAGCTGTTCGGCTGGATGCGCCGCGCGGCGGGTCCGGCTGACACCGGCGCCTGCGCGCTGTTCGAGGCGGCGGCGTCATGAAGCCCCAGTATGTGGGCATCGTGGGCGATGTGGGCGGGACGAACGCGCGCTTCGCCGTGGTCGACGCCCAGGGCCACGTCCGCAACCCGCGCAGCTTCGCCAACAAGGACTACGCCAGCCTCGCCGACATCATGGCCGAGTACATCGAGACGACCGTCGGCCGGAAACGGCCCCCGCGGGCGGTGATCGCGGTCGCCGGGCCGGTCCTGCACGGCGAGATCGAATTCACCAACCTCGACTGGGTGGTCTCGGAGGGCGACCTGCTCGCGCAGTTCGAGTTCGAGGCGGTCCGGCTGATCAACGACTTCGCCGCCCAGGCCATCGCCTGCCCGCTGCTCGAGGGGCCCGACCTGCGCGTCCTCGGCCCGAACCTGGCGAAGGGTCCCGTGGACTGTCCGATGGTGGCGCTGGGCGCCGGCACGGGCTTCGGCGTCGCGGCCCTGGCCCGCAGCGCCCGCGGCGACGTGGCGCTGGCCACCGAGGGCGGGCACGCCGCCTTCGCGCCGACCGACGAGGTCGAGGTGGAGGTCTGGAAGCGGCTCGACGCCCGGTACGGCCGGGTCTCGATCGAACGCCTGCTGTCAGGCCAGGGTCTCTACGACCTCTACTGCGTCCTGGCCGAGCTCGCCGGCAAGGCGCCCGAGCTGGCGGACGAGGCCATGGTCACCCGCGAGGGCCTGGTCGGCGATCCGCTGGCGTCGGCGGCCCTGGACCGGTTCGTGGGCATCATGGGCGCGGTGGCGGGCGACCTGGCCCTGACCTTCGGCGCCCGGGGCGGGGTCTTCGTCTCCGGCGGCATCGCCCCGCGCATCGCCGAGCGCCTGGCCGGCGGCGGCTTCCGCGCGCGCTTCGAGGACAAGGGGCGCCTCTCCGACTACGTGCAGACCGTGCCCACCTACCTGGTGCTGCATCCCTATCCCGCGATCCTGGGCGCCGCCCGCCAGCTGGAGCTGCTCGAGCGTCTCTGAGGCCCTCAGCAGGCGGGGGCGGGGCTCACGCGGCGGATGTTGACGCTCTCGTCCACCGACGAGGCGCCGGCGCGCTCCACGCGGCGCTGCGCCAGGGTGATCACGCGCCCGTCGCGGCTGGAGACCACGGCGTCGGTGGTGAAGTCCTGGCGCACCCCGGTCGAGCCGCCCACCGCCGCGCGCGTCACCCGCACCGTGCAGCCGGCCTTCAGCACGCGCACGTCCGACAGCGCCCGGCCCGGGGGGCTTCGGCGGAAGTCGGTCACCACCTTGGAGCCCAGCGGCGTCGGGCCTACCGGCTCCATGATCGCCATCAGCCGCACGTCGCCCAGCACCATGTCCTGCGCGGCGTAGAGCGGCTCCTGGGCGAAGCGCTGATGGTAGATGTTGCGGATGGTGTCGAGCCGCGGCAGGGCCGCGTCCACCCCCGCCAGCACGCGCGTCTTGAACGCCTCCCAGTTGTCCAGCCCCGCCAGCGTCCCGTCGTGCCGCAGGCGGAACTCGAGCGGGACCCCGATCAGCGCCTTCAGCGCCGTCTCCATCGAAGGCCCGGACGAATCCGTCAGCGACGCCTCGCGCAGGGTGTAGCGCAGCTTCAGCCCGTCGGGCGTGACGCCCAGGACCTCGACGTCGAAGGCCTGGCTGTTGGTCTGGCTGGCGTCGCCGTCGGCGTTGCGCTCGGCGTACCTGGCCTCGCTGCGGAAGCGGTAGAGGTCGCCCACCGCGTCCGCCCGCGTGCGCACCGTCACCGACTCGGCCGCCTCCTGCGCGCCGGCCGACCACGGCAGGGCGAGAACCAGGGCCGCGGCGACGAACGCTTGCCTCATCGCCCGACGAAGTTCCCGACCCGGCGCTCGGCCACCGAGCGCACGCCCTCGGCGTAGTCGGCGGTGTCGCGCAGCCAGCCCTGTTCGGCGGCCTCCTTGTCGGTCTGGGCGCGCACCGCCGCGGCCAGGTCGCCGCGCATGGTCTTGCGCGTGGCGACGATGGCCAGCGGCGCGTTCTCGGCGATCTCCTTCGCCAGGCGCAGCGCCGCGCTCCGCAGCTCTTCCAGGGGGACCACCTCGTCCACGAGGCCCCAGGCCAGTCCGTCCTCGGCCTTCACGCGGCGGCCGGTCAGGCACATCAACTCGGCCTTCGAATGCCCCACCAGCCGCGGCAGGGTGTGGGTCAGCCCGAAGCCCGGGTGGAAGCCCAGCTTCACGAAGTTGGCCGCGAATCGCGCGTCGGGCGAGGCGACGCGGAAGTCGGCCATCACCGCCAGGCCCAGGCCCGCGCCCACCGCCGCGCCCTGCACGGCGGCCACGATCGGCTTCTTCGCCGAGAACAGCCGCACCGCCTGGTCGTACAGGGGGTTCACCGCGCCCAGCCCGCCCTGGTCCTCGCGCCGCACCAGGTCGGCCCCGGCGCAGAAGTTCTTGCCCTCAGCCTGCAGCACCGTGCAGCGCAGCGCCGTCTCGCCGTCGATGGCGTCCAGCGCGTCGGCCAGGTCGCGCATCAGCTCGACCGAGACGTGGTTGTGCGGGGGCTTGTCGATGGTCACCACGGCGACGTTGCCGTCCACCGCCACCGACACGTGCTCGCCGAATTGCGTCTGCATCTGGTCCCCTGTCCCTATTTCCGCGTGCCCAGGAGGTTCCGGGCCACGACCCACTTATGCACCTCGCTGGGCCCGTCGTAGATGCGCATCGTGCGCAGCTTGGCCTGCATGAGCTGCAGCGGCAGCTCCTTGGTCATGCCCATGGCGCCGAACGCCTGCATGGCGCGGTCCACGGTCTCGTACGCCATCTCGGTGGCGAACCACTTGATCATGCTGATCTCGGACCGCACGTCGCGGCCGTTGTCCAGCTTCCACGCGCAGTCGTAGGTCATCAGCCGGGCGGCATGGATCTTGGTCGCCGCCTCGGCCACCCAGAACTGGATCGCCTGGCGCTCCGAGAGCGGCACGCCGAACGTCTTCCGCTGCGGGACGTACTCGATGACCATGTCCAGCGCCCGCTGGGCCATGCCGACCGACCACGCCGCCATCTGGATCCGGCGGGTGCCCAGCCGCACCTGCATCGGCGCGAAGCCGGCGCCCTCCTGGCCCAGCAGCTTCCAGCCCTCGACCCGGCAGTCCTCCAGGGCGATCTCGTAGCTGTACTGCCCGCCCAGCATGGGGATGCGGCGCAGGATGTTGAAGCCGGGCGTGCCCTTGTCGACCAGGAACGCGCTCATCCCGCCCCGGGCGCCCTTCTCCCTGTCGGTCACCGCCATCAGGATGGTGAAGTCGGACTCCGCCGCCCGCGTGATCCAGATCTTCCGGCCGTTGATCACCCAGTCGTCGCCGTCGCGCCGGGCGAAGGTGGTCATGCCCGCGGGGTCGGACCCCGCGCCCGGCTCGGAGATGCCGATGGCCGAGCTCAGCTTGCCGGCGACGTAGGGCGCCAGGTACGCCTCGCGCTGGCGGTCGTTCACCGTCGCCATCAGCATCCGCAGGTTCGGGCTGTCCGGCGGCAGGGTGTAGGGCGTCACGCAGCGCCCGATCTCCTCCTCCACGCCCACCATCGCCGTCATCGGCAGGTCCGAGCCGCCCACGTCCTCAGGCGCGTCCAGGCCGAACAGGCCCAGCTCGTGCGCCTTCCTGTCCAGGCGGGCGTGGTCCTCGGGCGACAGCTTCAGGCCCTGGCCTTCGGCTTCGCGCTGCATGACGCCGGCTTCCAGCGGCATCAGCTCGTCCTTCACGAACCGGGCCACCAGGTCCTTGAGCATGCGGTGCTCTTCCGAGAGCTCGAAGTCCACTGGCTTCCCCCAACGTCACTGCTGTTGTAGCCCGCATCATAACGGTCGAAGCCGCAGTGGGGAGGCGTAACGTGACGGAACCCAGCCGAATGGGCGCGAAGCCGACCGGCCCGCTGTCCGGCGTCCGCATCCTCGATCTCACCAGCGTGGTGAACGGCGCCTACGGGACCCAGATCCTCGCCGACCAGGGCGCCGACGTGATCAAGCTGGAAGACCCCGGCTCGGGCCGCGGCGACGGCGGCGACATCATGCGGTGGGCGGGCCACTTGCCGGAAGGCGCGCCCAAGGGCCTCGGCCCCATCTTCCTCACCATCAACCGCAACAAGCGCTCGATCCTGCTCGACCTGAAGACCGAGCGCGGGAAGAAGGCCCTCCACCGGCTCATCGCCTCGTGCGACGTGCTCACCTCCTCGATCCGCTACGAGGGCATGAAACGCCTGGGCCTCGCCTACGAGGACGTCTGCGCGATCAAGCCGGACATCGTCTTCGTCCATGCCGCCGGCTACGGCTCGGACGGCCCCTATGCGGGCGAGCCGGCCTACGACGACCTGATCCAGTCGGCCAGCGGCCTCGCCGACGTCCTGCCGCGCACCGACGGCAACCCTGTCCCGCGCATCCTGCCCACCCTGGTGGCCGACAAGGTCTCGGGCCTCTTCTTCGCCCAGGCGGTCACCGCCGCGCTCTTCCACCGCCAGCGCACCGGCGAGGGCCAGTTCGTGGAGGTGCCGATGTTCGAGTGCGTCACCAGCTTCCTGCTGGTCGAGCACCTCTACGACCACACCTTCCAGCCGCCCACGGGCCAGTGGGGCTACCAGCGGGTCATCAACCCCAACCGCAAGCCGTTCAGGACCAAGGACGGCTACATCGGCCTCCTGCCCTACACCGACCGGCAGTGGGACCAGTTCTTCGACGCCGCCGGCTTCGGCGAGCAGGTCAAGAACGATCCCCGCTTCGCCGACTACGCCACCCGCGCGAAGCACACCCGCGAGCTCTACGGCCTGATCGAGCAGGCCGCCGCCACCAAGACCACCCAGGAGTGGCTGGATATCCTGAAGCCGCTGTCGATCCCGGTGGTGAAGACCAACACCCTCGAGGACCTGGACGCCGACCCGCACCTCGCGGCCGTCGGCTTCTTCCAGGAGCACCACCATCCGGACCTCGGCGCCTACCGCCTCATGAAGCCCCCGGTGAAGTTCTCCAGGTCCCCCAGCAACATCCGCCGCCACCCTCCCAAGCTGGGCGAACACACCGACGAGATCCTGGCGGAGTTCGGCGTGGGGGCGGGCGAAGACGCCACCGCAAGCCAGGGCGACGCATGAAGGCCTACCGCCTCGAGAGCTTCGGCGACATCGACGCCCTGCGGCTGCACGAAGAACCGGATCCCCGGCCGCAGCGCGGGGAGGTGCTGGTGCGCATCCGCGCCGTCGCTCTGAACTATCGCGACCTCGCCATCGTGCGCGGGCGCTATCCTCGCAAGGCCGTCCCCGGCCTCATCCCGGTCAGCGACGCCGCCGGGGAGATCGTCGCCGTCGGCGAGCAGGTCACGGCCTTCAAGGTCGGCGACCGGGTCGTGGGCGCGTTCCACCCGCGATGGTTCGGCGGCGAGATGCCGGCGACGATCCAGGCCGACAGCTACGGCGCCGAGAGCGACGGCTGGCTCTGCGAGCTGAAGGCGGTGAGTCAGGAGGCGGTCGTCGCCCTGCCGGACTCGCTCACCTACGAGGAGGGCTGCACCCTCCCATGCGCGGGCCTCACCGCCTGGACCGCGCTCGCCGGCCCGACGCCGGTCCGGGCCGGCCACACCGTCCTGGTCCAGGGCAGCGGCGGCGTGTCGATCTTCGCCCTGCAGCTGGCGCGCGCCCTGGGGGCGACCGTGATCGCCACCACCTCGGCCGACAGCAAGGCCGAGCGACTGCGGGCCCTGGGCGCGACCCACATCGTCAACTACCGCCAGGACGCGGACTGGGGGCGCCGCGTCCGCGCCCTGACCGGAGGCCGCGGCGTGGATCGGGTCGTGGAGGTCGGGGGTCCCGGGACGATCGCCCAATCCCTCAAGGCCGTCGCGGTCGGCGGCGAGATCGCCTCGATCGGTTTCCTCAGCACCGAGAACCCCGGCATCGACTTCTTCCAGCTCAAGCTCAGCGGCGCCAGCTTCCGCAACATCACGGTCGGCGACCGCTCGGGCCTGCTGGAGCTCATTCGGGCCGCCGTCGGCGTGGGCCTGAAGCCTGTCATCGATCGGACGTTCGCGTTCGAAGACGCCCGCGGCGCCCTCAGCTACCTCGAGAGCGGCCAGCATCTCGGGAAAGTCGTCGTCTCCGGACCACGCTAAGTCCCGCCTGCGCCTCCGCGGGGCGACAACGCCCCTAGGCCGCCAGCGCCTGTTCGGCGGCGATCACGCGGCTGGCGGCGTTGACCACGGCGGCGATGCGCAGCGCCGCCTGGATCTGCTGGGCCGGCACGCCGTGCTTCTTCAACTCGGCCTCGTGGGCGTCCAGGCACATGCCGCAGCCGTTCACGGCCGAGACGGCCGTGGACCATAGCTCGAAGTCCGCCTTCTCGACCCCCGGATTGGCCAGCACGTTCATGCGCAGCCGGGCCGGCAGCGTGCGGTATTCGCCGTTCGAGAGCAGGTGCAGCGAGCGGTAGTAGACATTGTTCATGCCCATGATCGCCGCGGCGGCCTTGGCGGCGGTCCTGGCCTCGGCCGAGAGCCCGGCGGCGTCGGCGGCCGCTTCCACCGCCTGGATCACGGCGGGCTGGCCGATGGCGTGGGCCGAGGCGACGAACGCCCCCCACTTCTGCTGATCGTTGAGCGTGGTCTCGGAGGCGAGGCTGCCGAGGTTCAGGCTGATGTCCTTGGCGTACGCGGGCAGCGCGTCGCGCAGGGTGTCGAGCGACATGGTCGTCTCCGGAATGTCGGGAAAGACCCCGAGGCGCTCGGGGGAGGTGAGCGCCTCGGGGCAGTCGCCGTGGCCGCGGGTGTGTGCGTTCGCGGCCTCGGGTAGGGGAAGTCGGTCGCCTACGCGGCCTTGAGCGTCTCGCCGCCAACCGAGCGGTTGCACGGGCAGAGCTCGTCGGTCTGCAGGGCGTCCAGCACGCGGAGCGTATCCTGCGGATTGCGGCCCACATTGAGATTCGTCACGTAGACGTGCTGAACCACGTTGTCCGGGTCGACGATGAAGGTGGCGCGCTGGGCGACGCCCTCGTCTTCGTTCAGCACGCCCAGGTCACGGGCGAAGCGGCCGCCGTTGTCGGCGAAGTTCCAGATGGCGAGTTCCCGCAGGTCCGGGTGCTCGCGCCGCCAGCCGAGCTTGGAGTGCTCGTTGTCGGTGGAGCCGCCGATCACCACCGCGTCACGGTCGGCGAACTCGCGGTTGAGGCGGGCGAACTCGGCGATCTCGGTCGGGCAGACGAAGGTGAAGTCCTTCGGGTAGAAGAAGATCACCTTCCACTTCCCGGGGAAGCTCTCCTTGGTGAGGGTCTCGAAGGCGCTCTCGCCGTTCTCCTCGTGGCGCATGAACTTGGGCTTCACACCCACGACCTTGAAGTCCGGCAGCGTCTGACCAATACCCAGCATGAGAGACAACTCCTTGAGTTTCTTGGCGAAACGCGGGTGCGCCGTCGCGTCGGAACGGGAGATAGGGTGTCGGGGTCCACTATTCCAATTGATAGTTTTTGGGATTTGAATAGGGTGGCTCTATGTTACCGACGATCCGCCAGCTGCAGTACCTGAAACTGCTCGCCGAGCACGGGGCGTTCGGGAAGGCGGCCGAGGCCGCCCACGTCACCCAGCCCACCCTGTCGGCCGGCATCCAGGAGCTGGAGCGCACCCTGGGCGCGCCCGTGGTCGACCGCGCCCGCACGGGGGTGATCCTGACGCCGGTCGGCGAAGAGGCGCTGCGCCGCGCCACGGTGATCCTCAACGAGGCCGAGGAACTGGTCGAGTCCGCCAAGAACGCGGGCCAGCCGCTGACCGGCCGCTTCCGCCTGGGCGTCATCCCGACCATCGCGCCGTTCCTGCTGCCGGGCGCGCTGCCCCTGCTGAAGCAGCGCTTCCCCCGCCTGCGCCTGTTCCTGCGCGAGGACCTGACGCAGCGCCTGATCGCCGAGCTGAAGGCCGGCCGGCTGGACGCGGCCCTCATCGCGCTGCCCTACGACATGGCTGGACTGGAGTGGGCGCACGTGGCCGACGACGAGCTCCTGGCCGCCATGCCGGCCGACCATCCGCTGGCGCGGGCGCAGTCGGCGACGCCCGAGGCCCTGGAGCGCGAGAACCTGATCCTGCTCGAGGACGGCCACTGCCTGCGCGAGCATGCCCTGTCCGCCTGCAAGCTCTCGCCGCCGCGCGCCGGGATCGGCGAGGAGCCGTTCGCCGCCACCTCGCTGCCCACCCTGGTGCAGATGGTGGGCTCGGGGCTGGGGGTGACCTTCCTGCCCGAGATGGCCGTGGAGGCGGGCCTCACCCGGGCCGCCAACGTGGCGGTCAAGCCGATCGCGGCCGAGCATGCCGTGCGCGAGATCGTGGTCGCCTGGCGCGCCGGGTCGAACCGCCGCGCCGAGGGCCGCCTCCTCGCCGACGTCCTGCGCGACGTCTGAACCGCCGCCGCGCG
>NZ_JAEUMN010000152.1 GCF_016793225.1 Phenylobacterium sp.
CGCCGAGCGCGGCCAGGGCCGCCCCGGCGTCGGCGGTCTCGTCATGAAAGCCCGTGGTCAGATAGGTCCCCTGTGAGCCGCCCACGCCACGCTTGTCGAACCTGAGGCTGGCGACTCCTCTTCGGGCCAGTTCCTCCGAGAGCGCCCTCGCGACGCCGAGCGGTTGGCCCGGCATGTCCGAGTTCCGATCGAGCGGTCCCGATCCGCTCAGGATCAGGACGCCGATCTCGGCGCGGGCCGGCCCGGCGAGGGCGCCCGCCAGCGTCACGCCGTCCGCAGCGATGATCCCGGTGTCTCGATCCACGCCCACCACCTGGCTCCCAACAAGAGTGGGAGCTCAGCCGTCCGGAAACCAGGGCCTGTGGCGGCCGGCTCCCGTCAGCGCCGGACGGCGGCCTCTAGCGCCTCGCCCAGTTCGGCCCAGTCGTCGATGCGCGGGTGGCGGTCCGAGCGGGGCGCGAAGGGGCGCAGCCGCAGGTCGGCCACGTGCTGGAACGTGGCCGTCTCCGGGCAGTGCTCGGCCACCGAGTCGAGGTTCGGGAGCAGGTCGTCCACGAAGGCCGTGGGGTGCAGCGTCTGGGCGACGAGGCCCTTGGCGATCGGACCCTTGGGCCCCGAGTTGAGCACCAGGGGATGCTCCATGCCGTGCTTCGCCAGCCAGGCCGCGCGCAGCTTCTCGCCCTGGGGTGGCGCGTTGGAGAGGATCAGGATCTCGGCGTGCCGGTGCAGCCGGTTCAGGGCCGCGATGGCGCCGGGCGCGGGCTCGATCTCGTGGCAGTGGGTGGCGAAGAACGCGTCGAACAGGCGACGCCCGGTCTCCATGTCGATGTGCTGGTCCGAGCCCGGCGGATAGATGTTCTGGAAGAGGGCGAAGCGCTCGACCCGCATCTCGTAGCCGTGCTGCGCCACGAAGTCGCCGAAGCCCTGCATGAAGAGGCCGAGCACCTCGTCCACGTCGATCAGCACCAGCGGGCGTTCGGCCGCCAGGCCCAGCGCGGTCAGGTTCGGGATCGGGGGAGGCTGGGACACGGCGGGGTTGCCTCGCGACGCGGATAACGAAGTTTAAGGATATAGCACCCGATAACCATCCGCAGGGTGGGGAGGGCCGAGAACCGGCTTGGCCTCGAGCACGCTGTCGGGTCCTGAATGGCCAAGAAAGTCCTCATCGTCGAGGATAACGAGCTGAACATGAAGCTCTTTCATGATCTGCTCGAAGCCCAGGGGTACGAGACCCTCGAGACCCGCGAGGGGCTGGCGGCGCTGTCGCTTGCCCGCGAGCACAAGCCCGACCTGATCCTCATGGACATCCAGCTGCCCGAGATCTCCGGGCTGGAAGTCACCAAGTGGCTGAAGGAAGACGACGACCTCGCCCATATCCCGGTGGTGGCGGTGACCGCCTTCGCCATGAAGGGCGACGAGGAGCGGATCCGTGAGGGCGGCTGCGAGGCCTACATCTCCAAGCCCATCTCGGTGACCCACTTCCTCGAGACCATCAAGCGGCTCCTGAGCTAGCCGCCCATGTCCGCCCGCATCCTGGTCGTCGACGACATCGAATCGAACGTCCGCCTGCTCGAGGCCAAGCTCTCGGCCGAGTACTACGACGTGCTGACGGCCTGCGACGGGCCCACGGCCCTGGCCATCGCCGCGTCCGAGCGGCCGGACATCGTGCTGCTCGACGTGATGATGCCCGGCATGGACGGCTTCGCGGTCTGCCGGCGACTGAAGGACGACCCCGAGACCCGCCACGTCCCCGTGGTCCTAGTCACGGCCCTCGACGGCCGCGCGGACCGTGTCGCGGGCCTGGAGGCCGGCGCGGACGACTTCCTGACCAAGCCCATCGACGACGTGATGCTGTTCGCGCGCGTTCGCAGCCTGGTGCGCCTGAAGGCCGTGATCGACGAGTTGCGCGACCGCGAGGCCTCCGGTCGCCGCATGGGGGTCATCGCCGGCGCCGCCTCGCGCCTGGGCGGTTCGGGCGGCCGGATCCTCATCGTCGACGACAATCAGCGCCAGGCCGAGCGCGTCGCCGCCGAGCTTTCGATCGAGCACCGTCCGGTCGTGGAGACCGAGGCCTACAAGGCCGCGCTC